>CAYUJC010000096.1:0-8435 GCA_964444945.1 uncultured Desulfuromonas sp.
TTCATCAAAAACAAAAGTTCCCTATTGAGTAGCTGAAATCATTTTTGCAACTAACGCCTGAGCTCAGCCGCCGGGCAGCGGCGCGGCTTTTGCGCAAGCAAAAGGCGTGACGACTGAACGGTCGGCTGCAGCGAAATGTTAGGCACCAACACCACCATCTTGCGGCTCACGTTGCTTGGCTAAAGACTGAAGCTGTTTGTTGATGCCGCGAATTTCATTACGAATTTCTTGGAGAGTAGTGGTGTTTGGCCCCTTGAGCGCATCGACGATGGCTTGATTGGCGCTGGTGCGCGTGGGCATACCTTCCATGTATTCGATGCTAAGCGTAAATGCCTCATCGCGCTTGCGCGTGAAGCCGATGGGATTGCGAAATTTATACGATGCCCGTACAGCTAGACCGCTGCCAAGCTTGCTATGCAACCCCGAATACTGGCCACCGTTGAAGACGTACCGCTGCCCTGGGGAAATTGCTGGAAAGCCCTGCCGGGAGACCACCGAACCTTCGCCTTGCGGCTTTTCGATGCCAAAGCAGCTGATAGGCAAAGGCTCTGAAAAGGTTACTCCAATCGCGTTGCCCCCGCCAATGTTCTCTATCACCAAGTCGATGAGCGAAGGGACATCGGGGCTGGGTTGATAGTAGACGAGCAGTTGCGGTTCCGCGCTACGGAATAGCGACAAGTATGCAACCCACACGGCAAGCAATGTGGCAAGCGGGCTGATTACGTATGCAATGATTTGCGCCAATAGTGACACGATGCCTCCATGTAATTCTTTGGTGCCTAACTATAAATGGACAGGTCTGTATAAAACTGTAAACAAAGACACGAACCTGTCCGCCTAAACTATTATCAAAATGTCCGTCAACCCTACATAGTCGCCCATAATATCTGCTTTTCTCAGACTTTGTGTAACTTTAACCGTCAAACATAGGCAGACCTGCCTAAACTGGCTTAAAGATCATCCAAAGAACATACTGCCGTTCTTCTTCCCCGGTTGTTCTGTCCTTCCAGCGCCTTTCCAGGAAAAAGCCCCGTTCCCAACGCCTCACTCCCCCTTATTCCACCCACGCGAGCGCGCAACAGCCTGATGCCAGCGCTGCTGCAGGCGCTTGGCTGCTGCGCGTTCCATGTTGGGGGTGTAGCGCCAGGCGCGGCGCCAGCTTGCGGCGAGTTCGGTGTGGCTGCGTCAGAAGCGACTTTCCAGCGCGGCGCGCACCAGATGGTGCCGCGTGGTGCCACGGGTCAAACCGATAATCATCCCACGTGCATATGGGTCCCTGTAGGGGACGACTAACCCCGCCAGCGCCGGGACAAAATATACATCGTCATTGCTATCCAGTTCGGTGGCCAAGGCTAGTTGGCTTGGTCCGACCCCGGTGACATGCAGTTGATATGCTCATAGATGCATGGGAAGTCCGACAAGCTCCTAGAAAGCACCTTTACCCTTTTTTGAACTTAATCGATTTTATTTCACCTGGTTAGCTTGGTTCGCCTCCGTTTCATTCCATGCACAGCCCATCGCACGTTTCACAGCCGTTGCACAAATCAAGTTTTTGGGTGGGAATGTTTACAGGGGTAATTTTTCAGGTAGGCTTGTCGAAGCCATCCATGAAAAACAAGGGAGGACGGCTTGGCTGAACGGCGTTGTCGCTGCGCGAATACGAATACAAAAAAAGACGTCACTTTGGGAATCATCATGGATCCAGATCCCTATGAACGAGCCAGTTTTGATTATTCTGGCCTACCCACATTGTGGCTAAATCCACAAACGGGAGAATAATGAAATTCATTTTGAGAAGCGCCCGGAAGATTCAGAAGGAAAAGTTGAAAGAAAGAGACCTCTTACAAGGGCCGCGCGGCAAGTTACCGGTATGCAGGGTATTGATTCCTTCACCTCGATCCCTCTTTTCATGCTTTTTCAATATTCCATAGTATCGAGGTGAATAACCAAAGGATAAAGAAATGTTTGACACCCTTTTTGCAACTGAAAACGAAGACTCTTTTCACGATCTAATGAGAACTAATACGCCGTGCCAAAGCGCCATTTTCAAAGGCACGCACGCCCTGTCTTCGGTCGAGCATTTTGCTGAATCTGTTGCAGCGGGACTGGGTAAAAATCCGCCCCAGCTTGAATGTCGTTTTCTTTATGACAAAGACGGTAGCGACCTGTATGAGCGCATCACGCGCCAGCCCGAGTATTACCTCACTCGCACCGAAGCAGCGATTCTGGCCGCAAAGGCACCTGAAATTCGTGAAGTGACCGGCCCCGTGACACTGGTGGAGTTCGGCTCCGGGAGCTCTGTGAAGACCGCCCATCTCCTGCAAAGCTATATTCAAAGCGATGGTCAGGTCACCTACGTGCCGATCGACGTCAGTGACAGCGCCCTGCAGGCCGCCGGGGAATCGATCGCCCGCCGCCATCCTCAGGCCCGGGTGGTAGGGCTGAACGCCACTTACGAAGAGGCGCTGCCGATGCTGAGCCAGACAGGACCTGTTATGGCCTTATTTCTGGGGAGCACGATCGGGAATTTTACCCCCGAGGCCGCGAGACTGTTTCTGGAGCAGGTTTCCTCCAGCCTGCCACCAGGGGGATTTTTTCTGCTTGGGGTTGATCTGGTGAAGGACTCTTCGATTCTCGAAGCCGCCTACAATGATGCGGCGGGCGTGACCGCGGCTTTTACCCGCAATCTGTTCGCCCGGATGAACCGGGAACTCGGCAGCGGCATCGACCTGGACGCGGTGCAGCACATGGCCCGATACAATGCTGGGAAGGAGCAGATCGAAATTGATGCCTGCTTCATCCGCGATCAGCGGATCAGAATCTCCCCTTTACAGTGCCGCTTTGATATCCCCAGGGGGACCCGCATCCGCACCGAAGTGAGTCGGAAATTCCGCTTGGAACGTCTGTTGACAGAATTACAGCAGGTAGGGTTCATCCTCCGCCGCGTCTTCACCGACGAGCGGAATTGGTTCAGCCTGCTGCTGTTGGGAAAAGGCACCGCCAACTAGTTTTCAGCCATAGATTCCGGATAGAAACCAACTAGTCTCACTTATACAGGAACATCTATATATGGCCAGCGCTGAACTTTCACGAATCAAAGAGGGACTCTGCGGCATCTGCCCTGCGGGATGCTGGGTGCAGGTGCATCTGGAAGGAGAAAGGATGGTGCGGGTCGAACCGCAGCCGGATCATCCGATGGGGATTCTTTGCGAGATCGGTCGCCATTCCCCGGCGATCGTCCATGACCCGAAGCGGATAAAAACGCCGCTCAGGCGTACCGGTGAGAAAGGCAGCTATGAATTTGAGCCGATCAGCTGGGACACTGCGTTCGAGACGATCGTCGAACGCCTGCAGACCATCAAGGAGGAGGACGGCCCCGAGGCGACCGCCATCTATACCGGTCGGGGTAGTTTTGACCTGGCGCTGTGCGATCTGTTCCAACCCAGCGGGGTGACCGTCTCGAGCGCCTCGAGCGTGCTGTTTCCCTTCGGATCTCCTAATACGTTGGGAGTCGGGGCGCTGTGCTATGTCTCGTTCGCCATGATCGCTCCCCATGTCACCATGGGGGAGTACTACATCACGATGGATACGGACATTGAGCAGGCGGAGCTCATCGTGATCTGGGGGGCCAACCCCGCCACCGACTCGCCCCCGCTGGCGCATGAGCAGATCATGCGGGCACGCGCGCGGGGCGCCGAAGTGATCGCCATCGATCCTCAGCGAAATGGCACCGCGCGCGCCTGCGACGCCGAGTGGATACCCATCCGCCCCGGAACCGACGGGGCTTTGGCGCTTGGAATGATCCAGGTTCTGCTTGAGGAAGAACTTTATGATGCCGGCTTCGCCACCAACTGGACCGTTGGCTTCGAGGAGTTGCGCCAGCTGGTGCAGCACTACCGTCCCGAAGTGGTTGAGGGGATCACAGGAGTCTCCGCGCAGCAGGTGCGAGCACTGGCGCGCCGCATCGCCGCCGCACGGGGCGCCTGCCCTGTCATGTACACCGGCCTTGAATACTCAGACAGTGGCGTGCAGGCGATACGCGCGGTTTTCACGCTCTGGGCTCTGGCCGGACAACTTGACGTTCCGGGGGGGCTGCTGTTCCGGATGAAGGAGAACTCGTTTCCCCAGAATCGCGACCACCTGGTGCCCAACCCCGATGTCAAGAAGGCTCTGGGGCGCGATCGATTCCCGGTTTACAGCGCCTATCGCGGCGAATCGCATGCCATCGCCCTGCCCGAGGCGGTGCTCGAAGGGCGGCCTTACCCGATTCGGGCTCTGCTGATCCAGGGAGGATCGCTGCTCACCAGCTGGCCTGATCCTGAGCGCTGGCGTCAAACCCTGGGAGCGCTCGATTTTCTGGTCACGATCGACCGCTATCTCACCGCAGATGCGGCCTATGCCGATATTGTTCTACCAGCGACCACTCAGTATGAAACCACCTCATACATGCGTTATGGCCCCCTGTTCAAGATCCGCGAAAAGATGATCGAACCCCAGGGGGAGGCACGAAACGACTTTCTGATCCTGGCTGAACTGGCGCAGCGCCTTGGCTATGGAGATCTCTATCCGCAAAGCGAGGAGGAGATCCTGGAAAAGGCGCTTGAGGGAACCGGCTATACGGTCGAGCAGGTTCGGAAGTCCGGCGGCTCAGTGCAGGTCGACACCGTCATGATGGAATACAAGAAATGGGAAAAAGGGCGCTTGCGGCGGGATGGGAAACCAGGTTTCGACACCCCTGGCGGCAAGTTTGAAATCGCCTCTTCGATTCTGGCCGAACACGGCTATGATCCCCTGCCGGTGTATACCGAACCTCAGGAGGGTCCTCTGAGCCGCCCCGACCTGGCCGCGAACTATCCTCTGGTTTTCAATTCCGGGGGGCGCACTCGTTATGATTTTCGCAGCCAGCATCACGGCGTCAAGGGGCTCATCGATCAGCACCCCGAACCCTTGCTGACCATGAACAGCGAAGACGCTTCAGCCCGGGGAATTCGTGACGGCGATATGGTCTGGGTGGAGACTCCGCGCGGAAAACTGAATTATCGCGCGCGGGTGACCGAGAACATGGCCGTAGGTGCCGTTGACGCCGAGATGGGAGGCGGAGGGCCGCTTGGTCCCGAGGCGTGGCAGCGGTGCAACGTCAACGAGCTGACCGACCTGGAAAGCTTTGACCCCATCTCCGGTTTCCCGATCTACAAGACCCTTCTTTGTCAGGTCGGGCTGACAACCCGGGGAAGCGCCGCTGAAACTTCGGAATCTCATGCCTCCGAAGATGTGCCCTCGGCCGCAAAAGCTTCGGCGTCTGTACCGCGGCGCGAAGTTTATCTCGATCACAACGCCACCACCCCTATTGATCCAGAGGTCCTCAAGGCGATGTTGCCGTTGCTGGAGCAGGAATGGGGGAATCCATCCAGCATTCATTCCGTGGGCACCCGCGCCCGTAAGAAAGTGGAGGCGGCGCGCCGCCAGATCGCACAGGTCCTGAACTGTACGGCCCGGCGCATCCTGTTCACAGGCGGCGGCAGCGAAGCGGACAACCTCGCCATTCGCGGCATTGTGGATGCGACTGAAGTCAATCCGCCCCACCTGGTGACCAGCACGATTGAACATCCAGCCGTACTTGCGACGTGCCGTGCTTTAGAGGCAAAAGGGGTGAAGGTGACTTATCTGCCGGTCAATGGAGTGGGGCAGGTGGAGCTTCAGTCGCTTAGAGAAGCTCTGTGCCCGCAGACTGTGCTGGTCAGCATCATGTTGGCGAACAATGAAACAGGTGTTATTCAGCCGGTCAGGGAACTTGCCGCCATCGCGCGGGAACACGGCGTGCTGTTTCATACCGACGCGGTGCAGGCGCTGGGGAAAATGCCAATCGATGTGGAAGCCCTCGGGGTCGACCTGCTCTCCCTTTCGGGGCATAAAATTTATGGTCCCAAAGGGGTGGGCGCTCTTTATGTCCGCCAGGGGATCACACTGATACCGCAGATCACCGGCGGGAGCCAGGAAGGGGGGCTTCGCGCGGGCACCGAGAACGTATCCGGCATCGTCGGCTTCGGCACCGCCTGCGAACTCGCCGCCCGCCGCCTGGCGGGCGGCGAAGCGCAGCGGTTGACGAACCTGCGCGATCAGCTGGAAGAGAGGCTCAAAGTTCTGGTGCCAGGGGCCCGACGTAATGGCCATGCCGTGCACCGACTGGCGAACACATTGAACATCACTCTGCCTCAGCTGCGTGGGGAGTCACTGGTTCTTTTTCTCGATCGGCTGGGGGTGCGCTTCAGTTCCGGGTCTGCCTGCAAATCGGGCAATCCGGATCCTTCCCACGCCCTCCTTGCCATGGGCCTGAGCTCTGAAGATGCGCACTGTGCTATTCGCCTTTCGCTGGGAGCTGAAACCACGGCTGCGGATATTGACTATGTTCTCGAGTGTTTTTCCCAGACGCTCGGGGACACCAGAAGTGCAGTGCGCTTTGTCTCCTGCAGGTAGCCAAATCCCCGCAGAAAAAGTTCAGGGGCCTCAGCTGGCTGGGGATGCGATCTCTCCAACACCAATCCTACGAGATGGAAGCCACAATGGCCTTATAAATTTACAGCACTATACGGACTTAACTTCCCATATCCCCCAGGTGAGAGTTTTATGAAAAATTTATGGATAATCTCTCTTCTGATCGCGATTTCGACATTCCCGCTTCTTTCTTTCGCAAAACCATCGAATGAGAAAAGCGAAAAGGCTTCGGGAGTCAATGCGCAGTCAGATAGGATCGCACGTATGGAATCCCGAATCACTGACCAAATCAACCAAATACGCGCGGAGAAACACCTCAACAAGCTGGAACCATCGCCAAACATTGCCCGCGTCGCGCGACAGTACGCTCGCAGAATGGTGATAGAGGATTTCTTCAGTCATTATGGCCCATCCGGCGACTCTGTCGCGGACCGGGTGAAAGAGGCAGGCCTGGATTACCGTATGGTCGGGGAAAACATTTTCGGGAGTTACAATCTGGATGACCCTGCTGCGGCCGCGGTCAATAAATGGATGCAGAGTCCAGGGCATCGCAAAAACATTCTCACCCCAGAATTTACCCAAACCGGGGTCGGCATCTGGAAAGAGGGGAGCAGGTACAGGTTTGTCCAGGTTTTTCTGCAGCCGGCCAGGTGAAGTTTGAACATTGCCGGACCAAAGAAGGAAGTCAGCTTTTGGGCCAGCATGCATTCAGGGGGTCAGGTCTTGCACTGCAACATTTCTCTACTAGCCTTACTCCATGACACGACCACCTAGCCGGCTCCGGGGGCAATATCTTTATTTGTAACTACTCCCCACCTTTGTACAAGGAGCAGCATTAGCCGCGAGCAATCGCTCCGACAGGCGACTCCTCCAGCGTCATTCCGGCATGATTCTAGCCGAAATCCAGGTTTTTCCAGGGCAGAAGCCTGGATCCCCGACAGAAACATTCGGGGATGACGGTCCTTGGATTGGCAGGTGAATAGTTACCAATCAGGTGGGTGTCATCGTTTCGATTCTAGCTAGTTGCCTTGGTCCGACCCCGTTTTACTGTTTGTTATGTGCTTTCTTCGAACCGATCTGCGACGTTTTCAAGTAATCTCTTTCCATGAATCACCGCTACTATCAGGATCCTTTTTGGCTCAATCCAATAAATCAAACGATAGCTGTAGATAAATCGCTCTCGTATATTTTCATCACCTATCTCGGGAACGGTGCGACCTATGAGGGGAAATTCACCGATACTCCGTGACGCCAATAACATTTCAGAGACGACGGCCCGAGCATAATACCCAGAATTCCTGGCTATATACTCAGCAATCGCTTCAAGGTCCTCGGATGCTTCAGGTGACCACCTTACTTCGAGGTCCATTTGCTGAAGTTCCTCTCTGCCTCATCCTGGCTAATGGTGCCTTCCTTCTCAGCACGCTCGATCCCTCTATGAATTTTTTTCACCACGTAAAGGTGATACTGGACATCTTCAAGCGAACAATCGTCGGGAAGTTTGTCCAGAATTGCTTTCACTTCATCTTTTGCTGTGTTCATCAGGTATCACCTCCTATCTTCACGCACATAACTACAAATGGACAGGTCCGTATAAAATTATAAACAAAGACACGAACCTGTCTGCCTGAACTATTATCAAAATGTCCGCCAATCCTACATAATCGCCTACCGAAAGAACATGCTGCCGCTTTTCTTCCCCGGTTGTTCTGTCCTTCCAGCGCTTTTCCTGGAAAAAGACCCATTCCCACCACCTCACTCCTCCTTACTCCACCCACGCGAACGCGCAACAGCCTGATGCCAGCGCCGTTGCAGGCGCTTGGCTTCTGCGCGTTCCATGTTGGGGGTGTAGTGCCAGGCGCGGCGCCAGCTTGCGGCGAGTTCGGTGCGGCTGCGCCAGAAGCCACTCCCCAGCCCGGAGAGATAGGCGGCGCCGAGGGCGG
>CAYUJC010000097.1:0-8329 GCA_964444945.1 uncultured Desulfuromonas sp.
GGCATCGTCAAAGGGGTCGCAGGCAGCAAAGAAAAGGTTGCCGACAACGCCTGAAGAATTAATAACAGTATCCCCCGCCCAGGGCCTTAATAAATGGCTCTGGGCTGGGCCTGAAACCAGAATCAGAGCTCAACACAATCAGACTGAAAGGATATAAGCCATGCTTAAAAAGATAACTACAACTATTGCTACCCTGCTTCTTTTAAATGGCACCAGCTTTGCCGCCAGCACCGCCGGACGCGCCGATCACAGCGGCATTCTGGTCTGGACGTTTCTGGGCTTCTGTGCCCTGATCGTCGTAGCCCAACTTCTCCCTGCCCTGCTGGTTATCCTCGGGGTGGTAAAGAGCACCAGCAGCGTCAAAGAAACCCAGCACGCAACAGTAAACATCAAGAAGTAACCCCCTGATGCTGCAGGAAAAACAGGAGGAACCGCCATGGTCACCACCATCATAGCTCATAACCGCACCGACAGCGCCACCCTGCAGCGCATAGTCCATTCTGCAGAGTGCAACAGCGACATCGCTACCGACATCACCCAGGTCGTACATGCCCTGCGCGAGCACAAAGTTCCAGTGATGCTTTTAGGGCATCAATTCAGCGGCAGCGACACCTTGGAGCTTATCAGCCTGTTCAAGCAGGTAAATAAAAAGGTTAAAATCATCCTGCTCGCTGATACCGACTCCATCACCTTTTTGCGCAAAGCCAGAAGCGCCGGAATCTTTTATCACGCGCTGGAACCGGAAACCCAGGAAGATATCACGGAGCTCACCCTGGCGCTTGAAGCCGCCAGAGATGCAAGCCTCAAGCAACAGCGCAGTATTCTGGGCAAGATTGCCCAAGTGGTACCGACTCTGGGGTAGAGATAATACAACAACAGTTAAGACACAAAAAGGCGACCGTCAGGTCGCCTTTTTGTGTTTGGCGGTCCCCCCCCTCCCCGCCCTGCGTGGGAATACATGCCCGCAGGAAGGGTAGGCGATTCACGAATCGCCCGGTCTACGTATGGTGGAGGTGTGAACAAGGGCAATTCATGAATTGCCCCTACAGGTGTAAACCCACCGACGGCGAAGGTTTTACCCCCAACCGCCCCACATCTCGCGTAGGTGCGCACCGGTGCGCCCGCGAGCGTGCATCCGTCACCACACGGTGCAGCACACCACCACACGGTATGCATTCCCCCTGAGGACAGTGGGAACGAGGTAAAAATACTTGCGTCTATACAGAGTATCTACAGACAATTTGGGGGTTAGGGGTGGTTGGTTCGAACAAGCGCAGGCACAACGGTCCGCCCCGACTTTGGCAAGCCAAATATGCATGGCGTAGCTGAATCATCACAGAATCCGCCGGCCTAAGGTGCGGCGACAGGCATCAGAAAATAAACACGCTTAAAGAATGCTCTGGCGCTCTTGCGCTTGCCCTTCTTCAGATTGAACCACATGTTCCGATCCCATATCCCTCCCTCCCAACCCTTGTCGAGAACCTTTACACTTGCCTGATACAGTAAATGTTATATACACGAAAATGTACTCAAATTAGACACTTGGCGTGATGGCACATAAATTGCAAATAATGAATATCACTTGATTTTCAGGTAAATTCAAGATCCAAACAAACAGATCAGGAGGAAACAATGAAGAAGATAACGGCGTTGCTGGTAGGAAAATTGTCCTCGTATACGTTGGGGGTCGTTGCTCTCGCCGTGTGCCTTTCGGGTCCGGTTCCGGTATTGGCCTCGCCTATACTGAGCTCTGACTTGGCAAGCTTTGCGGTTCTGGGTGCTTCGACGGTCACCAATACCGGCGCGACCACCCTCACCGGGAATCTGGGTGTCTCTCCAGGCACTGCGATCACGGGGCAGGAATACATCACCATCAATGGGCAGCCTGCTCTTACTACTGGATCGGAGTTCGTACACGAAACAGACGCGCTCGCAGGACAGGCCCAGATTGATCTCACCACTACGAGAACAAAGCTGAGCCTCTTGGGCCCTGGCACCCTCTTGGGCAGTGATCTGACTGGACTAACGATCCTTCCAGGGGTCTATACGGTCCCGGCGGGGACAACTAATTTGGCGGGAACAGTCACCCTCGACGGTCAGGGCGATGCCAATGCGTTCTGGTTGTTCCAGATGTCGAGCACCCTGATCACCTCGTCTAATTCGACCGTGGAAGTGGTCGACGCAGGCTCAGGTGCCGGGTTGTTCTGGAATGTCGGTAGCTCTGCAACCCTGGGCACGGGCACGTCGTTTTATGGAAACATTCTTGCAGACGCGAGTATCACCCTGAACACCGACGCCACAATCGTTTGCGGTAGAGCCCTGGCGAGCACTGGCGCCGTTACCTTGGATCATAATACCATCGACGTTTGCAATGCTAACGACGGTTACAGCGGCACCGGGCTTGAGTTTGATTCAAGTGGCAGTGTCGTTGAAAAAAACGGCACGGTCATCGTGACCCCCGTTCCCGAACCCTCCACCTTTCTTCTCCTCAGTGGTGGCTTGGTAGGTTTAGCTTTTGTCATTCGGCGTAGAAGAGAAGGATGATTTCGCCAGGTTGACAGGCGATAACGATTTTATTATACGCAAAAATGGCCCCTCCGCTCTGGATGGGCCATTTTTGGTTTGTGCGCCCGGCAGGGCGCAAACCCGGCATGGTACAAGAATACACCCCGGTATTGATTCAGAACCGTAGGTTGTTATTCGGGCTCCCTTCACTTTGGCGCCAGCATGCGGATCCTTTTCGTCACGCAATATTCGCCCGTGCCCATGCCCAGCGTGGGAATGCAAGGACAATTCAGGGGTTCGGGGTGGTTCGGGTTCTGCCCCGCAGGGAGACACAGGAGCGTCAGCAACCGTGAGGCATAGATCGGACCGGTCAGATTGATTTTGTTGCGCATGGATTTTCTGTAGCTTATGAATACTCTATCCGCTTCCTTGCTTGCTTTTACTCTGCGCCTCCAGTTGCTGGATATGCCACAGATGGGCGTAGCGCCCATCGGCTGCGAGCAGCTGCTGATGGCTGCCCTGTTCGGCTACGCGTCCGTTATGCAGCACGACGATGTGGTCGGCTTCGGCAGCCAGACGCAGGTGATGCACGATCATCAGGGTGGTGCGCCCGCCGGCCAGGGCGCGCATTCCGGCGTAGATCAGCTCTTCGCTGTCACCGTCGAGGTGGCTGGTGGCTTCGTCCAGCACCATGATGGGGGGATTGAGGATCTGGGCCCGGGTCAGGCATAAAAGCTGGCGCTCGCCGCTGGAGAGGTTCTTGCCGTGTTCCACCAGGTGCCCCTCCAGACCCCCCAGCCGCTCCACTACTTCCCTGGTTCCAGTGGCCTCGATGGCTTGGAGCAGTTCGGCATCGTTCAGATTTCCATGCGGGTCGAGATTCGCGCGTACCGAGCCGGAAAACAGGAACGGTTCCTGCGAGACCCAGCCCACCATGCGGCGCAGCACCGCTTTGTCGATGGAGGTGACATCGACGCCGTTGATGCGCACCTGTCCCTTATCGGCAGCATAAAAACCGAGGAGCAGCTGGGTGAGGGTACTCTTGCCGCTGCCGGTTTCCCCCACCAGGGCGGTGCGCTGGCCGGGCTCAAGGTTGAAGCTGACCTGCTTCAGGATCGCTTCGCCGGGGAGGTAGGCAAAGGAGACATTATCGAATTCCACCCTGCCGGCGCCGGGAACCTCCTGGCGGCCTCCCTGCGGCTCATCCTCCTGATCAAGGATGTCGAAGATCCGTTCCAGTGATGCATTGCTGGTCTGCAGGACCGAGAACTTGGAAGCCAGATCGGTTAAAGGCATGAAAAATTTACGTGAATATTCGATAAATGCCACCAGGGTGCCGAAGGTCACGCTCTGCTGTATTACCGCACCGCCACCCTGCCACAGGATTGCAGCCACGGCCAAACTCCCGAAGATATGGACGCTGGCGTAAAACACCGACTCCAGGCTGACCCAACTGAGAGCGCTGCGGCGGTATTCATCCTGCAGTTTGCCGAACTCGGCAGCGCTGCGTTCCTCCTGGCTGAAGATCTGCACCTCGGTGATGCCGCTGGTGCGCTCGGAGATGAACGCATTGAGGGTAGCCTGGCGCGCGCGCAGCTGGCGCATCACCCGGCGCATGGGTTTGCGCAGCAACATAATCAGCACCAGCATGAAAGGGACAACCCCGAAGGCCACCAGCGACAGGGGGACGTCGATGGAGAGCATGATGATGAAGATCAGCACTATGGTGGCGATATCGCCGATGGCGGAGATGATCCCGGAGCCGAACAGGTCGCCAACGTGTTCGATATCGGAGGTCAGACGGGTGAGAATGCGCCCGGAGGGCTGCCAGTCGTACCAGGAGCGCGGCAGGCGCATGAGTTTGGCGAAGCCGATACGGCGCAGGTCGGCCATAATGTACTGCCCCACGATCTGGACGCACCATGCCTGGCCGAAGGCCAGCACCCCCTCGACACACAATACCGCCAACAGCATGGCGGCGATGGGCAACAATCCTCCCAGCTCACCGGGGATGATGTAGGAGTCAATCGCGGTTTTAAGCAGCAGCGGTGGAATGACGCGCACCACTGAAACAAACGGCAGCAGCACCAGCCCGGTCAGAGCCAGTTTGCGATAGGGGCGGATGAAGGGGAGAAAGCGCTTCAGGAGCTGTCCGTCGAAATGCCGTCCGCGGATTTCATCGCTGGAGTTTGGTTTCATAACCCCTCCATTTCACGGTGCAGTTGTTCGCGTTTTACCAGACGTGCATATTCTTCATTTAACTGCATAAGCTCGAAATGATTGCCTTGTTCAATAATTTTTCCATTATCCAACACTATAATTTTATCCGCCTCTTGCAGGATGGAGACCCGGCTGGAGGCAAACAGCACCGTCTGGTGGCGCAGCTGTTGCTGCAACCCTTCCCATACCTTGCGGGTGGTTGCGGTGTCCAGGTGGCTGAAGGGGTCATCCAGCAGCCACAGTCCGCGCGGGCGGGCGAGGGCACGGGCGACACCGACACGCTGGCGCTGGCCGCCGGAGAGGGTCAGCCCCCCTTCACCGACGCGGGTGGCGAGACCATTGCGAAAGCTCTCAATCTCTTCTCGCAGCGCGACCCGGCGGATGATCTCATTCAGGGCGTCCGCTTCAAGCTGGGGCGCGGCAAAGCGGAAATTATCCGCCAGGGTTCCGCTGAAGAGTTTGCCCTCCTGCAGTACGGCGGACAGGCGCGCGCAGTGACGCTGAGGATCGATGGTGCTAAGATCCACCCCATCGATAAACACCTGCCCGGCGCTGATGGGATAGCGCCCGGTCAAAAGGTGGAGGAGCGAGCTTTTGCCGCTGGCGACGCCGCCGGTGATGCCGAGCGTGGAGCCAGCCGGAATCTCCAGGTTCAGCTGGTGAAGGACCGGTTTGGCGGCGTTATAGCCGAAACTGGCGTTCTTAAGTTGGATTGCGGGGGGGCGGCAGGCCTCCGGCGGAGGCTCAAGGAGCGGCTTCGGCGCGCTCAGCTCGAGGAGCAGGCTGATACGATCCATCCCGACTGCGGCACGCTGCACCAGGGTTAAAATCCAGCCCAGCAGCATAGTGGGCATGGTCAGCTGCACCAGATAGGCGTTGAACGCCACCAGGTCGCCGAGTTGGAGGGTGCCGGCGATCACCTGGCGTCCACCGAAGTACAGTACCAGCAAAATCCCCATGGGGGTGGCGATTCCCATGATCGGCCCGATCATGGCGCGCATCTTTGCCATCCCTACGGAGGCCTTCAGGTAATGCTGGTTAAGCGCATCGAACTGGTCGCAGCGCACCTGCTGAAAGCCGCTACTACGCAGACTGAGCTGGCCACGGATCGATTCTTCCACCATGTCGCTGATGTCGCCGAGGCGTTCCTGCACCTGGGTAGAGTAGTGGAGCAGGCGCCGACTTATCCTTTTGATTGCCAGAAGCAACAGCGGAAACGGCAACAGCGCAGCAACGGTCAGCGATGGCGACATCCACAGCATCATCCCGATGGAGATGATGTAGATCACCGTGGCATTGACCAGAGTTACCAGGCCGAAGCCTACTACCATGCGCACATTGGTGAGATCGTTGGTGAAGCGTGACACCAGATCGCCGATGCGGTGATCGTTGAAGAACGGACCGGGCTGATACAACAGGCGCTCAAACATGGCACGGCGCAGATCCACCTCTACCCGCCGTCCCGTATGGAAAAAATGGAGGCGGGAGAGGATGCGGATACCTCCGCCGAGGAGGGCGGCCACCATGATTATTGCGGCATAAAACTGTACATCCTGCCCCTGACGTTGTTCAATGGCGTCTATCCCCAGGCGCAGCAACTGCGGAATCATGAGAATAAGCGCATTGGTGACTATAATCAGGATAAAGCCGAGGGCAAGGTTACGCCGGTACGGACGCAGCCACGGCCACAGACGTTGCAGTGACTTCATGGGGTCACTCCGGCGCTGCTGGCAACGAGATAAAAAGGCAGATAAAAGATAGAGTAAATCATACCCCTATCTCAACCTATTTGGACGCGAATTTCCACTAATAAAACCTCAAGCAGACAAGTTGTATCCATTGAGGTTCCAGCGACGATGGTGCGATCACTATGGACTTGAACAAAACAGCTCTCAACTCTCCCTATCCTGGACGCGCAGCCTTCAGGGTTCTGCTTGGCGGTATGCTCGGGCTGGCAGTAGTGATGGGAATCGGGCGCTTTGCATTTACCCCCATATTGCCGTTGATGCAGCGGGATCTGGGCATGAGCCATGCGGTGGCCGGAGGTCTGGCGGGGCTGAACTATCTCGGTTATCTCGCCGGCGCTATTGTGTGCACCGTCGCGCCGCGGCTGCTGTTGGTGCGGATTCTGGCGCCTGCAACCCTGCTGCTGAGTCTGGGCACTACGTTTCTGATGGGGATGACCCAGGCCGAGCTGGGCTGGGAACTGTCACGTTTCTGGGGCGGGGTGGCGAGCGCGATTCTGTTTGTCCTGATTTCAGCCGAGGTTGGCGAGCGCTTGACACGTCTTGGTTACGGGCACTGGTTTGGCGCCCTGTATGGCGGCGTCGGTACTGGGATCGCCCTCAGCGGTCTGCTGGTACCACAGCTGGACCGGGTCTGGGGCTGGGACGGCGCCTGGATCGGGATGGGGGTCGTGGCGGTCATCCTCGCCTGCGTCGGGGCGCTGCTCGGGCACAAATCCTCCCATGTTCCAACTCTCAGCCCTGCCACCGCGGCCGCTGCGTCTGCTTCACCCAGCTTGCGGGGGGTGTGGCTGCTGGGGGTGGCGTACTTTTTCGAAGGGCTGGGCTATATCGTCAGTGCTACCTTTATGGTCGCCATTGTGGCGCAGATTCCGCGGTTGGCCGGAATTGCGGCGTACAGTTGGGTCGCCGTGGGGCTGGCCGCGATCCCCTCCACCATGTTCTGGCCGTGGCTGGCGCACCGGGTGGGGTATAAAAAGGCTCTGGTGCTGGCGTATGTTCTGCAGGCAGCAGGTATTCTGGTGAGCAGCGGCGCAGATTCTCTGGGTACGGTCTTGTTTGCTGCAGTTACCTTCGGCGGCACCTTCATGGGGATCGTAGCGCTGACCCTGACGGAAGGAAAACGGAGGCTGGAACACGCCGCCGGGCGCGCCGCCGCGTTTTTGACCGCGTGCTTCGGGGTTGGTCAGGTGGTGGGGCCGGTTGTCGCCGGAACGCTGGCCGATATGTACGCCGGTTTTACCCTCCCGTTGCTCTTTGCCGGGGGCAGTGTGGTTTTAGGGGCGGTTCTGATTATGGCGGACAGGCGTTTTTAACCCCCTTAAGCGCAACCGGCGGTTACGCTCAAGGGGTGGGTCAAGTTTATGTCAACCTGCGGATCCAGGTTGTTTGACACTTCCAGCGCTGCCGGCTTTTTGTGCATACAGGTAGAGGACCGGCAGGACAAACAGGGTAAGGAGGGTCGAGGTAAGCACCCCGCCCACTACCACCGTGGCCAGGGGGCGCTGCACTTCGGCGCCAACTCCGGTAGACAGCGCCATGGGGAGAAAGCCGACCGCATCGGTTATGGCCGTGGCGAGCACCGGAATGAGACGCTGGCGTGCGGCGGAGGTAACCGCTTCATACAAGGGCTTCCCCTGCGCGCTGATGGTGCGGATGGTCCCCACCAGTACCTGCCCATTGAGAACTGCAATCCCTGCAAGGGCGATAAAACCGATGGCAGCGCTGACGCTGAAAGGGATGGAGCGCATACTCAGCGCCATCACTCCGCCAATGGCGGCGAGAGGGATGCCGGTGTAGATGATGGCAACATCGCGCCACCGCTTCAGGCTCAGATACAGCAGGATAAAGATCAGGAG
>CAYUJC010000098.1:0-8149 GCA_964444945.1 uncultured Desulfuromonas sp.
ACTCAGAACTCAGAACTCAGAACTCAGAACTCAGAACTCAGAACTCAGAACTCAGGACTCAGGACTCAGGACTCAGGACTCCGTACTTAGTACTTAGTACTTAGTACTTAGTACTTAGTACTTAGTACTTAGTACTCATGTACTCAGGACTCATCCATCATCCCCTGTATAATTTCCGGAATTTTTATGCCCTCCAGACACGCCAAATCTCCCCAGCAGCGCCATCGTGAACTATGCCGCCAGCTGCAGCAGCACAGCATTGCATACTACAGCTACGCCAGCCCTACGCTCAGCGATGCCGAGTATGATGCGCTGTTTCAGGAACTCTTAGAACTGGAACACAAACACCCTGAGCTGGTATCTGCGCAGTCACCTTCGCAGCGCATCGGAGCTGAGCCGCTGGAAAAATTTACCTCGGTGGAACATTACGTCCCCATGCTCTCCCTCGACAATGCCTTTTCTGCCGCGCAGCTGCATGACTTTGACCGGCGGGTCCGCGCGCACGAACCTGACGGCGGTGCATACCTGTGCGAACTCAAAATGGATGGGGTGGCTGTTGCCCTGACCTATGAACACGGCAAGCTGGTGCGCGGCGCGACCCGGGGCAACGGATTCAGGGGAGAAGATGTCACCAGCAATATCCGCACTATTAAATCTGTACCGTTACAACTGCAGGATGACTATCCCGAAAGGGTGGAAGTGCGTGGAGAGGTATACATGGATACAGAGGCCTTCCAAACCTACAATGCCCAGCGCGAGGAGGACGGCCTCACCGTTTTCGCCAACCCGCGCAATGCCACCTCCGGCAGTCTGCGCCAACTCGACCCGCGCGAAACCGCGCAGCGCCCCCTCAACATCTTCTGCTATGGTGCCGAAATCATCGCGGGGGAGAAACCCGCGACCCAGCATGAACTGCTGCGCAAGCTGCAACACTGGGGGCTACGCATCAACCATGCCCATCTGTATCTGGAAACAAGCATGGAAAAGGTGCTCGAGCTGTGTGCCACTCTCGACGCCAAGCGCGAGCAGCTGAACTATGAGATCGACGGCGTGGTGGTCAAAGTCAACTCCCTTGCAGCCCAGCAGCGCCTTGGCGCTACCAGTCGTGCCCCCCGCTGGGCCATTGCATACAAGTTTGCCGCGCGCCAGGCGCACACCACCTTAGAAGCCGTACAGTTCCAGGTCGGGCGCACCGGCGCCATCACTCCGGTGGCATCTTTGCATCCAGTACAGGTAGGGGGGGTGACTATCTCCAGGGCAAGCCTGCACAACTGGGACGAAATTGCCCGCCTCGACATTCGCATCGGCGATCATGTCGTAGT
Organism: uncultured Desulfuromonas sp.; assembly: GCA_964444945.1. Lineage (GTDB taxonomy): Bacteria > Desulfobacterota > Desulfuromonadia > Desulfuromonadales > Desulfuromonadaceae > JAIVHC01. The sequence goes on from CAYUJC010000098.1 coordinate 1,323, forward strand.
CGAGCGCGCCGGAGATGTTATTCCCAGCGTAGTTAAAGTTCTGCGCGCACAGCGCACCGGGGGAGAAAAACCGATCCCCATGCCCGAGAGCTGCCCAGTGTGCGGTGCCCCGGTGGTAAAACTGCCCGACGAAGTGATTCCACGCTGTCAGGGGCTTGAATGCCCGGCGCAACTAAGCGGGCGCCTGAAGTATTTTGTCTCGCGCCAGGCCATGGATATTGACGGGATCGGGGAAAAACTTATCGCCCAGCTGGTAGAAACAGGGATGGTCGCCAACATCGCCGATCTCTACACCCTGAAGGAAGCAGAGCTTGTTACCCTGGAACGGATGGGGAAAAAGAAGGCGCATAACATCCTCACCGCCATCGAAGCGAGCAAAAACCGCCCTTTGCATCAACTCATTACCGGTTTGGCAATCCGCCATGTCGGAATCCATGCCGCCAAAATTCTGGCGCGTGAATTCGGCAGCCTCGAAGCCCTGCAACGGGCCGACGCGCACACCCTGGAGACCATCCACGAAATCGGGCCGCAGATCGCCGCGAGCGTGGTGCACTTTTTTACCAGCCCCGCCAACCGCCAGGTGCTCGAGCGCCTGCACCAGCTTGGGGTGCAGCCCGAAAACCCGCCGGCTCTTCGACACCAAGGGGTTTTAGAGGGTATGCATGTGGTCATTACCGGCACGCTGGCCAACCTGAGCCGCACTGAAGCCAAAGAGCTTGTTGAAGCGCACGGCGGCCGGGTCAGCGGCAGTGTGAGCAAAAACACCAGCTTCGTGGTGGTGGGCGAGAACCCAGGGAGCAAGCAGAAAAAAGCTGCCGAGTTGGGGATCCCCCAGCTCAGTGAAGCCGAATTCCGCCAGCGCCTCGCTTAAGGAAACGCCGCGTGGAGTTGCCCACAAAAGGGGTAACGCCACCCAAAAACGTTCTTTTGTGTTTATTTGCACTGCAGCCGAAAAGGATTTCTATCTCATGGGATACATGCGCGCACGCATACAGGTTGAAGGGTTGGTTCAAGGGGTGGGATATCGCGCCTATGCCGCCAAAGTCGCCACCAGGCTGGGGCTGAGCGGTTGGGTTCGGAACCTGCTCGACGGTAGTGTCGAAGCCCTGCTGGAAGGGGAGGAACGGCTGGTACAGGAGGCCATTACCGCCTGCCGCCTCGGCCCACCCCACGCCAGGGTGGAACGCATCAGCATTACCATAGCCCGCAACGCCAGCGCCGACACCACGCCGGAGTTTGAACGCTTCACCGTCCGATACTGAAATACGCACACCTGCAGCGGCCTAATCTTCAAGTTTGCGTTGCAACTCCAGGGCGCGGCGGTAGGCTTCACTGCCGGAGAGCGGATGGATCCGCGCCACCTCCTTGGATATCTGGCGCAGCGATTGATCACCCGCCTTAAGCAGGCGCAGCAGGGTCTCCTCCACACTCTCGCTCACTCCGGAGGCGGGTTGCGCCCGAAGCAACAGGACAATCTCCCCCCGGACCCGCGCGCTGCTGAAATATGCATGCGCCTGTGCCGCCCCCCCGCGAAACAACTCCTCGTGCACCTTGGTCAATTCTCGCGCCACCACCAGTTCGCGCTTTTCCCCCAGATGGGTGGCGATATCCTCCAGCGCGGCCAGCAATCGATGTGGAGCTTCATACGCCACCAGGGTGTGCTCCAGCCCCCCCCAGCGCTGCAGAAACGCCACCCGCTCAGATTTTTTTGCGGGGACAAACCCCACAAAGGTAAACATATCGGTCGGCAGCCCCGCCGCACTTAACCCCGCAATGACCGCACTGGCGCCAGGAATCGGAACCACCCTGATCCCTTTTTCGACGCAGAGCTGCACCAGCATACTGCCCGGATCACAGATGGCGGGGGTTCCGGCATCACTGATAAGGGCGACATCATCCCCTTGCAGCAAACGCTCTACCAGCTGTTCGCGTTTATGCATCTCATTATGGGCAAAGCATGAAGTGAGGGGGGTAGATATACCAAAGTGGGTAAGCAGTTTGCGGCTGTGACGGGTATCCTCGGCGGCGATCACCGCCACTTCACCCAGAATCCGCACCGCGCGAAAGGTCATATCCTCAAGGTTCCCTATCGGGGTCGCTACTATATACAACACCCCGCGCCGCACCTCGCCCTGCTGTTCCGCTGGCGCATCCATCTCAAACATCCAACGCTTCAACTTCCGCCAGCCACAGGGCAGCGCTGGCATCGCTGGGCATGCGCCAGTCTCCCCGCGGTGAAAGAGCTACACTCCCCACCTTCGGGCCGTCCGGCGCACAGGAACGCTTGAACTGCTGGGAAAAAAAGCGGGTGTAGAAATAATGGAGCCAGCGCTTGATCTGGGCAGGTGAATATTGCCCTGCGAACGCTGTCTGCGCCAAATACAGAATCTTCCGCGGCGCGAACTGATTGCGCACCACCTGAAACAGAAAGAAATCGTGCAGCTCATAGGGACCGACCTGTGCCTCGGTCAACTGCTGGATCGCCCCATCCGCAGCGGGGGGGAGCAGCTCCGGCGATATGGGGGTAGCACAGATATCCGCCAGAACCTCCTGAGCCGGCCCGGCGAACAGCCCCTGCGCGCACCACTCTACCATATAGCGCACCAGGGTCTTGGGCACGCCGCAATTTACGCTGTACATAGACATGTGATCGGCATTGTAGGTACACCAGCCCAGCGCCAGCTCCGACAGATCGCCGGTGCCGATAACCAGCCCCCCCTGCTGATTGGCGATATCCATCAGAATCTGGGTGCGTTCGCGCGCCTGCGCGTTTTCATAGGTGATATCATGCACATTCTCATCATGGCCGATATCGCTAAAATGCTGGCGCACCGCGGCATCAATCCTGATTACCTGTTTCCTCACTCCAAGATAATCAATCAGCTTTTCCGCATTGTTCCGGGTTCTGGCGCTAGTGCCGAAACCCGGCATCGAGATTCCGATAATGCCGCTGCGTTCCAACCCAAGCAGCTCAAACGCGCGCACCAGCACCAGCAGCGCCAGGGTGGAATCCAGTCCGCCGGAGACCCCTATCACCCCACAGCGCGAGCCCGTATGCCGGAGCCGCTGCGCCAGTGCCGTGGTCTGCAGCGCAAAAACCTCCGCACAGTGGTCCGCACGCTGCGCCCTATCTGCCGGCACGAAGGGATTCCGCGCAACGGGCCGCTGCAACTCTGCGCCCGCCCATGTACCAGGAGAACAGGGCACGCGTCTGAATTCACCCTGAAGGGGTGAAGCGGCAAAGCTGTTGAGTGCGCGCCGTTCCAGGGTCAGGCGCTGCAGGTCGATATCGGCACTGATCAGTTTATCCGCAAACCCAAAGCGCTCCGACTGCGTCAGCAGCGTACCATTTTCGGCGATGAGGCAATGACCCGCAAACACCATGTCGGTACTCGACTCCCCCGCTCCCGCAGCGGCATAAACGTAGGCGGCAAGACAACGTGCCGACTGCGTCTCCACCAACTGGCGCCTATAATTCGCCTTGCCGAGGATCTCCGGGCTCGCCGAAAGGTTGCAGATCAGGGTCGCTCCAGCCTGTGCCATGGTTCCACTGCCGGGGCTGGCAATCCACGCGTCTTCGCAGATCTCCACCCCCAGGCAACACTCGCTCTTTTCCGGATGCTGAAACAGCAGGTCTTCGCCGAACGGCACCTCAACTTCTCCGATACCAATTGTTGCACTGGTTCGCGCATAGGCACTGGAAAACCAGCGCCCTTCGCTCAATTCTCTGGTATTGGGGAGAACCGTCTTGGGGACAACCCCCAGGATAGAACCGTTTCTCAGCACCACGGCGCAGTTAAACAGCTTCCCGCCCTGCCCCAGCGGAGCGCCGACCAGCACCACCATGTCACTTTCCGCACTTATTTCAGCCAGGCGGAGCAGCGCCAGTTCCACTTGCTCCAGGAGTAACTGCTGAAAAAACAGATCGGCACAGGTGTAGCCGCACAGAGCCAGCTCCGGGAACACCAGCACCTGAATTTTTTCTGCCACCGCGCGCCGCATCAACGCAGCTATCTGCGTGCAGTTGAATTCCACATCCGCCACCCGCAGCTGCGGAGAAGCCGCCGCCACGCGTAAAAAGCCCAGATCAAACGGTTGCACCTGTTTCATATATTAAATTCCCGCTCTATTGGTTTTTCAGTTCCAGAGATTTCTTGCTTTTGCTCACGTTCGGGATTCCGCCGCAGCTTCGACGATGGGGGCAGATGAAGCGTCCATCACAGCCCGAACGCATCCACGATATGCTCCACCGTGTATTTCCCCCCACACTCTTCGCTCTCCCCCTCCACGCATGGTGCCAGTTTCTGCTGCAGCAGGATACCCATAACATCGAAACGGGGCTGAAATTTGCCCGCCGCAGGATGTTGCTGCAGATAAAGCTGCGCCGTCCGGATGATCTGCCGCTGCTTGCGCACATTCACAGCCTCTACCGCAGAGCCAAAAGCGGTGCCACGCCGGGTCTTTACCTCCACAAAAGCCAGTATCGTACCACGCCGGGCGATGATATCAATTTCGCCGCAGCAGTTGGAGTAATTGGTCGCCACAATGCGATACAAACGCCGGCGCAGATAGCGCACCGCGCATTGCTCTCCCCACTTACCCAACTGCAAACGTGCAAAACTCACAAAAATGCTCCTGTTTCGGGGGGAATCAATAGTCTTTTAGCGCTGACTAAAAAGCTCGAAAGGGACATCGTCGTAATCTGAATTTTAGCCAATCAGCAGGTGAAGGCCCTCGCTCGTCTTCGAAAAAGCCCATTGAAGTTCAAAACCTTACCCACCCCAAACTCAAAGAAAGATATTTGCTTTATCTCTATTGCGGCCGGATTTGCCCAACCACAAATTCAATGCATGGGTCAAATCTGCCCACCCACTCCCTTAAACTTCTCCACAAAAGCGGCGATTTTCTGGAAAACACTTTGTTTTTTAGTTAAGTACTGCGGGTTAAGCGGGCTCATTTTCGGTAGTACAGCGTTCAGCTCCGTACCAGTTTCACTGGCATACTCGCGTTTTAATGATGCGGTGATATACCGTTTAGCGGCGGCTTCATTTAAGTTTTCAGCGCTAATTAACTCTTCGGCCTCACGCTGCTGCACTGCTTGCGCATAGATAAAGAACTCTTCGATAATGCTGGCCTTATCAGGGATTTTGTCCAAATCAGCTTGATTGATAAAGTCGACAATCAACCCTTCTTTGGCACGGTTGCCAAGGCTGGCACGGATTAAACGGCGCACCTCATCCAGTAAAGTGGCTTTATCTTTATTTTTCTTGTTGTGCTCAAAAATCAACTCCAGAATGTAATCCAGGTTGATCTCTTGTGATTTGAGCAAGTCCACTTCAAACACCACATCATCCCAGTCAATGTTGGACTCATCTTTATCCTGTGCCGATTTTTCCCGTCGCAGCCAATCCCGAATATCATTATAGGTGGAGCGGTAATCTTGAATAGTACGCTCCGCCGGAACCTTAATTGCCTGCATAGTGGCTAAGTCGTCATCGCTGAGGTAATACCTGGCTTTAAACTCTGCTACTGCGCCTGCGTCGTGCATATCGAGGCGTTGCAGCGCGTTTAAACCGGCAAATTCATCATAGTTTTGCAGAATATTTTCGACGCGCAAATACTCGCCAAACAATTTAGCGAACGCTTTTTTATCCTTCTCTTTAAAAATTTCATCCGGGTTAGCAAAGCGTTGGCGCAGCTCCTCCACCACCTCCAGATAACCGCGCCGGGCTTCACCGGTAACCAGATCGGTAAAGCCTTCCATATATTCTCGATAGCTTTTTTCCAGCACCACGTTTTTGGTGTTTTTATCCCCAAACAAGGTGATGGCATCGATGGTGGCTTTTTCTAAATCGCGGAACGTGACGATATTGCCAAAGGTTTTAGTGGCAGCGTAAATCCGGTTGGTGCGCGAGTATGCCTGCATCAAACCGTGGTAGCGCAGGTTTTTATCCACAAACAGGGTGTTTAAAGTGGGCGCATCAAAGCCGGTTAAAAACATCCCCACCACAATCAACAAATCAACCTCTTGATTTTTTACCCGCATGGCAAGGTCGCGGTAGTAGTTTTGAAAGCCCCTACTATCCACCGCGTAATTGCTTTTAAATAGCGCGTTATAGTGATCAATGGCTGCGCTTAAAAACTCTTTGGCGCTACTGTCCATGGCGGAAAGTTCGAAGCTTTCATCAGGTATTTCCCCGATGGCATCTTGCTCTTCATTGGCAGCAAACGAAAATATCGTCGCAACCTTCAGCGCTTTGTCACTGCCTTTCTGTAGATTTCTAAACGACTCATAGTACAGCTTCGCGGCATCCACACTGCTGACCGCAAACATGGCATTAAAGCCTTTGCCATTGGCCTGGAGGCGGTGCGTCTTTTGCCTGAAGTTATTCAGGATGTACCGGGTGATCTCTTGAATCCGATCAGGATGCAGCAAGGCTTGCTTGTTTTCTGCCGCCGTAAGCTTCATCTCATCCGTTTCGGTTTCAATCGCCTTAAACTGTGGGCGCACGTCGTTGTAGTCCACTTTGAACTTCAAAACTTTTTCGTCACGAATGGCATCGGTAATCACATAGGAATGCAACTCACGCCCAAACACGCTGGCGGTGGTCTCAGCCCCCAGGGCGTTCTGGGGGAAAATGGGGGTGCCGGTAAAGCCAAACTGGTAGTAGCGTTTGAATTTTCTCTTAAGGTTTTTTTGCGCCTCACCGAATTGGCTCCGATGCGCCTCATCAAAAATAAACACCACTTGCTTGGTGTAAACAGGCAGATCGTTTTCATTTTTCATCAGGTTGTTTAGTTTTTGAATGGTGGTGACAATGATTTTA
>CAYUJC010000099.1:0-7943 GCA_964444945.1 uncultured Desulfuromonas sp.
GTCGAACCAGGATCGCGACAAGATCAGCGGCCTCGGCCGGGCGGCGGCATCCACCCTGCAGGTCCACCGGGCACTGATGGAACATCCCATCGCCACCTCGGGCTCGTTGGTGGAGAAGACCGGCATCACCCCGGCCACGGTCAACAAGGCGCTCGGCCACTTGGAACAGCTCGGCATCGTCAAGGAGCTGACCGCCCAGAAACGCAACCGCCTGTTCAGCTATGCGGGCTATATCGAGATCATGAGTCGCGGCACGGAACTGCCGGGCAGGTAGGTTAATTCAATTTCGTTTTCGGAATTGAAGCCCTTTCGTTTCAAGGTGTTACGGGGCGGCTAACCAAGCCACCACCTGCGACAATCTATCTGCTATAAGCTGTGTACCAGCAGGCTTAAAACACATCAATTCAGGACGGAAGCATAATTGAACAGCGATCGCAAACAGAGGCTTATTGATTTGGGTGCTGAAGCTCTTGCAGCTGCACTACTTGATCTTGCAGCTCACTCAGATGAAACCGACGACCTGATTGAGCAATTGATCGCCACCCCAAAACAAAATGTTCAGCAGTTTAAAAAGAAGCTTTCTGGCCTGAAGCGACGAAAGCGGTTCATCGGGTGGCGCGAATCCGCCAGCTTCTCTCGGGAGCTTGAAATGCTGCTGCAGGATTTGAAATCCGGTGTAGATGATCCCCTCACCGGCGTTGAGCTGGTTGCGGCGTTTTACGAGGCCGATAATACTATCTTCGAGATGTGCGATGACTCCAGCGGAAATATCGGCGATGTCTTCCGCTATGATGCCAAACAACTGTTTGTGGAATATACCTCCCGTTGCGCTGATAAAGAAAAAATTGCAGACATCATCCTGAAGCTGAATCAAAAGGATGATTATGGCATCCGGGATACGCTGATTTACTGTGCTGGAGAGTGTCTGCCTGAAAAAGTTATCCGAACAATGCTTGCCACGCTTCAGAAAAGGGCCGATCAAGAAAATGACGAATACGAAAAACGCCATCATCTAATGCTGATTGAATCACTAGCCAGGCAAATCAGGGATGCCGCACTGTTTGAAAAGACCCGTATTGCTTCATGGGGGAAACTGTCCACTGCGGCGCTGATTGATATAGCCCGGGTCTATCTGGAAAGCGGTGATGTTGAAACGGCCCATTCCTGGCTGAAAAAAATCCCTGAAAATGAAACTTATCAAGAATATGAACGGGATAAGCTTCTGATGGAAATCTACCAAAAGCAGGGAAACACCGAAAAACTGACGGAGCTTCTGTACCAGAAATTCAGAGCCCATCATTCCACTGACACCCTGCAAACCCTTCTGGATGTCATTGGTAATGACAAACGAAACGAAGTCATTGCCGATGAGGTGACACAGATTCTGGAAAGCAGCGCACTCCTGGAATCGGATGCAGAGTTCCTGATTGCAATCGGGAAGATTGATGAAGCGGAAGCATATCTTCTGGGGCGGGCCGACCAGCTCGATGGCAACCACTACGGTAGCCTGCTCTCTGTGGCCGAAGCAATGGATGCGGAAAACCGTCATCTTGTTACCAGCCTGATCTACCGCAGCCTGCTTGTCTCAATTCTGGAACGCGGCTACACCAAAGCATATCCACATGGAATTCGGTATCTGAAGAAGTTGGATAAGCTGGCGGGAAGTGTTTTCGCCTGGAAAGAATTTAGCCCTCATGAAGCTTTCAAAGAGCAGATCATTCAGACCCATGGCCGAAAACGCAGCTTCTGGGCAAAGTATGAGGGAAGAACATAAAAACAAAGACCTCCATAAGTCTGAAAGAAATATTCCCGGACAGTGCGTTGCAAATCCGTTACCCTACCCTAGTCTGATTCCCAAAAAACCTTCCCCTTCCACCGCAGACCTGTGACCTTTTCCGCCACCGCACTAAGCCGTACTCATAACCATCTACGTCCACACGAAAGCTGTTTTGAACTCTCGATCTTGCCGAGAATTTCCCCCAACATATCTCTGGTCCTGGCTGGCGGTACGGTTTGGTGCTGGCCTGTTGCAGGGATTAGCAACCTGGAGGCGCGTGGAAGTGGCGGAAATATGGGTGAGTATGTTGGCAAAGATCAGGCCCAGGAATAACAGTTGACGCCGTCAACTACTTGGCGTATTTTACCTTTTCACGCTGCAGCAGAACACAACAGATGCTCGCGCTGCAACTCGAGTACTGTATTGAAGGTGACTACATGAACAAGGCTGCGATTTCAGATTTGAGTCGGGCATTAATCGAGATAGCCTGGCATTTCGGTCCAAAGAGCTTGAATGGCGAGTGCTGTGACGATCTTACAATGCCGGAGTTTATCGCCCTGGATAAGGTCGCAGCCACACAGAATTGTGCGGTGCAAGATGTGGGTTATGCGCTTGGCTTTACCAAAAGCGGCGCGACACGGATTGTCAATCGATTGGGAAAAAAAGGCTATGTGCAAAAGATCAAATCGCACGCAGACGGAAGGGTCTGTTGTGTCGCAATAACACCTTCCGGCGCGCGCGTCTTGTTGTCTGCGGATGCACGTTACATGGAACAGTTCCATTCTATAGCTGCAAAAATACCCGGGTACGCGGCGGCTGATGTGATTAAGGTGCTTACCGCAATGGCAAAGGCACTGTAAGGGCTGTTTTTTTTGCATAAATAGTTGACAACAGCAACTACATTGAGGGGAAATTCTACATGCATAACCTTCTCAGTACCATTCAATACTTTCTGCTTATCACCGCAGAATTGACGCTGCTCTTTCTTGGCATCAGCACGATTGTGGCACTCGTCTTGATGTATATCCCGCAACAACAACTGCGGCAGTGGCTTACGCGGCGTGGGATTTGGGGCAACTTTCTGGGGGCCGTCGTCGGCTCACTCACCCCCTTTTGCGCGTGCTCAACCATCCCGATGACCCTGGGCATGTTGAATGCCGGCGCACCTTTTGGGCCGGTGATGTCGTTTGTTATCGCTTCGCCGCTGCTAAACCCAATCATTATCAGTATGGTCTGGGTCCTGATGGGGATAAAGGCGTGTTTGTTCTATTTCGGCGTCACCTTTGTGGGTTCAATGATCTTCGGCGTAGCTCTCGATAAATTCGGCGGGGCGCAGTATGTAAAAAATGTCAGGGTCAAACCAAATTGCTGTGGCACATCCGCTACGCCCGCAACTAAGCCCATAAATTTTTCGGCGAAGTTAAAAGCCTCATTTATCACTGCTTGGGGGGATTTCAGAGCAGTACTCATTTACCTTCTGGTTGGTGTGGCCATCGGCGCGGGAATTTACGGCTACATTCCGCAAGATTTCGTCACCCAGATAGCTGGGCCAGATAATCCTTTTGCCATTCCCATTGCGGCCAGCATTGGTGTTCCTCTTTACATCAGAGCTGAAACAGCGATCCCGATTGGGTTGGCCTTGGCGCAAAAAGGGATGAGTATGGGAGCGGTTATCGCTTTGATTATTGGTGGTGCAGGGATGGCGATCCCAGAAATGGCGATGCTGGCGAGTATTTTCAAAAAACGTTTGGTTGGCGCCATAGCCGTTGTGATCTGGGCCACCGCCGTCGTAGGTGGGTACGTATTCAACGCGATTTTCTAATCGCAAAAGAAGAACAACCATGCAATAAGAAAGGAAGAAAAGCTTGATCGCTGTTGCCAGGTTAAAACCAGACAACAGTGATCATGCGGGGCCGCATTCCTTTTCAATCAGGTGCGCAACAAATTCGGCAACTGCGCCTGTTATGCCGGTGCATTGATCCATGTGGGCGGCGCCGCCGAATTCCACTTTTTTCACCAATACTCGACAACAGGTGCTCCCGTATTCTTCTATGAACCAGTCATGAAGTTCCTTTGACAGGCGTAGGATTTTAGCATTGTCTCCACCCGGTTCTGTCCTGCCAAATGCAAGCCCCAGGGCCATAACGCCGCCGGTTAATGCGCCACAAGAACATCCGGCTGCGCCAATACCCACGGGGAACCCTGAAGCCAGCTTGACCACCTGCGGCGGCAGTGGATTCTCTACAATATCATTAATCACCATGACAATTGCTTCGCTACAGAGCCACTGACCACTGCGGTAGTAATTTTCCGCAATGGCTTTGAGGTGCTTTCCTTTATCCATCATTAAAACAGGCGCCCAAGGTTACGCTGATCAAGACGGGTCAAGCCATACTCCTCTGCCCTTTGCATGGCCTGCCGGTATTCTGGAGCAGAAATTACGGCATCGAGCTCCGGAAACTGTCGCGCCGTGCCAGCCACTCTATATTGATCCATGATATTTACATAACAGTTGACCGATATTTCTGCGGCGAGAAACTGCAGGATTGCGTCGGTCTCTGCAGCACCGCCGGGCATCAGCAGGTGCCGGACCATGAGTCCTTGTTCTGCCTCTCCCCTTTCATTTATCCGGAGGTCACCCACCTGCCGCTGCATCTCTTTCAGGGCCCTGCGCGCTACTTCCGGATAATCCTCAGCCTTGGCATATCTCCTGGCTGAAGCGGCAGACCAGAACTTAAAATCGGGCATGTAGATATCGACTATACCGTCCAGCAGTTGCAGAGTGGAGACCCTGTCATACCCGCTGCTGTTATAAACAAGTGGCACCGTAAGACCCTTTTCCACTGCGTGAGGGAGTGCCGCAAGGATTTGCGGCACGACATGCCCGGGAGTAACCAGATTGATATTGGCGCACCCCTGCTCCTGCAAATCCACCATCACCCGTGCAAGCTGCACCTCGTCGACCGGAGAACCGCCCGACTCTGCCGGATGGCTGATCTCATAATTCTGGCAAAAGACGCAGAGCAGACTGCAGCCGCAGAAAAAGATGGTTCCCGAGCCCCGCTCTCCCACCAGCACAGCCTCCTCGCCGAAATGGGGCCCGTAGCCGGATATTTCTGCGCCAGCTCCGGTACGACACAGCCCAAGCTCACCAGCCAGGCGATCCACATTACATCTGCGTGGACATAAATTACATTTTTTCAGCAGCCCTCGACTCTCAACGACCCTTTGCGCCAGAAGACCTGATCTTGCCGCTGCCAGATAGGAACTTGCCATCATGTCACCCATCCATATTTTCCGATCACTATTTGTGCGTTTAGTTTTACCTGCCCATCAGAGATGAATGATCTCTATGTGCGAATCCGCAATCTGCGCAAGGCCAATCTCGTCAACAGAGTTCAATACTTTATCAACTTTTGAATTCACGACCCTAGAATCGTTGCCAACGATGGCAAAGCCGACTTCAGCCCACAGATGGCTGTCATTATAGTCGGTTTCCGCAATGGATATGTTGAACCTATTGCTAATCCGGTTAATGATAGATTTAACTATACTGCGCTTTTCCTTCAGGGAAGTGATGCCGTGGAGTTCAAATTTTATTTTGCCTGCGCCGATCACCATGTGGTCACCATGAATATTTCCTTTGATAAGAATTCGCTTTCCAGTGGAGAAGGACAGCCGCCAAAAACAACTGCCCAAAACAACTGTTTCCCCTCCCAACCGGTGCGGGATATCCCCTGGATTGTTCTCTGCGGATCACCTTCAATCCCCTCCCCCGCCAACACTCTCAGCAGCAAGAGCCCCAAAGGCACCAGCGGCTCCAATTCCAGCCATAATCCAGCAAAAAGCCTACAAGACAACCACCTCTACAGCAAGTTCAAAAGACGGCTGATATAACACTATCTGTCCTGTAACTCCATTCCGCTTTTTCGGGAAATCGTGCGCCCGCATGGATTTGGACCTTTGCAGGTACTGTTTTTTAGATATACTTGGTGTTTACCATTAAAAACAATCATCCTGGAAAACAAGTTATCTCCAAAAGCCGCCAAAGGAATGGCTCACAAAAGGGCTGCATTGGCGCCCGATACTCTGCTGATACTCTGGAAGCTTGGAGCTCCTTTGGTAAAACCGCTTTCAGAGAAGGAGATCTTTTGCCAGAAAACCAAACAACCGCTTGCCGTGGCGGTGGCCCGGGGTGCCAGTGCCCCTGGTATATGTGCCCGCACACCAAACAGGCTTTGCGCAAAGGGGCCAGCAAAGCTGAGATTATGGAAGCCCTCTCAAGTAGCAGCATACATGCATTCAGGCGCAGCTGTGGCCCCTTCGGCCATTACATAGGATGAAATGGGATAAATGGCTAAAAATATGGATATGGGGAACAAATCATTGGGTCTATATACTGATCACTATGAGCTGACCATGGCCGAAAGCCACTTCAGGTTAGAGAACGAAGGGGTAATCGCCAATTTTGACTATTTTTTCCGGAGAAATCCTTTCGGCTCCGGCTTTACGGTTTTTGCCGGCTTGCAAGACCTGCTCGATATGATTATGGAATTTAAATACGATCGTGAAGCCATCGATTATCTGCATAAAAGAGGTTTCGGAACCGATTTTCTGGAGTATCTGAAAAAATTTCAGTTCAGTGGAGATATCTATGCCCCACAGGAGGGTGAGCTGGTATTTCCAAATGAGCCGGTATTGAGGATAAAAGGAAAGATTATTGAAACACAACTGCTGGAAACTTTAATCCTGAATGTGCTGAATTTTCAGTCGCTTATTGCCACCAAGGCCAACCGCATCCGTCATTCAGCCGGCGACAGGCTGCTGATGGAATTTGGCATGCGGCGGGCGCAGGGATGGGCAGCTGTAGCGGCAAGCCGGGCTGCCGTAATTGGCGGAATGGACAGCACTTCAAACGTTTACAGTGCTTTTCGGTATAACCTTGATTCTTCCGGAACCATGGCCCACTCCTGGATTCAGAGTTTTGAAGATGAGCTCGTTGCCTTCCGGGAATATGCCATTACCCATCCCGAAAATTGCACCTTGCTGGTGGATACTTACCACACCCTCAAAAGCGGGGTGCCAAATGCGATCACCATTGCCAAAGAGATGGAACAGGCTGGACACCGGCTTTTTGCTATCAGGCTCGACAGCGGCGACCTTGCCTACCTCTCCAAAAAGGCCAGAGAGCAACTGGATAAAGCCGGCCTGCCTTATGTTAAAATTGTGGCATCCAATCAGCTGGATGAATATATCATCAAGAGCCTTCTTGAGCAGGACGCTCCGATTGATTGCTTTGGCGTGGGCACCAGCCTGGTAACTGGCAGAAGCGATGCTGCACTGGATGGCGTGTATAAGCTGAGCCTCATCAACAACCGCCCAACCCTTAAACTTTCTGAAGATCCGATCAAAATTATCCTGCCGGGAGAAAAGAAAGTAGTGCGTTACTTTAATGGCAACAATAAGTTTTATGCGGATGCTATTGTGCTTGCGGATGAAGAGGAGCACAACATACATACCATTTTCCATCCCCAGCATCCCGAAATAAATACTTCAGTTGAGGAGTTGAAAAAGGAGACCATTATCGCGAAAGTTATCGATAGTGGGAAAGTAATAGCAGAGGAAAAGAGCGTCACCGAAATATCCGCTTACCGAAAGTTCAGGATTTCGCAGTTGCCGGATGAGCACAAAAGATTTGAATATCCCCACTTGTACAAGGTGGGCTTAAGTAAAAAATTAATGGATTTAAGGAATGAACTGGTCGGAAAGAAAAAGGGGACAACAAAATGAGAGCATTGATGATTGTTGACTTACAGAATGATTTTTGCCCCGGCGGAGCCTTACCGGCCCCTGGTGGAGACCGTATTGTTCCGGTGATCAATAAATTAATGGATAAATTTGATCTAGTGTTGGCTTCCAAAGATTGGCATCCAGTTAACACGGTGCATTTTGAAAAGTGGCCCGCACATTGCGTGCGTGAAACAGCGGGAGCTGAATTTCACCCAGGTCTAGATACCGCCAAAATTGACAAGGTTTTGTTAAAAGGTACCGATGACAAGGACGATGGATATTCCGCCTTTGAATCCACCAATGTAAATCTGGCAGATTATCTGAACCTCTTGCAAAAGTCTTCCGCCAATGGCGGTTAGTTGTTGGCTGAACAGGT
>CAYUJC010000100.1:0-7788 GCA_964444945.1 uncultured Desulfuromonas sp.
GATTAACACAAAGTCTCTCGACTAGAGGCGACATCTATCCTGACACAGGGGGGTTGGGCCGTTTTTTATCGTGTGCTGGCAGAGGAGTCCCCATTCAAGAGAAATTCCACCGGCTCGACTTGGCAAAAATCAGGGGTTCACGATTGAAAACGAATTTCTGCCAGTTCTGGGGAAAGTATATTTGTCTTTGACATTTCAAGGTCTGCAGCTAAGTTTCTATTAGTGCCAGAATCGTCCGCGTTGTAGCTCCGGGATATCCACCCCATGTTACCCAAAGAGAAGACCACCAGGCATCATGCTGAATGCAGCAATAGTAGTCTTAATCGCAATCAAAAGGAGCATACCATGAAGGCATATGTACTGAATAAAACAGGCGGAGTTGAAAACCTTGTTCTAAGTGAGATCGAACCGCCTGATCCCAAAGCAGATGAAGTGCTGGTTGAGATCAAAGCCATCAGCATTAACCCTGTGGATGTAAAAACAAGAGCGGCGAGAGAAGTCCTCGATATGATTGTGGGTACTGAACCTCCGGTCATTTTGGGGTGGGACATTGCCGGCAAAGTTACGGCGGTTGGAGACAAAATTACCCAGTTTGTCCCCGGCGATTCGGTTTTCGGTATGGTCAATTTCCCCGGGGAAGGCAGAGCGTATGCGGAGTATGTTGCGGCTCCGGGAGACCAACTTGCAAAAATACCAGCGGATACCTCGTTTGAAGACGCAGCAGCTACCACACTTGCGGCAATGATCGCTCTGCAGGTTTTGCAGTCGCGGGTAAAACAGGATGACCGAGTTCTGATACATGCAGGCTCCGGCGGTGTTGGACATTTCGCGATTCAGATTGCCAAACATCTTGGCGCCTATGTTGTATCAACCTCATCTGCGAAAAACAGGGACTTCGTAATGGCTTTAGGAGCCGACAAACACATTGATTATCAACAGCACAAGTTTGAAGAGGTCGTTTCTGGTATGGATTTTGTTTTAGATACCATGGGCGCAGATGTGCTCAAAAACTCGCTTAAAGTGGTCAAGGATGGCGGAAAGATTGTTTCCTTGCCCAGCCCTGAATTCCCCCAAGAAGTGAAACCTTATGCCCAAAAGCGGAATATTGACGTTTCCTTTGTTCTGGTTGAGTCAAATGGTTCAGACATGAACACCTTAAAAGATATGCTGGAGGCTGGTGTGCTGAAACCGCATATATCGAAAATTTTCCCGTTTGAAGAGCTGGCCGAGGCGCATCTTCAGCTTGAAACCGGCCGAACCGTAGGCAAAGTGATTGTTAAGCTGTAAGACTCAGGCATGATCCGTTAATAAGCTCAGGGCAGATTCTGACTTCGGGATCTGCATAACCAACACCGGTATCAGAACAAACTAAGCGCCGCACTGATTCCGTGCTGGTGGTGTTGAATGCGGCTTTTGGCCCCCTTTTTCCTGACCGTGCTAAAGGAGAAAAAATGAAAATGAAAATTTTTAGCGTTGTTCCCCTTTTTTTACTTATGAATTTGCCGGTTTTCGCCGCTGAAACCATCGAGAATATCTACACAGAAGCAATTACCTACCATGTTGATGGACAGAGGCTCATAGGGTTTCTGGCATATGATAAGTCAAACACTTCCCAAAGGCCGGGAATACTGGTTGTACACGAATGGCAAGGGATTAACGATTATGCAAAAAAACGGGCTCGAGACCTTGCTAAAGAAGGCTATGTAGCCTTTGCGCTGGATATGTATGGTGATGGAAAAGAAATCCCCTTATCTGAAGCAGAAATAATGGCAAACAAGGTAGGCTCAGACTATGCTTTGATTAAAAAGAGGTTTAATGCGGCTCTTGATGTATTAAACAACGCAAAATACACAGATAAAACCAAAACTGCCGCTATCGGCTATTGTTTCGGCGGCGGTGTGGTTCTTAATATGGCAAGGATGGGCACTGATATTGATGGAGTTGTCGGATTCCATTCTTCTATTAATACAGGATTAACTGCCCAAAAAGGAGATATTAAAACCAGAATACTTGCCATACAGGGAGATGCTGACCCTGCAGCTCCAGAAGAAAAACAGAAAGCTTTTATAAAAGAAATGAAAGAAAGTGGAGCCGATTTCTCATATATTATTTTTGGGAATTTACCTGCCCATAATTTCACAAATCCCGCCGGTAAAACATATTATGCGGATGAGGCAAACATGGCCTGGGCGTCTATGCTTGTGTTTTTTGATTCAATCTTCAAATAATTTCCGGATTCAAGTTGGACAGGGAGCGTAAAAGAAGAACCGGCATAACCCTGGACCCCTAGGGGTCACGTCTACACAATTCAAATTTTCAACACATCCTTCACTTTTTCAACCACCTATGCCACTTTCTCATCCTGCTCAATCCGTTGCGCAAAATGTTGATCGGCTTCTCGACAAGGATTGCCTTATATCGCCCCTGAAATAAATGGCCGGTACGTTTGTGCTTAACATCGAAGTGGGTTGTGGGTTGTGTAAGCTGCATGATATCTTCTTCTAATTTGCTACCCGTCTTTTCTTATCTGAAGGGAACTATGCTTTTTGAACTCTGTAGACCCCTTTTTTCTCACATAGTCAGAAGTCGGAGAATTTGATGAAAAAATTAACATTTTTAATATATATCTTACTCATTACAATCCTGCTTTCAGGGTGTGGCATCCCCGATCTTCCTGGTCCTATAGGAATTCCTGGGTTTTAGTAGGCCAGAACAACTTTAAATACAGAAAAGACATTCCGCTTTAAATCGTTGCTGAACGGTATCAGGCATTGCAGTCCCCAACTTTGAACCGAATACGAAACACGGAAACAGTTCGTCATTTCCGAGCGTTTTTTAAAAGCAATCTGTGTTCGACGCTCGTCGAAGATTTAACGGGGCGTCCGTTCCCCGCCGAGTTTATGCATATTTGCGAGGTCATCGACTTCGGCGCGGACCCGGGGTAGGCATTCGGGATAGTTGGACTGAAGCCAGGACAGCAGCTTCTCCCTCACGGCACAGCGCAAGTCCCAGGCTGTCCCGGCATCACGCGCGCTCATCAGGGCGCGCAATTCCATCGTTTGATTGTCGGTCCCCGTGACCTGCAACCCCCAGACTTTGCCATCCCAGTCTTCGCAATCCTTCAGAATTACGTGCAGTTGTTCGCGAAGCGCCTCGACCGGCAGACGGTAGTCAGCGTAAATGAACACGGTTCCGAGGATGTCCGCACTGACCCGGGTCCAGTTCTGGAATGTATTGTCGATGAAATAGGTGATCGGGACGACAAGCCGGCGCAGATCCCAAATGCGCACGACAACGTAAGTCAGGGTAATTTCTTCGATGCGGCCCCATTCCCCTTCGACAATTACCACATCGTCAATGCGGATCGGCTGCGTCAGCGCAATCTGGATGCCGGCAAAAAGCGTCGCCAGACTTTTCTGTGCGGCAAAGCCTACGATTATCCCCGCAATCCCCGCTGAAGCCAGGAGGCTGACACCGATCTGGCGAATCTTTTCAAAAGTCATCAACATGGAAGATGCACCGATGAGGCAGATGATCATCACCATGATTTTAACCAGAACATTGACCTGAGTGTAGATCATTCGCGCCCGCAGGTTGTTGCGGCTGTCCAGGCTGTGGTTGTGCAGGATCAGGTCGCGCGAGACAAAAACAGCTGAAATCATAAGCCAGCTCAGCCCGCCGATGAAGAGAAGGCTGAAAATATGCCGCAGAATTGCGATGACCTCATCGGTGAGGCGAAGAGAAGGGGTAATCAGCAGGAGAAGGGCCAAGGGCAGCAGCAGCCGCGCGGGACCTTCGAGATTGCGGACGATGCTGTGAAGCCAGTGGTTCTGGGTTTTCGCCGCCAGTTTGTCCAGAATTCTGAACAGGACCTTATGCAACACACCGCCGATGAGTGCTCCAAGAATCAGGATCCCGACGGGGATCAGTACGTTGAACCATTCTCGGATCTCTATATCCATGGGGTCTCCTCCAGAGGGCAATTCAAAGCTTCCGACCAGCTCCTAGCATAACAATGATAGCGGTTGCGGATGATTCATCAAGCTTGATGGCCCTTCTTTTGGCCCTTCTTTTGGCCTGTATGGACCACAATAATGCGTGATCCAGCATTGAATCCAACCTGATTTACTCCCTGGGACGGACATGTTTTGCAGCAACGGGGATTGCTGTTACACTTGACAGCCTGAGCATGAAAATTGGGATCTTCCACTAAAAAAATGATTTCACGGAACAGATTTCGAAAGGAGAATTTTATGAGGCATGTGGTGATTACTGGCGCCAATCGTAGTGTCTAGGGGGTCACGTCTAATTTCCAACACATCCGCAGGTCTTGCCTTATATCGCCTCTGAGATAAGGGTAGGATCTCGTTTGTGCTTAATCTTAAAGTTGGTTGTGGCCTATGTAAGCCCAATGATACCCTTCTCAGATCAATTAACCGTTTTTATAACCTGATGGGACCTTTGCTTTTTTGAATTATGTAGACCCATTTTGCTTCGCTGGCATCTGCGTCTGAAGAAAAGCAGATGTTTACCGCCATTCTGCACGATTTTTAGCGGCGTAACGGGAAAATCTATGCCCAGTCCTGGATCAGAACTGACTTTTGCCCGCGCTGCTGCCGCTATCTGTGCCGCCAACGCTATGATTATCACCGCCGGAGCTGGGATGGGTGTGGATTCCGGTCTCCCCGATTTCCGGGGCAAAAAAGGGTTCTGGAACACCTATCCCATGTACCATCGCCTCGGGTTGACCTTTGTGCAGGCCGCCAATCCTGCGCACTTTGAGCGCGACCCACATTTTGCGTGGGGGTTTTACGGCCATCGTACTAACCTGTATCGCCGTACCGCACCGCACCCAGGTTTTGCCATCCTCAAGAACTGGATCAAACGTTTCAATCTGGAGTATTTCGTCGCCACCTCCAATGTCGACGGACAATTCCACACCGCCGGTTTCGCCCCCGAGCGCATATGGGAGATCCACGGCTCCATTCACCGGCTGCAGTGCACGGCCTGTTGCACCGACACCATCTGGAAAAACAGGTTTAATTTCACTGTCGATGAAACCACCATGCGCTCCGAAAGCGTGCCCGAGTGCCCCCGCTGCAAACGCGTTGCCCGCCCCAACATCCTCATGTTCAAAGACTACGCCTGGCTCTATCAGCGCAGCCACGCCCAGGAAAACCGTTTCGACATCTTCCTGCAGCAGAATCGCAACCGTTCCCTCGTTATCATAGAACTCGGGGCTGGCACCGCCATTCCCACCATCCGCAACCTGAGCGAAAAACTCGGCCAACGTCCAAATTGCACTGTAATCCGTATCAACCCGTGGGAAGCGCATATTTGCGCGCCGCATGTTTCTGTCTCACAAGGGGCGCTTCAGGCATTGCAGGAATTGAATGTGTGTATAGATGACAAGTAGCTCTGGAATGGTTAGCCTCAGAGTAGCTATCCCTCGGAGAAGTACAATGTCAGTTCTACTGCACAGCTGCCGCCCTCTACAAGTGTTGCTTTATATCGTCATATAATAAATTGCTGACTTAACATTAAAATGGGTTGTGGGCTGTGTAAGCCCTATGATATCTTCCTCTAATCTAATTGGCGGTCTTTTCTAGTCTGAAAGAAACCGTGTTTTTTTGAACTCTGTACACCTGACCCCATTTTTGCTTTCGGAAAACTGACCAACTTGAACTTAAGGGAGATTGGGGGCAGAATCCTGGCTGACAAAGTACAGCACGGTAAGCAGTATTGTTGTCAGAACAGAAGCTCTGCTGTGCTAGGATAAACGATTGCAAAAGCGGGTTGCGGGGATAAAGAAGTATATTATTGTCGCCAAGGGTCGTGCAAAGACTTGACCCCCGCTTTACCCGCTTTGACCCCCGCTTTGATGAAAATCGGCACTGTTGGGAGAAAGTATGCAGTATTACATAGAAGTTGAGAAAAGAACCGAATTAGATGGATTCTTAAAGGCCAATCTGATTGAAAAAGAGGCGGGCACAGTTGCCGCGATAACCACATATCGTTCCGATGAAAAGCCGGATCCTGCATGCGGTATTTATGCCCTTGAATGGCAGGATGAGCATTCTGAGCATAGATTTTTTGAATATACCGCTTCGTTGAAAAGTTTTGTCAAAGAAAATGCAATATCCATGGGCTTAGACGTTTCTCCAGAACACGCTGCAGTGCTTCATAGAGACGAGCTGATATGCAATCTATTGGATGTTGAGAATATCTATTATCATAAAAAACTTGCCGAGAATAACACGCTTTACAGCCTTGCAAATGATCCGGATAATAAAATCTGTATAGCTCCGAACCCTTATGATCAATCAATGCAGAAAGCTTTGGATCTAGTATTTGGCAGGGGGTTGGCTACAGTATTGAATGATACCCTGCCAGATAACCCTGAAGAATATATCGGCTTGTAGATATAGGTGAACACTCTTAAGGCCAGAGATTCTGCCTCTGCCACCCAAGGCGGTCGCGGAGTCAATGTCCATGATTCCAGCAACGAACTTAGTAACAACATCTGGCGTGCAATACGATAGGTTCCTACCCGATGGGGGTAAAGACAAGCTCGGGACCGCACTTCAAGGCCGACTCAACATCTTAGAGGATGCTGTCATGCAAAGCTACAACCCGCAATTTCTGGGAACAACCGACATCTTCTCTCAAGAAGAAATCTCCCTGCTTGATTCCTTAAACGCGAAGGTTCCTTTGTCATTGTTTTTAGGAAACGATAGCTATGTCAAAAAGTATGGAATAGACTTTATCCACACTTCAGCAATGATTGAGGGCAACACATACGACAGAAATGATACGCTTACGTTGCTTGAGTACGGCAGAACAGCGGGTGGCAAGAAATATACTGACGCAAAAATGATCCTTAACATGAGGGCTGCATTTGACCTGCTTCTTAGCAAAGATCTTGATGTGAGCAAGTCGTCGCTTTTAGATATGCACTATGTATTGTCTGATGAGATGGTAGCAGACAATGAAAGGGCTGTGCCTCGAAACGAATCGGTGGCTATAGCTGGCTGTGATTATATCCCCCTGGCCACAAGAGAACGTCTCGATTCGGAACTTACTTACATGATGGGTAAATACAAGAGCATTGAGGGTGTATATGACAGGGCTTTGTATCTTCATTGCAACCTTGCATATCTTCAATATTTCAAGGACTGCAACAAAAGAACCGCACGGATGATGCTTAACCTGTCATTAAAAAATGACGGAAAAATGCTCTACATTCCCAGCCCGGAGAGCGTTCCCGGTTATGTGCGCGGCACAGTTTCTTATTATGAAACCGGAAGCTATGAGCTGTTCAAGGAGCATTTTGTCAACGAGTACAAACGCACTGTTGAATCTATACATGCGATAGAATCTGCGAGGACTCAGGAGCAAGACATTGATCAGACACCTCGTTGAGCAACAAAACAATAGACGTTACCAAACAAAAGAAAGGACAGGGTGAGAATATGGATACACTATGGGCACATTACATGAACGATCAGTTCAGGCACGGCCAGGCCAAGGGTGAGTTGCGCGTCTGGAAAAATCGCGCTCGACAAATGCGGAATGATTATTCTGTCCTGCATCGGGATTGGCATGAGAGGACGATGATCGCTATTGCTTGGCGCAAAACTGCTGAAGATTTGTATATCAATTACTATGAGAAACTCGTAAAAACTAACAATCGAGTTAAATTGAGCAACATGCACCAGCGAAAACTCAAGGAGGGGGGTATAGAATAAATTGTGTAAATGGCCATTTAAGGGTACACCGTTCCCCTCA
>CAYUJC010000101.1:0-7651 GCA_964444945.1 uncultured Desulfuromonas sp.
GAGAAGTTATGCGTTGTCCTCACTGCAATTATAACAGCTTTGCCCATCTGCGCAGCTGCAAGAAATGTGGCGGAGAGCTACATGAAGTGCACCCACGTCCGAGTGCACTTGCGGACAGGAGCGTAGCGGCAGAAACATCCATCACTGAAGGTTACCCCTCCGAGGTTATCCCTATCCCGGAAGCCCGATTAGAGGCGGCACCTGAGTCTGAAGCAAAACACGGACTCAAAGTGGAACTTGAAGGAGAATCCGAAGCGGGACCTGAAGTGAATGCCCCCAGGTCTCGGAGTGCGCAGATTTTTGCGCCGGAGGATTTTTTTGTAGCCTGGGAACTGGAGACGCTAGAGCCAGACACAGACACCCCGGCTGCAGCCAAGCCCCCTGCCATTGTGCTGCGGCGTTTCATCGCATCAGTGGTTGACATAGCTGCTATACTGGGGGTGTGGTTTTTATTCTACACGCTGGAGTACAAACTCCTGTGGGAGCCTTCGGCGCAGTTTTTTGCCCCCCTTCTGAGCGAACCGCGCATCAGGGGTGGGTTTTATCTGCTGTTTGTCCTGATTGCGCTGGGGTATTTCAGCATATTTCACTATGTGAGTGGAGAAACGCCGGGAAAAATTCTAACCCAAATCAGGGTGGTGTCCGTAGATGGAGCACCTCTGAGTCTGGCGCAGGTACTGTTACGGACCTGTGGTGGTTTTATCTCCGCGCTGTGTCTGGGGTGCGGGTATATGGCGATCTGGTTTTCTGCCAGCAGGCGCGGCTGGAATGATCTGCTGGCGGATACCGAGGTGATAGGCAGCGCCGAAGGTGAACTTGAGGATTAAGCGTGCGGCCAGCTGCATAACGCAGGTGGACAAGGACAGAATGGGGAGGTTTTTGCGATGCAGTTTGTGAAAATGCACGGTGCCGGTAACGACTACGTATATGTAGACACCTCCATAGAACGGGTTGACAACCCCGGAGCCCTTGCCGTCGAGGTGAGCTCACGCCACTTCGGTATTGGTTCGGACGGGTTGATCCTCATTATCCCTTCAGAAGTGGCCGATGCGCGGATGCGCATGTTTAACGCCGATGGTTCCGAAGCACAGATGTGCGGCAACGGAATCCGCTGTGTGGCTAAATATCTGTATGATCGCCAGCGTGTGCCTGATACCACCATCCGGATCGAAACCAGCGCGGGGATTCGCACCATTCAGGTGGTGCCCGGTGTAGACGGCAAAGTTGAAAAAGCCCTGGTGGATATGGGCATACCCGAACTGCGGCGTGGAGAGATCCCCATGCAGGGAGATCCGGCCGCACAGGCGTTGAACGTAGAGCTTAAGGTTGGAGCCGAAACGTTTGAAGTGTGTTGCGTCTCCATGGGCAATCCACACTGTGTGGTGTTTGTCGCCGATGTCGCGACGTTCCCGGTGGAGGTGTGGGGCCCACTGCTTGAGGTGCACCCGAGCTTTCCCGAACGCACCAATGTTGAATTTGTGGAGATTTTATCCCGGACCGAAGTTAAGCAGCGCACCTGGGAGCGCGGCGCCGGCGAAACCATGGCGTGTGGCACCGGAGCTTCGGCGGTGGTGGTGGCTGCTTATCTTACCGGGCGTACCGAACGGAACATTGTCAACCATCTTCGCGGTGGCGAGCTGCAGATGGAATACACCCCAAATGGCAGGGTTCATATGACCGGTGGCGCTACCGAGGTGTTTCAGGGAGAATACTTTCCCCGTGGCCCACATGGCCCTGGAGGAGGATGTTGATGAAGGGGGTATTTTTTGACCTCGACAATACCCTGTACGCCGCTGACAGCGCGGTATTTGATCTTATTGATGGCAGGATCAATACCTACATGCGCGATGTGGTGGGGATTGAATCGGGCCGGGTTGATTATTTGCGGCGCCACTACTGGGACAAGTACGGCGTCACTTTGCGGGGCCTGATGTATGAGCATGGTACCGATGCCGAGCACTATCTTGAATATGTGCACGACATTGATGTCTCCAGCCGTCTGGGGCCGAACCCCGAACTCAAGCGTTCTTTGCATGCTATGCCAGAGCGGCGTTTTGTGTTTACCAATGGTTCATCGGATCATGCGCGGCGGGTCCTGAACTGCCTGGATATCGCGGACTGTTTTGAGCACATTTACGATATCCGGGTCAGTAACTATATCCCCAAGCCTCAACTGGATCCATACCGGGCGGCGCTGGCGCACAGCGGCATGCGCGGCGATGAATGTGTTATGGTGGAGGATTCGCTCCCCAACCTGCGCACGGCGGCGCGGTTGCGCATGGCCACGATCCTGGTTGATTCGGCAGCGCAAGGGGCAGTCGCAGATATTGATGCGGTGGTGCCCGGCGCCAGAGATGCTACAGAGGTTATCGACTCCTGGCGCGAGATGGGGCGGGGATGCGAGCTGTAATCCAGCGGGTGACACAGGCCAGGGTGACAGTTGCGGGAGCACAGGTTGGTGCAATCGGACGCGGTTTGGTGGTTTTGCTGGGGGTAGGGCATACAGATACGCCGGCCGATGTGGAGTATATGGCAACTAAAATTGCCGGATTGCGCATCTTTCCGGACGCTGAGGGTAAGATGAATCTGAGTCTGGTGCAGACAGGTGGGGCGGCGCTGGTGGTATCGCAGTTTACCCTGCTGGGAGATTGTCGGCAGGGGCGCAGGCCGGGGTTTTCGCAGGCTGCACCAGGGACGTTGGCAAACGCGCTGTATGAAGCGGTGGTGGACAGGTTGCGCTGCCTGGATATCGAAGTTGCTACTGGAGTGTTCCAGGCGGATATGCAGGTAGAGTTAAGCAATGATGGCCCGGTCACCATGTTGCTTGACAGCAAAAAGGAGTTTTAACCCAGATGGACGAGCACGGTACGCAGGTTCTGAGCAAAACGGCACGCAAACGCCAGGCCCAGGAAATAGAAGAACTGGCCCGCGACCTGGTGGAGATGACAGCGGCAAATATCGGGCGCCTGAAGCTCGAACCCCAGATGTTGACCATCGTGGAACGGGCACGTGGGCTGCGCAAGGGGGCACGGAAGCGTGAAATTAAACACCTCGCCGGGCTGTTGCGCCATGACGAGGAGCAGCTGGAGGCCATTCGCCGTTTTCACCATGGAGTATCGCAGCAGCAGCTGGATGAAAACCGCCACTTCCATGCACTGGAGAACTGGCGTGCAGGGTTGTGTGATCCAGAGCGGCGTGTTCAGGTGCAAAGTGAAATAGAGCAGGCACTGCCAGCATTGGATATGGGGGCACTGGAGCAGCTGCTGCATGGATATCAGGGGCCGGAGGATAAGAAAAGTTACCGGCAGATATTTGTCTTGTTGCGCAAGGCTACAGAAATGCAGGATAGGGAGAAGTAAAAAAGGCCCGCTGCATAGCGGGCCTTTTTAAGAAAGTTCGCCGAATCTGACAGTTAAAGTCCTTTTTTGAGCAGGTCTTGCAGCTGGCTTTTGGGAACGGCCCCTACGAGCTGATCCACCACTTTACCTCCCTTGAACAACACAAGAGTTGGAATGCCGCGCACTCCATATTTGCCCGGAGTTTCAGGGTTTTCATCCACGTTGACCTTGCCGATTTTAACCTTGCCGTCAAACTCAGTCGCAAGCTCGTCAATTACAGGGGTCAGCGCCTTACACGGGGCACACCAGGTAGCCCAGAAGTCTACTAGGACCGGTTCTGTAGCCTTGAGAACCTCAGTGTCAAAATTTGCGTCAGTGAATTCTAGAACTTTGTCGCTGGCCATGAGTTTAACTCCTTTGCGTTGGTTTGGATGCGAACACCGCCTGGACATCACATATGTATTGCAGCATGTGTGGCAGTATGTAGCCCACGTATGTGCTGCATCCGGCGAAGTGTGGCAAACATAGGAACTGAAAGTCGGGTAAATTCCCAACACTTTCCGAGTGGATAACCATATGCACTCAATGATAGGATATCGTCCGGAAAATGCAAGACCAAATCAGACAATTCATATTCATGGATATTTCCAGTTCATGCAGTGGACCTGGGCACAGTTTTGCCAACAGATTTATACAAAGAGAAACAAAAAAGAGAATAAAAAGAGGCACAGCCTATGTCAGATAAAATTATATACACCCTGCAGCAGCATACCGCCGTGCTGGAGCAGTCGCTGGTGCAGCATGCAGAACAACTCGAACTGAGCGCGAGTCAGGTGGCGCAGGTGTTTGCGTCCGGAGGGCATCTTGTCATTGCCGCCGCCGGATCCCTGATGGGGGTGGGGGATAGCGTAGCACAGGCATTCCTGCACAATCCGGAAATCGGACGTCCCCCTCTGCCCGCCCTGTCTCTTAGCGGAAGTACCGGCTTTGTCGCGGCTTTGAGCACCGCAAATGCCTTCGAACAATTTTACAGCGCCTGTATCCAGGCCACGGCACGCAGTGGTGATATGGTTATGTTTATTGCCGCTGAGGTCAACGCACCCCTGCTGGCCGGGGTTGAAACCGCGCGGGAGCTGAACTGTGCTACGCTGGTTCTGTCTGCCGCAGATGCACAGCCTTGGGTCGAAGCGGGAGCTGACACGGTGATAGCGCTGGAAGCGCCTTCACTGGCGCGCGGGGCCGAAGCGCTTCTGTACTACGGCAATGTTCTGTGTGAGATGGTGGAAGCGGAGCTGTTTGGTTTTTAAATTGGGTTGACACTGTTTTTCATGCACGCCTAGAATGCCCCCTGGTTGTTTTAAAAACGGACCAGGCCAAGTTGGGCACACCATACACATTGAAATGCTATTGGATTTAATTCAGATGCACACCCAGGGAGGGAGAACATGAGTATCCTGCTATACAAGGTTGCATTGCTGTTGTATGCCGCCGTAACCCTGCTGTCGCTGGTGGCAGTGGTGCGCAATCGGAAAGATGACAGAAGTAGATCGAGGCTGTTTTTGCTCATAGCCTTCGGGGTCCACACCATCACCCTTATTGTGCGTTATTTCGAAGCGGGGTATACCCCGGTCACCAACCTGCATGAATCCCTGTCGTTTTTTGCCTGGGCTCTGGCCGGAGTCTTCATGCTGATTGATTTACAGATGCGCATGCAGGTGATGGCGGCCGTAACCTCTACCATCGTAACTGTATTCATGTTGTTTGGCAGCCTCATGCCCATGCATACCCAGGATCTGAATCCGGCGCTGGACAGCTTCTGGCTGCCGATACATGTGGGGCTGGCTTTTCTGGGCAATGCCGTGTTCACTGTCGCTTTTGTTGCCGCCATCCTGTACTTGATTCAGGAACGCATGCTCAAGAGCAAGAAGTTTTCTGCCCTGCATTATCGTCTGCCATCCCTTGAAACCCTGGACCGGGTGAACTATCGCTGCCTTAAGTTCGGCTTTCCACTGATGACCATGGGGATCATCTCCGGGGCGGTATGGGCGGAATCAGCCTGGGGCACCTACTGGAGCTGGGATCCAAAGGAGTCTTGGGCGCTGATAACCTGGTTTCTGTATGCGGCGTTGCTGCACGGGCGCCTCACTGTGGGATGGCGCGGACGCCGTGCGGCCATATTTGCCATTATTGGGTTTTTCTTTTTACTCTTTACCTTTCTCGGCGTAAACCTTCTCCTCCCCGGGCTCCACAGTTACAGCTCCATGGCCGGATAAGGTTCAACGCCAATCTCAACCGTTCAGGGGTGCAGTATGCGTACTGCTCTGCCTATGGTGATAACTGGAAAGATATATGGATATTTTCGTTGTCGGTTTAAGTCATAAAACCGCCCCGGTTTCCATTCGGGAAACGGTCGCGTTCGCCCCCGATCACATTGGAGCCGCGCTGGCGCAGCTCAAACAGATCCCCTGTATCGCTGAAGTTGTAGTGGTATCGACCTGTAACCGGGTGGAGATCTATGCTGCCGCGGATCAGGGTGCGCAGGGGTGTGAGGCCGTCAGAGATTTTATAGCGCGCTACCATAATCTCGATGCTTCATCTTTGGCCAAGCACCTGTATGCACACCAGGGAGATGCGGCGGTGCGGCATATGTTCCGGGTTGCGGCCAGCCTTGATTCCATGGTGGTGGGGGAACCGCAGATCCTCGGGCAGATCAAAGATGCCTACGCTTATGCGGTTGAGCATCAGAGTGTTGGCCTCATCATGAACCGGTTTTTGCACAAGGCGTTCTCGGTGGCGAAACGGGTGCGGACAGAAACAAATATTGCCGGGAATGCGGTGTCGGTCGCTTTTGCTGCGGTGGAGCTGGCGCGCAAGATTTTCGACTCCATCGAAGGCAAGACGGTCATGCTGCTCGGGGCCGGGGAGATGTGCGAGCTCGCGGCGCGCCACTTTGTCAATAACGGAGTTAAAGAGGTGCTGGTCGCCAACAGAACCTTCTCCAGGGCAGAGGCTCTGGCGCAGGAGTTCTCTGGGCGCGCGGTGCTGTTTAATAACTTTGCCGACCATCTGCACCAGGTGGATATTGTCCTGTCTTCCACTGGTGCCACCAATTTCATCATCCATCCCGAAGAGGTGCAGCAGGCTCTACGCCAGCGCAAGCAGAAGCCCATGTTTTTTATCGATATTGCCGTCCCCCGGGATATAGATCCACGGGTGAACAATGTCGGCAATGTTTATCTCTACGATGTGGACGACCTGCAGGGGATTGTCAAATCCAATATGGATGAGCGCCAGAAAGAGGCGATAGCAGCAGAGGCAATTGTGGAACAGGAGCTGCTCCAGTTCAATAGCTGGGTAAACAGCCTGGAGGTGGTCCCCACCATTGTGGCATTGCGGCAGAAGATGGAGCGCCTGCGCCGGCGCGAAGTGGAAAAAACCTTGGGGCAGATCAAAAATCTGGACGAGCAGGGGCGCAAAGCTGTTGAGGCCATGAGTCAGGCGCTGGTGAATAAAATCCTCCATCAACCCACAGCGGGGCTGAAAAGAGCGCAGAAGGATGCGGGCGCCCAGCCATACGTGGAAGCGTTGCAGGAGTTGTTCGAGCTGGAGACCGAGGCTCCGCAGGGGGAACTGAAGAAGATGGATCTGGATTAAAGATGGAGACGCAACAGGACACAGCCTCCACGGCATCTGCGTCTTTTGCACCCTGTGTGCTGGTCACCCGGCCGCAGCACCAGGCCCCGCCGCTGGTTCACGCCCTGGAACAGGCAGGGCTGCGCACCGAGGTCTTCCCCCTTATCCAGATTGCCCCCCCCGCACAGCCGCAGATTCTCGAAGCGGCATTGGTGCAACTGCACACCTACGATATCCTCCTGCTCACCTCGGCCAACGCGGTAAATATCGTCATGCAGTATATAGAAGATCTGGGGATAGTGGTGCCAGAAACCCTGCGCTTTGTCAGTGTCGGTCCAGCGACCCAGCACTGTCTGCAGCGCTGGGGGCACAGCGCCATTGCCCCGGCAGCGGATTATACCGCCGAGGGGGTGATGGAACTGCTCAGTACCGCAGGGGTCGCGGGGCAAAGAGTGCTCTATCCCCGGGCGGAGCAGGCGCGCGATCTCATCGTGCCCGGCCTTCAAGAGTGTGGCGCCCAGGTTGATGCTCCCGTTGCCTATCGTACCGTGGCGACAACGGGGGAAGCCGATGCTCTGCTCGATCTTCTGGTGCGGCGCGTTGATATTGTGACCTTTACCTCTTCATCCGCGGTGCACAACTATGTAGCGCTGCTCGGCGCCCAGCTTGCACAGGTGCCT
>CAYUJC010000102.1:0-5500 GCA_964444945.1 uncultured Desulfuromonas sp.
CTGTTCAGCCAACAACTAACCGCCATTGGCGGAAGACTTTTGCAAGAGGTTCATCTAGTAGATATTTCTTGCCATCCCTGCCTTCCTCTTCCTTTTCCCCTGCATAGGCCATTGCGCCCCAATAGCTGTGTAATAACCAGTCTTCGATAGGGGAGTTGTCGGTCCAAATCAGGCTGAACCCGCCGTCAGTAACGGTGCTGAGGTCTAATTTTCAAAGAGCTAAACGAACAGTCGACAGCACCAACACCTAAAACTCTTCAAAGTCGCCACGTTTATCGATAACTGCGTAGTCCTCCAGTGGAACCTCTTTTTTCTTCAACGCCATCTTTTTCATGCCCGCTGGCATCTTGGTCGATGGCCCTTCACCGTATCCGGAAGGACGCCAACCTTGTGCCAAAGCCTGTTCGCGGGTGGTGCCCCAGGGGTAGGTTGCGGCTGCTTTGAGCGCGTGTGTTTTCATATCCCAGGCCTGATCGATATCTGTATTCTTCCAGTAGTCGGTTGGGCGTTTGTGCTTTTTATCGAATTCTGCAGTAAAAGGATCACGTGAGCGATAGGGCTCCATACGTGGACTGTCGGGCAGGGGCTTGGAGATATCCATATATTGCTGCCAGTATTCCCAAGCCAAGTAGGCTTTCCACGGCTCGGCCATATTGGGTGGATACTGCACTCGGGCTTCGCTATAACGATGGCCGAGTTGCAGGTAAAAATCGGTACTGCCGGTGGGGTTGGTGGCGGTGGTCAGGTAGGGGTCAAATTCGTCGAAAGGTAGCTCCAGCGGTGTGCTCTTTTTCTGCGGGATGGTGATCATCCCAGTACGGCGGTTGAGCAGCACGTTGTTTTTGTCTTTGACAAGATCGAAGCGGAGGATGAGCTTGCCGATAAGATAGACAGTCATAAATGGACCAAAAATCATAAAGGTAGCTGTATTAAAAATAGAAAAAAAACCATTTTGAATGATCTCAATCAGCAATGTTCCAGTCCCACCAATAACTAGAAACAGTCCAGCCACATCGGTAATCACTCTTATCACCGTACGAGGATTACCAAACGTCTCCCAAGGTTGGGATTCGTGCCCGTCTGCTTCCAGTTGTTCGTGAACCTCGGCACTATCTTCGTTCAGCAACTCAATGACCTCGACATCGTCCTCGGCTAGGTATTCCCGACAGTGGGTGCCACTGGTCTCCAACGGGTTTTCGCGCAACTTGCGGGTTGTTATCCCAAACTGACTGTTGTCGCCCGCTACGAGGGTACGCGGGCGCGCGCTGTCGTAGGCTGTAGCGGCGTAATATTGATTGGTCATGGTGTTTTCCTCTGTTGGTTTATTCTTATAACTCGGCATAAATCCACCCCGGCTCGGTATCAATAATGCGGACACCGTCAGTCGCAACTTTCGTCGTGGCTGTGTGTTGCGAAGGCGCGGCTTGACCGGTAGGGGGATGAGAAGCCGTTATTTCATCATTGGTGTTTTCTGGAGCATCCAGAATCGGTGGCAGAATAGTCTGGTCTTTAGTGATATGACGCGCCCGCGCCCGCCACCGGACAGGGTGCGGACCCGGAGCGCGGTAACGATAGCGGACGCCGATAACGTGCTGACTTTGTTCATCAGCATAGAGTTGTTCGACCAAATATGGGTATTGAAGTTGCTGGTTACCGCTTAAGCGGGTGAGCTTAATGTGATGACCACGCACGTCAATTTCGCCCTCTTCGATAGTTACCCGCACATCAAGGGTGCTGAGGTTGGGTTCAAAACCGGGGGCAATCATCTCTACTACCATGTGCGGAATCAGATTGCCCTGCACAATATATCTTGTCGAATTCGTTTATAAAAGAACGTCTGTAGTCTAGGGCGATCTTAGTTTTTAAGCAGCGGATGGTTCTCGCACACATCAATGATTTCTTGCGGCCAGCGGTTGGGGCGTAGGCTGACCTTAGTTAACTGCTTTTCCATATATTCCATCGGCCAAAAAATGAGTTTAAATACCCCTAAAATTCCACCATCAATAAGTTTTTCCAAAGGTTTTTCCTGATGTTTTCTGGCCTCGGATTTTTCTTCCTCTGGAACCACGTCCAATAAGGGAACCGGCGTGCCGGACTCCATATACATGCAGTAGTATTCCCAATGGCGATAAGCGATCTCTTCTAAACTACCACCCACGGCCACCCACATGGGTGTTTTGTCTTTGCCTCGAAAAAATCCGAAATCAAGGCTGTAGACAGCGGTTACTGCGGGAGTGTACGTTACCGTAACTCGCGCCATAATCTGCTGCCAGGGCATGCGGTAAAGCTTGCCGCCGTGAACGAAGTAGGCCTCCTGGGTTTGACGGTTGAGACGTAGCGGCAACGGGGAGCGGGTGAGTAGCGTACCTACAACCATAAGGAGAGGAATGCAGGCAACGGCCCAAAGGAATGAGGGAATGTCTGACAATGTCGCACCATGCCAAATTAAAATGAAAAAAAAGGACAAAATAATCATAAAAAACAACGACGCTAGTTCGGGAAAGGTATCCCGCTGCCCATAGTAAGAGTTGACTTCCAGGAAGACCTCATTTTCTAGAAGGATTGGCGGTGTATGAATATCCGGTTTCAAGCCCAGTCTTCGCTGCGGCGGCGAAAGCTCTTTAATAACTGTTCTCTTATCCTTCTTTGGCATTTGACCCGAACCTCCCTGTTTCAATTTTCAAACCCAATTCGTCTGGCATTAGTATCGACTGGTCGCCGAAGGGATCGTACCAGATGGTCATCTCTGCCCTCGTGGCATCTTTGGGGATTTGGTTAGGCTTGAAGTTCCACACCAGTTTTCGCGGTTCGTTTTCCTTACCGTACCTCTTGTCAGGTAGTTCCTGTTTGTCCTTGGCAATGAGTTTGTGCCATTGGTCGTCTACCTGGAATTTAAGCTCACAATAAATCTGGCTTCGCTTTGGATCATAGTTAGCGACTTCGATAAGCAGTTCAAATTCGACAAACTGTTTTTCAGGAACAAGACAAGAAAACTGTTTATTCTGCGTAACTCTTTTCCACGAAGTGCTGACCTTGAAACCGTAAACAATGTGGTAGTAAGCTTTCAGTTCCGCTTCAGGGTCATTGTTCCAATCGGTATAATCCAAAAGATATTTTTTACCGTCTTTGCCTTCCTCTTCTTTTTCTCCTGTATAGGCCATTTCTCCCCAGTAGCTGTGCAACAACCAATCTTCGATAGGGGAGTTGTCGGTCCAAATCAGGCTGATCCCGCCGCCGATAGAGACAATAATACCGCCGATAATAACCGCCCAGCCGACGGGGTTGGTAACGGTAGCCGTGAACAACAGGAGTCCTCCGATGCCAGAGGCTAACGCCCCCCCGGCCATTACCCCGTGTGAAACGGCGGCATCGGTGTCACCGGATTGAGATTCTTCAATGGCCTGGGTCACTTCGTAGAGAGCACCGATAAATGCGGCGACTGCTCCAGCCTTCAATGCAGCACGACCTGCTGCATCGGACGCTCCCTTTAGGCCCTTGGTTAAAAGTGATGCAGAGCGATAGCCGAAGTACCCAGACCTTATTCCCGCGGCAGAGGCTCCAAAATTTACTAGCGACTGAAAGACAACCCATAGATCAAATTTATTTTTTTGGTTTCCATACTCCTTAAGCATCCTGACCATATTGAAGGCCTCCAGCCCAACTATGATCCTTGCATATCCTTTACTGCCGGTGACCTTTTTAGCATAAGCACTAAGATTGTGCCCAGCAATCGTAATGCCAGTGACTCTGGGTGGTTCATAGCGCATGGCAATCGCAGTGCTCTCAACTACGCTCACCTTCATGGCCCGCTGAACGACTTTGCTGTGCTGAACCTGACCGTTATCGAGAAACTCGACCAGGCTCATTTCCGTAAGGCTGATCTCAAGCAGATAACGCCTTTGGACAAAGGCTGCGACAAATGACCATTTTTTGTCCATGGTCCCGAGTTGAGCGGCAACGGCGTTGAAGATGGCATTGGTGGCCTCCTTGGCCTTGTCTTGAAAGTCAAAGATCTTACTGATCAGGCTCTCATCGTTTTTCAACTGACTGACGATGTATTTGCGACCATTCTCGGTGACTGCAACATTGGTGAGCAAAACGGCATAGATTTCTTCCAGTCTTTCCCGGTGCTGGGGCAGGTCGAGATCGAAATCGGAGAAAGCGTTCGCAACCGTTGAACCTGATTCGGCGGATTGCCGCTGCATATAATCCAGAAAATTGTCACTAGCATTTTCGTAGGCTGTTTGAAGCTGCTTTTCTTGTGATTCATAGTTGGTTTTGAAGGCTTGTCGCTCGGTTTCGCGCAAATGTTTGGCAAATTTGGGTTCGGCTGCCAGAATTGAATCGGCAATATCGGAGACCACCTTGGCCCGACCGTTCTTTTCCATCAATTGGGCCGTGTCATCGAACGCTTTGAAAAATAGTTCATGGAGGTTAACAGCAATACGTAACGGATCATGCAGATACACCGCCGGAATATTGCTTTTACGCTGCAGCGCCAGATGGTAGAGTTCCGGCGCATGCGCAACATTCTCAACCCGCGCTTTGTTCCCCTCTGGAAGCTTTGGTTCAAACTTGGTGCCGTAGCCGCTCAGATCAATTTCCTGCATGCGCTGCTGCCGTAGAGCGGCATCTTCCTGTATCTTATTAATTCGCGCCCAACTCCACTGCACTTCGGAGAATGCCATCTCAAGCGTTTGAATTTCACCTTGGACTTTAAAGGGGAGCAACACCCGATTGTCGAAGTAGCCGGTCGCCTCGCGCACGTCCATGTTCTGGGTGTACTGCAGGTTTACGTCGCGCATGTAGCCGCTGGCACCAACCTCCAGTTCGCGCCACAGTGTGCCGTTGCGATAGACATAGAGCCAGCCCGGGCGCGGAATTGCCGCCTTCAGTTTGTCGGCTTCAGCGTCGTCGGTGGC
Organism: uncultured Desulfuromonas sp.; assembly: GCA_964444945.1. Classification (GTDB taxonomy): domain Bacteria; phylum Desulfobacterota; class Desulfuromonadia; order Desulfuromonadales; family Desulfuromonadaceae; genus JAIVHC01. Next base: position 4,923 of record CAYUJC010000102.1, read on the forward strand.
GGTTGTGTAGCAAAGAGGTATTACCGGAACGAGGACGTTACTCCCTTTGGGGTGTTTCCCCTTGGGGGTGGAACTGACCCTGCCCAGTGGGATGTTGTTCCAGGTGTGGCGAGTATCCTGAATCTTGAGCCAGAATTGTTTTTCGCCGGGTGTTACGGAAAAGACAATCTCGCGATGGCCATCCTTCTGGTTTTCAGTGCTATCGACCGGTTTGGTGACTTTGTTCGGATCGAGTTGCTGCGGGTTGCCGGTCATGCTTTCCTCTCCTCGTGTGGGAGTCCACCCTCAAACACCCCTTTGACAAAGTGCATTTCGTCTCCGCTAACCTCCCATTCCACGCTGGCGGGCAACGCTTCTGCGGCTATTTCTTCCGCCCCCTCTAAAGCAAGTGCTGGCGGGGCGCTTGCGCCACCCTGTGCCAGCGGCATTGGCGCAGTATTTTTATTGTTGGAGACCATCATATCTCCCTGGCGGGTAGCGCCGACCCCTTCAAAAAGCACGTTGCCAGAAGCGGTAACAAACTCCGCTTTTTCGGTGATAGTGCCGGAGTTTACCCCTTTTTTATCCCCCGCCTCGTC
>CAYUJC010000102.1:5600-7501 GCA_964444945.1 uncultured Desulfuromonas sp.
CTGCGCCCCTTCGAGCACCTATCTCTTTCCTGCTGCTTGGAGTACAACTGCGCCTCGAAATGGCGCATCCCCAGCCGCACAGACCAGCACATGGTGCAGACGCGGATGGTGAAATTCGAACCGAGCACAACCGAGCGCGAGGGAGAGGGGGAGGGCGGCGGCCCCTGTTTCGCCAAGAGCAATGTGGAGCTGCAGCTCTTCGCGGTGGTTTTCCCGCTCCGGCGGCTGCCCCGCTGGGGACTCGGGTTCTTCTGACGGCGCGCTGGACCCAGGTGGCCAGAGTTTTTGAGAGGTCTGGTACCATTCGAGGGTGCTGGCGGTATCATTGCCGTAGGGGATGACAACTCCGTCGAGGGCGCTGGCAGAGAGGTTCCCTTGGGCGAGGGCCGCCTGTATAGCCGCTGCCTGACCGAGCATATTTTGCCGATCTGCCTTGCCACTTTGCAGTTCTTCCGCTTGAGCTGCCCCCTTAAGCTGAGCCAAAACCTCCACAGCCTCAGAGTCTGTAGCCTGCAACAGCAGGTAGGTAGCAGCCTCGCTGGGGACTAATCCTTCGGCGCCACCGACAGGCATAATTCTGCCGTTCAGGGCCAGTTCGGCGCAACTGACCGTATCTACCAGCGAATCTACCCCTCCAAACAACACCGCTTGCCAAGTCCCTGCAGCAAGTTCGCGACAGCATTCGATCAGCTCTTGGGTCGGCCCTGAAGTCGCATCGACAAAGCGGAATTCGGCCGTGCTCAGGCGCGGAATTTGGCTGCATAAATTTTCTTGGAACTGGTCGGTTTCTATTGCAGCTCCTCTGGCGGTATTTCGACTCGGCAACAGAGTGACAACCAGCACCTTTGCGCTATCCATAACTTGTGGCAGAAATCCACTGGCCCTGTCGAGGGCTCCACTGGCAAGAATCTCCATGCGTGCGACGGGGAGTTCGATCCCCTCGAGTTCGGCAAGGGGTGCGCTCATGATCGGCTGTTCGCTCTCTTGCCTCGGAACTTTGACCCTGATGAGCGGGTTTGGGCGAGCCGTGCTTAGATTTGTGCCCACGGCACCGAGCAGGGCGAAGGGCTGATCGCCAGTGACACAGCTCAGGCCAATGCCGGTGAGCAGCGTTTCGGGACAGGATCCCTGTTGCACCGCCGCTCCTTGTTGCGCCGTGTTCTCGGGCACAGTTGCGCTTCCCTGGCGCTTCATGCTTCCATCTCCTCTGCGCCTTCCGCTTCGCGCTGTTCTTCCAGATCTAGGTCGCGCAACACCAACCAATCGCGGTGTTGCTCCTGAATATTCCACGGTATGCCACAACGCCACACCAGGCAAATCGTGCGCGCATCGGTATCTACTGTGAGGGTGTCGCAACTTGGCTGCAGGGTTTCAACCCGGGTGCCGGCAACCAGCTTCAGGTCGGGTCGGGGCGCAGGGATTTGTAGCAGCGTTCCGTCGGAGTGGGGGGCTTCTGGGATCAACCCCTTGAGGCGGAGCGTTTCCCCCCCTTCGAAGGGGCTGTCAAAACGCTGGTCAAGCGGTGCACTATTGTACAGGCCTGCAGGAGCTTTGGCGCCAAAAGGACACCCGCCCCAGGCGATCGCCTCTTCATCAAGCTGGCGGCTGGCCTCCAGACGGGGTTCCCAGAATGGTGCAAGGGGAGCGTAACCGCCTGGAGATACGCGTTGAGTGGGGGCAGTGATATATTTGGGACCAATTTCGATCTGCGGCAGTGCCATCCCCTTGACACGCCAGCCCTTCTGGCTAAAGCCGCAACCAACTGGGTTGGCCGCACAGAGCTGGTCTGCATGATTGGGATCGACGCCACCGTAGGCATATTCGTAGCGCAGCGGTACTGACTCGAGGGGAGCCGGTTTGCTGGCGCTGATGCCCAGCAGCCCCTTATTCCACTGACGCGG
>CAYUJC010000103.1:0-7016 GCA_964444945.1 uncultured Desulfuromonas sp.
TTTTCCCGCTCCAGGTCGTACTTCATGTGCGGGTCATCCACATAATATTTGCCCATCACATCGATCTGGGGCAAATAGTCCGCTTTCGAAACATCCACCCCCATCCGCGACTTAACCAGCATTCTGCGGATTTTTGCCAGCTCCGGCCGATGTTCAAACGCATAGATCACCCCATCTGCATAGGTTTCTGGCACCCTGAAGACAATCCCGTCTGCCTGCGGGGTCAGGGTTAACTCCGGTGAATTCTCCCCCGGATCAAATCCCATCAGATGGGCAAGGGTCGCTTTCGCGAGCGCATACCTTTTTTTGCTTTCAACCAGCACCTCTTCCGCCTGTGCAAGGCGAACCTTTAAGGTCAGCACATCAGCTCTCAAGGCGGCGCCCCCGTCATATTGAACCTGGGTAATGCGCAGCTGTTCGGCTACGGTTTCCACCGATGCGGCGGCAATATCGACAAACTCCTGCGCGGAGAGGACATCATAGAAGGCGGTGATCGCTTGCGCCTTCAGGTTATTGACAACCTCCTGCCGCTCCAACTCCGAGATATGGAGATCCTCCCTGGCGATGCGGGTTCCGAGGTAATCGCGCCCCCCGTTAAATAGATTCACCCGGGCGGTGAGACCACTTTCAAAGTTCTCAAACCATCCCGGATCATTAAAATCAACATTTGGAGGCAGTTTGCGCTGATCGATCACCTTGAATAGATAATCGGAAGGGGCATTGCCCTGTATATACTCAGTATAAAAACCCACTGTCGGCCAGAAGGCGGAACCTGCCAGTTCTTTCATGGCCTGAGCCTGGGCGACGCGCTCCACCATCTGCTGTAGATTCGGATTGTTCGCAATACAGAGATGCAGCACCTGGGGCAGCGATAGAGGAGAATTCAGCCCGGTTGAAGTTTGCGCGCTCACCTGCATCCCAGCTGAGGTTGGGGCGGTGGTGATCCTCTCCTCTGCCCAAGAGGCTGTTTGAGGCTCGACACCGGAGAGTATCACCGGCGCCGGGGTGTGGGCATATTCTGTGCGCACTTGTGCAGGGGAATATGCAGGGTAAGATGGAGAGAAGCTACACCCAGAGCCCAGAAGCGCCACCAGAGCAAGCACCAGGATTAAATGTTTACAAGAAAACCATGGTATGACATACATGGACTTACCCCCTTACCCAGATGCTCCTGAAAGTATGGCATTGGCGTTATATTTCATTGTTGACAAAATAGGTTATTAATTGCAATATGCCCTCCGCGTCCCCCATGGAGGAACGCGACATATAGACTTTACCATGCAATGTCGATTATTGCAGGGCATACATTTGAACCTATCTAGACCAAAGGAGATTTAACCATGAGTGTACTCGTAGCGCGTCAGGCCCCGGATTTTACCTCTACCGCGGTTATGCCGGATGGCAGTTTTGCTGAATATAAGCTCTCTGACCACCGAGGCAAGTATGTGGTGCTGTTTTTCTGGCCGCTGGATTTCACCTTTGTGTGCCCGTCAGAGATTATCGCCCACAATAACCGCGTGAAGCAGCTGCAGGAACTTAATGCTGACATTGTCGGGATCTCCATTGACTCACAATATACGCACCTGGCATGGCGCAACACCGCGATAGAGGATGGTGGCATCGGCCCGGTGCAGTTCCCCATCGTTGCGGATATTAAGCATGAGATAACCCGGGCGTTCGGGATCGAGCATCCGGAGGAAGGTGTAGCCATGCGCGCATCCTTCCTCATCGACAAAGAGGGGGTGGTGCAGCATCAGGTGGTGAACAACCTCCCTTTGGGACGCAACATTGATGAAATGGTGCGCATGGTAGATGCGCTGCAGTTCTCTGAGCAGTATGGCGAAGTGTGTCCGGCCGGGTGGAATAAAGGGGACGAGGGGATGAAACCCACCGCTGAAGGGGTAGCCAGCTACCTGAAGGAGCACGCGCAGAAGCTCTGATAATCCACGCACCTTTTTTTCGCAGTAAACAGAAAGGCGGTTCCGCTATGGGACCGCCTTTCTGGTTTATGACCAGGAAGGGCTTGTGCCACCCCTTCCAAGGGACACGACTGTTTGTAGCGGGGGCCATGGGTGCCACAAGCTCTTGCTGCTAAGCTGAAAAGTTACATATCAAACACGCTGGAACGCACAGCTTAACCTCCGGCCTTTTTCACCGTCCACCCCAGCGGTTGCCCCTGCTGTTGCAGCAAATCGAGGAGAAAGTCACGCTGATCTCCCTGAATCTCGATAACTCCATCTTTGAGGGTGCCGCCACAGCCACATTTTTTCTTCAGTTGCTGGGCCAGCTGTTTTAATTCCCCCACGGGCAACGGTATTCCAGTAATGACTGTTACACCGCTCCCTTTGCGCCCTTTGGTCTGGCGCCCGATCCGCACCACAGCGTTGGCAGGATTCTGCTGAGGTGCAGGGGAACAGCGGCACTCACTTTTCAACTTAGCGCAGGTGTTGCAGTGGGCGGCCGGATCATCCGAATACACCAGGTGGGTGGCAGGGGCAGATTTATGGGTCTGTTTCACGTTTCATCCTCCGGTCCAACACACTCGGTACACACCATTTCGAGTTTTGCGCTCCCATTCTCATCCTGCACGCGGGTGGGGACAATATGCGCACCGCAGGCTATTTTAAAGCAGCGCTGGCACACATAGCCGCTGCCTTGCGTGGAACTGAGACGGCACACATGGCACAGCCAGCGCGGGGAAGATCCGTTGTCTGTCGCTGTATCCATACCTCATCCCTGCTCACACGCGCGCCGCACCCTGGCCACCAGTTCGCGCGTGCGCTCTGCCATCTGGTCAAACTGAGGCTGGCGCGGCGCTCCGAACCACTCAATCGGCTCCAGAAAATCCCACTTGAGCTTTTCGGTTATGCTGTCCAGTTCGCGCTGCGCTCCGCCCGACCAGCCGGCGGAACCGAAGCGTAATACTTTTTTATTGAGCATTTTTTTGCGCCGGAACATGTCCAGCATCCACGCCATGGGGGGAAACATCTGATATTCGTAGGTCGGCATCCCCAGTATCAGCCCGCTGGAGCTCCAGGCTGAGGCTATAATGTGGCTGATCAGATCTTCAGGGACGCGATATACATGCAACGGCATCTCCTCCTGACGCACCGTGCGCTCGATAGTCTCCACCAGTTGCCCCGTGTTCCCGTACATGCTGGACCATATCAGGGTTATTTCAGGCTCTGCCGGCCCCTGCATATACCGCGCAAAGCGGGCATAGGCCTCTATAATCGTCTGTGGACTGGCGCGCCAGATGATCCCGTGCGACGGGGCCACCACCTTTATATCCAGCCCACTCAATTGGGTAATAGCCTTGGTGACAAAGGTGGAAAAGCTCGCCACTATATTGGAGTAATAGCGCAGAGCTTCGGCGAGAAAAAACTCCTGCTGCTCCGCGCTGAGCTGATCGTCAAAATAGAGCCCATCTATGGCGCCGTAGGAACCAAAGCCATCGCAGGAGAACAGGGTCCCGCTCTGGAGCTCATAGGTCATGATGGTTTCGGGCCAGTGGATGTTCGGCGTCTCGTGAAACTCCAGCACTTTGCCCCCGCCTAAGTCGAGGCGGTCGCCGCTTTTGATCACATGGACGTTGGTGTCTATATCGCAGAAAGATTTGAGCATCTTTGCCGCCTTGGATGACAGATAGATGCGGACATGAGGATTTCTGGCGTGGAACGCGGGCAGCCAGCGGGTGTGGTCCGGCTCCATGTGGTTGATAATCAGGTAGTCAATATTCTCGGGGCGCAGATCTATGGAGGCCAACTTGTGGAGAAAACACGCAGCTTCGCCGTCGATATCCTCTATAAGGTCGATGATGGCGGTTTTTTCCCCTTTTACCACATAGGAGTTGAGGGAGATGCCGTCAGGCATGGGCCACATCCCTTCAAACAGCAGTGAACTCGGCAGATTCACGGAGACACAGTAGATTCCATCACTTATTTGGACGGCTTCAGCTTGCACAGTTTCGCCCTGTCCATTTTTCACTCCACATCCATTATCCATAACAACTCACTCCCGGCTTTGTGTGTGTGGCCATATAATTTATTCAATCTGGTTTATTCTCTATGCGCAATAATTAGTCACAGAACATTTCCCCTTCGCACTGCAGCCGAAGCGTTGCTGCCAGCAGGCGAAACAGATGAACCGTATGTTTGAGCGCAGCGAGTTCCGGTCCATCCGCCGGATGCTTGCTCAATCTGCTGCCTTCCTATCCTGCTGGCCGTAGCTCTTGAATTTCTCCAGCACCCTGTCCATCTCTGCATCCGGCACTAGGACCGGCTGCCCCACATTGCAACACTGATAATATATGCGCGCCACCAGCTCGATCTCTTCGGCGCCATTGAAGGCGCGGCCCAGATCGCTCCCCACCGTCACCAGACCATGATTGGCGAGCAGGACTGCATTGGCAGCGCCGATACCGGCTACCACGCTGGCGGCAAGCTCCGGGGTTCCGAAAGTGGCATAGGGGGCAAGGGGGACTTTTTTACCCGCAAAGGCGACCAGGTAGTGCACTGCGGGAATCTCGCGCTGCAGACACGCCATGGTGGTGGCATACACCGAGTGGGTGTGGACTACGGCGTTGACATCGGGGCGCGCGTTATACAGCGCGAGGTGAAAACTCAGTTCGCTCGATGGCTTCAATGCCCCCGCTACCACGGCGCCGCTGCGGTTCACAATAACCACATCTTCCGCGCGCACCTCGGCGTAGTCAACCCCGCTCGGGCCGATGGCGATAAGGTCATGCTCCCGGCACAGGCAGCTGAGGTTGCCGCCGCTGCCGGTGGTCAGGCCGGAAGAGAGCATCTTCAGGCCGTAGGTAACTATCAGGTTGCGTTCCTGCTCCAGCATCATAGTCTACTCCTGCCATGCTTCCTGGGGCAGCAGACTCCGCCTGCCCATCCGTTGCAAAAACGCGAGTAACGTAGCAAGATTACGATTTACCACCTGCTGTGGCTTTACCCCGGCATGATTCAAGGCGGCAACGGCGTCGGTAAATTCTCCCACCGCGCTACTGATGTGGGCGTCACTGCCGATGGCGACCAGGGCACCCTTTTCGGCACACAGACGCGCAATCTCCAGACAATTCGGGGCGCTGTTGGTCCGGCTGATGGAGAAGGATGAGCTGTTGATCTCCAACGCGGTGCCGGTGCGCACGGCCTGCTCCACAATGGCGCCATAATCGACGGGATACACGGGATTGCCCGGATGGGAGATGATATCCACCTCGGGGTGTTCCATCACCTGCAGGATGGCGCGGGTATGTTCCGCCACACTTGCGCCGCTGTAGCCACACCCAGCGTGAAGCCCGGCGAGGACGATGTCGAGTTGATGTAACGCGTTCTCCTCCAAATCGAGTTTGCCGCCCCCGAGGATATTCGCCTCCACCCCGCGCAGCACCCTCACCCCATCCATAACGGGGGGGATAAAACGCAGCGCCATAAAATGGTACAGATGGGGGCCGCCCGGCAGCGCCGGGCCGTGGTCGGTAATGGCAACCCCCTCCAACCCGCGTTTGCGCGCGCCGGCGACTATCTCCTCCACGGTACTGAACGCATGCCCTGAGGCTACACTGTGCACATGGATATCCACCGTTGGGGTGCGGCACTGTTCCGGCGCAACCGCGCCTGCCGTGGCAACCGGTTTGTCTGTCATAGTATCTCCATGAAGTTCAAACCATCAGGCTCAAACAAAACGTAATTGTGACCTATATTGTCTCAATTTTTGAAGGTTTAATCCTAACATGCCTGAAAAAGCTTGTCAGGTGCATTGACCGCATTGTAAATTGTACTATTTTACTGTGCTGGCATAAAGAAAGTATGTTTTATATATGAACTCCTGCGCGAACTCCCCTGTAAATTCTTGTGATATCCTGTTAAATATAAGCCGTCCGGGGCGCTATCTGGGCGGCGAAGCAGGCTCAATCCGCAAAAACCATGCGGATGTCGACATCCGCTATGCGCTGGCTTTTCCCGATGTGTACGAGATCGGCATGAGCCACACGGGCAGCGCGATTCTGTACCAGGTCCTCAACGATGTGGAGTGGATTGCCGCCGAGCGCGTCTACTGCCCGTGGCCCGATATGGCGCAGCAGCTGCGCCAGCACGCCAGCCCTTTATCTTCGCTGGAATCGGATACGCCCCTGGCCCAGTTTGACATCATCGGCTTCACCCTGCAGCATGAGCTGAGCTACACCAACATTCTGCATATGCTCGATTTAGGCGGAGTTGCGCGCAGGCGTGAAGAGCGCAGCGAAACCGACCCGATCATAATAGTCGGCGGCCCCTGTGCTTTCAACCCTGAACCACTGGCTGATTTTATCGATATCGCCCTGCTGGGTGACGGCGAGGAAGCGGTAGTCGAAATTTGTGCAGCGATCCGCACCAAAAGAAAGCAGGGGCTCGGACGCCGCCAGATATGTCAGGAACTCCGCCACATCAAAGGGGTCTATGTCCCCGAACTCTTTACCCCGCACTACAACCCCGATGGCACCATCCGCAACATCGAACCGCAACTGCCCGATTATACCGAGGTGACGCGGCGGTATCTCGCCGATCTCGACACTGCGCCCTACCCCACCAAACCGCTGATCCCATATATGGATACAGTGCATAATCGTGTGGCGCTGGAGATCACACGCGGGTGTACGCGCGGATGTCGCTTCTGTCAGGCGGGTTATATCTACCGCCCGGTGCGTGAACGTCAGGCCGGAACCATTGCGAAACTGGCCGAAGAAGCGCTGGCCAACAGCGGCTTCGATGAACTCTCGCTCCTGTCTCTCTCCAGTGGTGATTACAGCGCCATCGAACCGCTGCTGCGTCATCTGATGGAACAGCACGCCGAAGACCGGGTCGCCATGTCGCTGCCGAGTCTACGTGTAGGTTCCCTGACGGAAGAGCTGATCAACGAAATCCGCAAGGTGCGCAAGACCGGCTTCACCCTCGCCCCCGAGGCTGGCACCGAGCGCCTGCGCGAGGTGATTAATAAAGGGATTAAAGCTGAAGACCTGCTCGACA
>CAYUJC010000104.1:0-6956 GCA_964444945.1 uncultured Desulfuromonas sp.
CTGAAATCACAGTTTAAGCTTGCCGTTTTGGATGTAATTTAAAAAGAAAGAATGTTTATGAATAATAGTCAAAGTATGGAAAAGGTTTACGCTTTCTCCCAAGAGCTGATGCAGAACATTGCTTCGGGTTGGCAGGGGTTCATTCTGTGGCTTAAGCAGCAGTTTGTGGTCTTTGCTGGGGTGCTTGAGCGCTGGGGGGTGCCACCGGAGAAAAGCCTGGCGCTGGCGTATACCCTTGCGTACATATGCCTGGCACTGCTGCTTGTTCTCTGTATCTGGCGCCTTGTTCAGCTGCGCCGGCGTCAGACCGAAGATGTAGCCCGCCGCGCTCCCCGCCCGGGTGCGGATCTCCCGACGCAGGAGCCGGATCAGTCGGAATTGCAGGTGGAGCCGCCCGCAACCCGGGAGCAACCAGTCTCGGTGTATGAGCGAATGCGCACCGGGCTGGCGAAAACCCACAAATCGCTGTTTGCGAAGCTTGATGCCGTCCTGGGTTCTGGGGCGAAAATAGATGCAGCCACCATCGAAGAGATAGAAGAGATCTTGGTGAGCGCTGACTTCGGCGTGCGCACCACGCAAAAGCTAGTGGCAGCGCTACAGGAGCGTTTGACCCGTGGGGAAATGCAGCAGCCCGAGCAGGTGCGTACCGCGCTGCGCGAAGAGATCCTCGGCGCACTTTCCTCTACCGCGCATGCAGCTGATCTGAGCGCGCATAAACCTTATGTGATGATGGTTGTGGGGGTCAACGGAGTGGGGAAAACCACTACCATCGGCAAACTGGCACACCAATATAAGCAGCAGGGGCAGAAGGTTGTTCTGGGCGCCGCAGACACGTTCAGGGCTGCAGCAGCCGAACAGTTGGCAGCCTGGGGCGAGCGTGCTGATGTTGGTGTGGTTCGCCACAGTGAAGGTGCCGACCCCGCAGCGGTAGCGTTTGATGCGGCAAAGGCCGCCCTCGCCCGAGAAGCAGATCTGCTGATTGTAGATACGGCAGGGCGCTTACATACCAAGGTAAACCTCATGGAGGAGATGAAAAAAATTCGCCGTGTGCTGGCGCGGGAAATAAGTGGAGCTCCCCACGAGACCCTGCTGGTTCTCGATGCTACAACCGGACAGAATGCATTGGTGCAGGCGCGTTTGTTTCAAGAAGCTGTTGCCATCGACGGCATTATCCTGACCAAACTCGATGGTACGGCTCGGGGGGGTATGGCCGTCGCCATCGCTTCCGAGCTGCATCTGCCGGTACGCTATATTGGTATTGGCGAAGGGGTCGAAGATCTGCGCCCCTTTGAGCCGGAATTGTTTGTCGATGCTCTGTTTGAGAAGCGCTAAGTTTCTTGACATTTTACTACCCATTGCATAACCTGCCGAGTCGAAGAGAGATCAACTATGAATCTGGATAATCTGGTTCGTTTAGAAGAGAAAATAGAGCTTTTAATAAAGCGCCAGCAGCAATTGCAAGAGGAAAATAGCAAGCTTGTCACTGCGCGTGAAGATCTGGAGCAGCAGCGTGACTTCGTTGCCCAGGAGCTTGACAGGTTAATCGACAAGCTGAGCTTTCTTGCCCAGGAGCCTGATTGAAGCACCGGGTAGAGGTAAATATTCACGGACATGAATATGTGATCCGCAGTCGGCGCAGTGAGGCCGAAGTGCAGCGAGTTGCGGCTTTTGTGGATGAACGGATTGGCGCTGTTACAGCCGCCGGTACCACAGCAGATAGTTTGCACGCGACCGTACTCGCATTTATGAACGTCGCGGGGCTCTACCTCGAATTACAGGAGCAGTCAGAGCAAGCAGAAGATGCTATGGAAAGAATTGAGGCGCTGAACCAGAAATTGGAAGCTGTCCTGAAGTTATAATGGATCGCTTTCAATGTTACAGAGCGTTTGATCCCTCTTCGATTCGTAACGGATCGGGGAGTAGAATGCAACTGCAACAGGGCGAGGTTTCCCCTTTTTGCCTTGGATATTCAGTCAAGTAAATGTGGATGTAGGCGTGGTCCAATGTTCAGGTGCACGGTGCGTCTTTTAAAGCTTTGATATTAAATAGAGGGTTGTGGGAAGTCGGTTTTAGTGATGTTTCCGAGTATGTAAGGCAGCCATCTTGCCTGAGTCAACCTTCCTGAATTTCACGCGTGCAAATCTCCATCGAACACCACCCGGGTGTGGTTGTTCCCCTTCTCCCTACGATGTTACATGTACGATCAAGCCATTGTTGAAAAAATAACATAGCGGGCAGAAAATACGTTGCCGCTCTTCCTGAAACTGCGCCAACACGAGGTCAGCCCCACATGGGGTCAGGTTGTACGGGTTATCTGCGGCAGAATTTTGTGCTTTCCACACCAGTCTTGACAGATTTTATCGCAACAGATTTACATGCTTTGCAGCTGTGTCCTTGTTGAATGCAGGCTTAAGGGAACGCGGATATTGGCGAAATGGGTGGAGTAAAAGCAGCTCTGCGACAGAGCTACCTCAAGCGGCGTAAACAATTGAGTGCAGAACAGGTGTGCATTCTGAGCCAAAAAGCGCAACAGAGGGTTCTGGCTCTGTTAGCGTTCAGTGCCGCTCGTACCGTGGGGCTGTATGCTCCCCATGGCAATGAAGTAGATACCGGCTTGTTGAGCCGCTTTGCGCAGGCAACCGGCGCAGTTGTGGCTTCCCCCCGGGTAGTGCATGGGACTATGGAATTTGTCCGGTTCGACAGTGAATGTGCCTGGCAACCAGGGATGTTTGGAATCCTGGAGCCTTCGCTTGAAACACAGCTGGCCCGTTCTTGTCAGGTGGCACCAGAAGCGTTTGATGTGATTGTGGTCCCTGGAGTTGCATTTGACCCAGCGGGCAATCGGCTTGGATATGGTAAGGGGTTTTATGACCGATTTTTGGCACAGTGTGCACCAGAATGCGTCTTTATCGGTCTTGCATATGATTTTCAACTGGAAGATAAGCTGCCGCGCGAAGCGCACGACATTGCTCTTGACTATGTAGTCACAGACGCAAAGAGTGTTGCGTGCCCTGCATTGAGCAGGGCTTGAAGGCAGGTTATATTCTTCAACAACTAAGCGCTTTGGCGCTGGAGGTTATACAGTTATGGATGGAGGAATAGTGCTTTTCCTGTTGCTCCTGGCGGTGGTCGGGGGCGGTTTTGCCGGCTCGATTATACGCCAGCGGATGGATGAATCACGCACAGGCAGTGCCGAGCAACTGGCCCAACAAATTATTAACGATGCAAAAAAAGAGGCCACCACTCTGCGCAAAGAGGCAGAGCTGCAGGCCAAGGACACGGTGTTTGAAGCCAAGTCCGCCTGGGAAAATGAGGCACGAGAACTCAGGCGAGAGCTGCAGGCGCAGGAAAAGCGCCTTAATCAGCGCGAAGAAAATCTGGAGCGTAAAGACCTGGCCTTGGAAGAGCGGGATCGGGATCTGCAAAAACGCGAGCGCGATCTGGCTTCACAGGAAGGGCGCGTGCGCAAGATGGAGGTCGATGCTGCAGAACTGCTGGACAAACGGCGTGAAGCGCTGGAGCAGGCATCATCCCTCTCATCAGAAGAGGCAAAAAAGCAGCTTATACAAGGGTTGGAAAGCCTGGCCCGCCATGACGCGGCAAAAAAGATAAAGCAGATCGAAGATGAAGCGCGCGAGCAGGCAGATAATAAGGCGAAGGAGATTCTTTCCCTGGCGATTCAGCGCTATGCGGGTGACTACGTAGCCGAGAAAACCGTCAGTGTCGTTGCGCTGCCGTCCGATGAAATGAAGGGGCGTATCATAGGGCGTGAAGGGCGAAATATTCGGGCCATCGAAGCCGCTGCTGGCATAGACCTGATTATAGATGATACCCCGGAGGCGGTCATAATCTCTGGTTTCAACCCGGTGAGGCGTGAAATTGCACGTATAGCGCTGGAGAAACTGGTTGCAGACGGACGCGTCCACCCCGCCCGGATAGAGGAAGTTGTCAGCAAGGCAGAAGAGGATGTGCGCCAATCTATCCGTGAGGCTGGGGAGCAGGCAACTTTTGATGTCGGGGTGCACGGAATTCACCCGGAAGTGGTAAAGCTCCTGGGGCAGCTCAAGTATCGCACTTCCTATGGACAGAACATCCTCCAGCACTCCCTCGAAGTAGCCTTCTTGTGCGGGGTCATGGCTGCGGAGGTCGGTATCAACATCAAGCAGGCCAAACGTGCAGGACTTCTTCACGATCTGGGCAAGGCGGTGGATCATGAAGTAGAAGGATCTCATGCCAAAATCGGTGCGGATCTGGCACGAAAATATGGTGAAAATGATGAAATCATACATGCCATAGCGGCGCACCATGAAGAGGAGAAGCCCTCTACGGTGCTAGCGGTGCTGGTCCAGGCTGCGGATGCATTGTCGGGGGCACGGCCCGGTGCGCGCCGCGAGATGCTGGAGATGTATGTCAAGCGTCTGGAAGATCTTGAGCGCATCGGCACCTCGTTTGAGGGTGTTGACAGTTGCTATGCTATTCAGGCCGGGCGGGAAATTCGGGTGATGGTCTCCAGCTCCAATGTTTCAGACGAACACGCTCATGTCATTGCACGTGATATTGCACGTAAGATTGAGGATGAGATGACGTACCCAGGGCAGATTAAGGTCAACGTGATCCGTGAGACCCGGGCGGTAGATTATGCAAAGTAGCCGAATCCTGACAGCGGTGCGGAGAGATCGATGAAACTGCTTTTCGTGGGAGATGTGGTGGGCCGAGCCGGGCGGAATATTCTGTCAGAGCGGCTGGGGGGTCTTATTGACCGTTTCGCGGTGGATTTCGTTGTAGTCAACGGCGAAAATGCCGCCGGTGGTTTCGGCCTTACCGCTGACATCGTGCGTGACTTCCGGAAGCTGGGAGTGCACGTGATCACCTCTGGCAACCATATCTGGGACAAGAAGGAGTTTTATCCTTCCCTGAACCGCTTCGAAGATGTGTTGCGCCCGGGCAATTACCCGCCCGGCGCGCCAGGGCGTGGTTGTGGTGTCTATGAAACCAGCGCTGGCATCCGGGTAGGGGTGATAAACCTGCAGGGGCGGGTATTCATGGGGGAGCTTGACTGCCCTTTCCGGGTCGCGGATACGTTTCTTGAGCAGCTGCGCCCTGTGGTTGATGTCATATTTGTAGATTTTCACGCCGAAGCTACCAGTGAGAAAATGGCATTGGCGCATTATCTCGATGGGCGCGTCGCGGCGGTGATCGGCACCCACACCCATGTGCCCACTGCAGACGAGCACATCCTTCCAGGGGGGACGGCATATCAGAGCGACGCCGGCATGACCGGTAGCCGTGATTCTGTAATCGGGGTGCGGAAAGAAATAGCGGTAGAAAAGTTCATAACCCAACTGCCCGCTCGTTTTGAGACCGCGAAAAAAGATCCGATCTTATGCGCAACATTGATAGATATTGACGAGGTCAGCGGCAAGTCACGCGCGCTTGAACGGATTTTTTGCAGAGGCTAGATGTACCATCAGTATGTATTGAGTGGTAGGGGTTATTGCCGCTGCGAAGTGCACAAAACAGATTTAGAGCATCTATTTAAAAAGCCTGATAAGCACATAGGCAGTATATTCAGACAGGAAGTAGTGAAATGAAACCAGTAGCAGAGCAAATGGCCATTATTGAGCGCGGAACGGTTGAAGTTCTGGTAAAAGAGGAGCTTAGAAGGAAGCTTGAGCAGGCAGTGGAGAGCGGTAAGCCCCTGGTCATCAAAGCCGGATTCGACCCCACCGCCCCTGATCTGCATCTGGGTCACACCGTGTTGATACAAAAACTCAAGCAATTTCAGGATCTTGGCCATGAGGTTCATTTTCTGATTGGCGATTTTACCGGCATGATTGGTGATCCATCGGGAAAGAATGAGACCCGCAAGGCTCTGACGCGTGAAGAAGTTATCCGCAATGCCCATACCTACAAAGAGCAGGTATTTAAGATTCTAGATCCAGAGAAGACCAGAATTGTCTTCAATAGTGAGTGGATGGGCAAGATGTCGGCGGCTGATCTCATCCAATTGGCATCGAGCTATACTGTTGCCCGGATGCTCGAACGGGAGGACTTTCACAAACGCTATTCAACGCAACAGCCCATCGCGGTGCATGAGTTTCTGTATCCGCTGGTGCAGGGGTATGATTCCGTTGCCATGCAGGCGGACGTGGAGCTCGGCGGCACCGATCAGAAATTTAATCTGCTGGTCGGGCGTGAGTTGCAGAAGCAGCGCGGACAACGCCCGCAGTCTGTGGTAATGATGCCGCTCCTTGAAGGTCTTGACGGGGTCAACAAGATGAGCAAGTCTCTCAACAACTATATTGGCATAACAGAGGCGCCTAAAGAGATCTTTGGCAAAATCATGAGCATCTCAGATGAGCTTATGTTGCGTTATTATGAGCTGGTGTCTGATGTTGACCTTGACACACTGCAGCAGGTGAAAGATGGGGTGGCCGGCAAAGAAGGTGGTCGTCATCCCATGGAAAGCAAAAAGGCTCTGGCGCGTGAGATAGTTACCAGATTCTACGATCAGGAGCAGGCAGCAGCAGCCGAGACAGGCTTTTTACATCAGTTTGGCCAAAAAGAGATCCCCACCGATATCCCGCAGTATCAGATTCAAAGTTCCGAGCCGATCTGGATCTGCAAGCTGTTATGTGATGTTGGGTTGATCAAGTCCAACGGAGAAGGGCGCCGCCTGCTTAAGCAAGGTGCGGTTAAAATTGAGGGAGAAAAAGTTACCGACCCGGAGCTGGAGTTGGCCCCTGGTACCAGTTTTGTAGTACAGGTGGGCAAGCACCGTTTTGCCCGGATCGAAATTACCTGAGTTAGGTGTTGACATATGTACAGGGCAAGTATATAACTCGCCCTCCGCTGCCGAAAGCACCAAGTTCGACCCAAAAGGGTTGGTGTGACGAGTAGGCAGCAACGATCACAGAGGTAGAAATAGAATAAGCAGCAACAGCGGATAAAAGCGC
>CAYUJC010000105.1:0-3028 GCA_964444945.1 uncultured Desulfuromonas sp.
TGTATGGGTCTTTTACCAATCTCATCCTCTGGAATATCTATGAAGATCAGAATCCGGCCTACGATAATAATTATCAGCCTGAGCTTTTTTACCGCTTTGTCAAAGAGAACAAGTGGTTTCTGTCGGCTGATGTCGGATATTGGCACATCTCCAACGGTACGTCGGGAGAAAACGCACGCTCATGGGATCGTTTATTCGTCCGGTTTCAACAGATCACAAAAATATTCGACATGGATTTGTACTGGACTGCCCATGTCTGGCCTATAACCCTCTATGAGGGGAGAGAAAATAAAGATATTAACGATTATCTCGGCTGGTGGGATTTCGGATTTCGGCTGAAAAATATTCTTAAATTTCAATCGGGCGACGGGTTGGATTTTCAATTCAATTTCCGCTCCGGCGATCACGGCATCCCTTTTGATAAAGGCAATGTCACCGCGGGGTTCCAATATCGGATTCAGCGCTGGACCACGTTCAACCCCACCCTTTACCTGCAGTATTTTTATGGTTACGGCGAGGTTATCCGGGACTACAATGTCAGAAGCGATGAGTTAAGAGTGGGTATTTCCTGGTTTTATTGAAGTAAAAGTAACTCTTTGAACTCGACTAGAACCATCTCGCAAAACTCATCTTCCCGGTAGACTTCGACCCGAAAACTCCGCCCGTCATTATCAACCGCATAGTTTGGATCGAGTTGGCGGTAGGTAACGCTCAGCTCTGCCGCGTTAGCGTGGCGTTGAATTGCCCACCTTTGTCGTGGCAAAAGTATCCCTGTTCAGAACCCCACCCGGAGAAAAGTTTCTTCGTACCGTCAGATATATTGCCATCACGACGGTTATGGCTGAACCGGTAAAAATGGCAATCATGATCGCTATCTGATATTTGATCGCTACCATGGGATCGCCGCCGCCAAGGATTACTCCGGTCATCACCCCAGGCAGTGCTACCAGCCCTATCGTGGCAGTTGCGGCAATCGTTGGGGTCAGAGCTGCTTCACATGCATCGCGGATGAAGGGACGCAGTGTCTCCTGCAGACTTGCCCCCTGCGCCAGGGTGGATTCGAAGTTTTTCTCATATTTTTTAAGGTCTGTATAGAGGGTGCGCAGTCCGATTATATCAGCGCGCAGGCAGTTGCCCAGAATAAGACCACTAAGAGGGATGATGTACTGCGCATGCAGGGCGTTTTCACCCCGAAGCAGAAAGGCTACAAAATACAGCAGGGGGATAGCGGTGCCGATTGCCAGGGCCAGAAACAGAGGACCGACAACTCTGCGCATCCGCAGCTGACACCCACGGATAATGGAAAAATCCGCGACCAAAATCATTACAATTACCCAGGCAGCGGTGAGCCAGTGATTGTTAAGGTCGAATATAAACTGTAGGTAGAAACCGACAAACGCCAATTGCACCGTCATGCGCACCATGGCAAGCAGGGTCTGATTCAGGATGGGCACCCTTAGCCATAGCAAAATTCCAAGGGGCAGCAGCAAGAGCAGGTATCCACTCGCAAGATGGAGAAGATCTATGTCGATGATGTGCATGTGGTTTCCCCTTGTGGCTCAGACATATCTACAACATGGTCAGCAAATTTGATCCAGTCCTGCTCATGCCCTATGGCGAGAATGGAGATATGCTCCAAACGGCGAAGGATACCGATGACCGCATCCTTCGCACGTTGATCCAACGCCGAGGTGACCTCATCGAGCAGGAGAATTTCGCGTTCAAGCAGCAGCGCCACCATGATGGCAATGCGCTGTTTTTCACCCCCGGAAAGGGCAGCTGTCTCCTTCTGCAGGATATTGTGTGGCAGCAGCAGACGTTCGAGCAGTTGGGGAACCTGGGTGAGATTTTTACTCAGGTGGCGGTTGTTCCGAAACGCAAAGACTTCAGCCAGGTTTGCTTGGACCGTTCCACTGTTCAGCTCTGGTTCCTGCGCCACATAGGCCATACGTGCGCGCAACTCCCAACTCGACTGCCCCGTGAGGTGCTGCCCGAAAATCTTTATGGTTCCAGCATCAGGGATGATAAACCCAAGAATGCAGCGCAGTAGGGTAGATTTCCCGCACCCGGAGCGCCCAATAAGGGTAATTTTCTCACCCTGAGGCAGGCAGAGGTTGAAATCAGCCAGAATCTGCTGGTGCGCAAGGTTCAGGGATAAATGCTCGATTTCAAGCGCTGGTTTCTGCACGAGTTGTCTCCCCTCCTTGATGTATCAACCCTCAGCAGTCTTGCCATTGCGGTTGTCTTTTTTCAAAAAAGGCATCTAGCCCCTCCTGCTTATCTTTGGTAGCGAAGCACATTCCAAACAGTTCCGTTTCAAAACGAACAGCGTTGTCCAAATCCATCTGCATCCCCTGGTTAACCGCCTGTTTTATCATCCGCATCGCGGTCTGGGGCTTGGCGCCAATGGTCTGTGCCAGAGCGTGGGTGGCATCAAGCAGTTCTGCGGCAGGAAACACCAGATCGACCAGACCAAGCTCAAGCGCCTGGGGGGCGGTGATCCGCTCGCCGGTAAATAGCAGCTTTTTCGCCCGACTGATACCGATGAGACGCGGCAGCCGTTGGGTCCCACCCCAGCCGGGTATAATGCCCAGATTGATCTCCGGTTGCCCCAACTGCGCCCCTTCTGCCGCCACGCGCAAATCACACGCCAAGGCCAGTTCGCAGCCGCCGCCTAAGGCATAACCGTTAATGGCAGCAATCACCACCCGTGGTGACTCCTCAATGGTTCGAAACAATTCATCCGCAGCTAACGCCACCTCCCGCGCTCCAGCGGGGCCCAGGTTGCGCATAAAGGCAATATCGCCCCCTGCACAAAAAGCTTTCTCGCCAGCTCCGGTGAGGATGATTACTTTGGCATCTGATGCGGTTCCCAGGGTTTTGAGCGTAGTGGTCAACTCCAAGACCGTGGCCTGATTAAGGGCATTCAGAGCGTCAGGGCGATTGAAGGTGACATAGGCGATCTGGTCTCGGTGTTCAATAAGGAGATTTGAAGTGGTCATCGTTTTATCCTTTTGGGGAGTTTTTT
>CAYUJC010000105.1:3128-6928 GCA_964444945.1 uncultured Desulfuromonas sp.
AAGACATGCATTATGGGTAGAGCCGTGCCAGGAATTCTGCGACACAGGCGGGCTTGTCTGCACCATCAATATCAATGGTAATCAGGTAAGTGATTTGTACGCCATTTTTAACCTGTTTAACGTCCTGAATGGTGGTTCTGGCTCTTAGCTTGGCACCAACCTTGACCGGAGCAGGGAAACGGACTTTATTCAGGCCATAATTAACCCGATATTTCATGCCCGGATAATTTTTCTGGAAAAAATCGGGGTGATTGCTTTCAGTCAGGTAGGGTATCAGCGCCAGGGTCAGGTAGCCGTGGGCGATTGTGACACCATATGGTGATTCCTGTGCAGCTCTTTCGGGGTCGATATGAATCCACTGCAGGTCTCCAGTGACTTCAGCAAAACGGTCGATGCGTTCCTGTTTGATCTCCAGCCAGGGACCGGTATGAATTTCCTGACCGATCTGTGGCTGTAGAAACTTGAGAAAATTATCAATTTTTTCTACCGATTCCATTGCTCCTACCCCTTATTTATTGGTTGCTGGTTGTCCAGTTGGTTCCACTTGCAAACAGATGCGCTTAAGCTTCTCCATTTCCAGGTATACATGCGGAGCGGAGGCGATTAAGTATACTTTATCTCCACGATTCAAGCTGCGCAGAGGCATGGACCTCGCAAATAAGTGGTGCACTTTACCGCGAATGCTGAACTTGTCGGATTGGACCTTTTTTTAAAAAATGCCTCCTCTGCAGAATCTGTGGGTAGGCAGCAGTAAAGAATAGAGGATTGTTTTTTCCGGATGGATAAGATGGTTTTCCCGCAACTCTTAAACCCTCACCAGACAAAGACAGCAAGGACCGATCTCAGCATAGCAAAGACCGGCACACCTGTACACTGCCCGGCAGAATCAATAATTCATGTTGCGCAATTCCACGCGCATAACGATGCCAGTCGCAAATGTAGGGGCGAAAAATCTTTCGCCCTTATGGCTTGGCGCTTATAATCGCCTCAAATTATGAGCAGTAAGGGAGTTGTTTATGTCTCAAGAGGCACAATACATTTGGCAGCAACCATCGTGGCCACAATTTCGCTGGAAGTTGTGGGTGTCTACTATAGTCTCTCGAGCAGACCTCTGGATTCCCGCCTGCGCGGGAAAGACGGTCAGTGGATTAAAAGGTTATGCGTAATTGTCGTGCGGTGGCGTTGCACCGTCGTATAGTGGATGTGCGAACGCATCCGCGCACAACGGTGCGTCCCTATGGTTAAAACCAGCCGCAGCAATACGCAAATGTAGGGGCGAAAAATCTTTCGCCCTTACGGGAGATCCGGGGCAGCTGAGAATAAAACCATCACCGTGGATGGAAACGCATCCGCGCACAACGGTGCGTCCCTATGGTTAAATCCAGCCTCAGCGGTATGCAAATGTAGGGGCGAAAAATCTTTCGCCCTTACGGCCCCTTACGGGAGATGCGGGGCGGCTGGGAATAAAACCATCACCGTGGGTGGGAAAGCGCAGCTCTTGCTGCTAAGCGCGCTTGTTCTTCCCCATGTAGTGCAGGTTGGTACTCCGGCACAATTTCCTGCAATAAAGCAACGGTACGCACCAGATCCAGTTTGCGCGCTGAGACAAAAAGTTCCTCCAGTTGTCCCTGCAGGGGGCCCTCATCATCATGTACCGCTCTGGCAACGCATATTTTTTCGTGCGTAGTGGTTTTAACCCCCTCCCCGTCCAGGAGCAGCTCTTCGTACAATTTCTCACCTCGGCGCAATCCGGTGAAGACAATATCAATATCCTCATACGGTTCCTTGCCCGAAAGGCGGATCAACTCCTCTGCCAGGTGGAGTATTTTAACCGGTTCCCCCATGTCCAACAGATAAATCTCCCCCCCTGCACCCATACTCCCGGCCTGGAGTACCAGTTGTGCCGCTTCGGGGATGGTCATGAAAAAACGGGTTATCTCTTTATCGGTTACGGTAATTGGCCCCCCCTTGCGGATCTGCTCCTGAAACGTGGGGATCACGCTCCCGTTGCTCCCCAGCACATTCCCAAAACGCACCGTAACAAAGCGCGTGCGGCTGCGCCGCGCCAGGGTCTGAACTATTTTTTCTGCGGCGCGCTTGGTTGTCCCCATAATATTGGTGGGATTTACCGCCTTATCCGTAGACACCATCACAAAGCGCTCCGCCTTGAACATGTGCGCCGCTTCCGCCACTATCTGGGTGCCGCGGACATTGTTATTGACCGCTTCCGCCGGGTTGACCTCCATCATAGGAACATGTTTGTACGCCGCAGCGTGGAACACCACCTCAGGCATAAATTCGTCAAAAATTGCTTCGACGCGCGCGCGGTAGCGGATATCTCCGATAATCGGATAGATGCGGAGTTTAGGATAGCGGTAGCGCAACTCCTGTTCTATGCTGAAGAGCGGGGTCTCGCCATTTTCAAACAGCACCAGCTTCGCCGGATTAAAGCGCGCCACCTGGCGACACAGTTCACTCCCGATGCTCCCCCCTGCCCCGGTAATCAGGACGCGCTTTCCATGCAGGTAGGCGGAGATCTTGTCTGTATCCAAGCGCACTGGTGCACGCCCCAGCAGATCCTCCAGCGATACCTCCTTGATCTGCTCGATTGATACTGACCCATCTATCAGCCCCCCCACACTCGGGAGGGTTTTGAACTCGACCCTGGCGCTTTGACACTGCTCCACAATGGCCTTTATCTGTTTCCCGTTAGCGGAAGGGATCGCAATAACCACTTCCTCAATGCGGTGTTTGCGGCACACCGCAGGGATATCCGCACACGTCCCCAGAACCGGGAGACCGAGAAAGCGATTTTTCTGCTTCCGGATGTCATCATCCACAAATCCAACGGCGTGGTACGGTAGTTTACGGTTTAGCCGCAATTCGCGCACAATCATCTGTCCAGCGTTGCCTGCTCCTGCTATAAGCAGGCGCTTTTTCCTGGATTTGCCCTCCCGCAACCGCGGTGAGCGTTCCCGGAAAATACGAATTGAAAACCGCAAACCCGCAACTATGAGAAAACAGAACAGCCCGTCTAGAAACAGCACCGTGCGCGCAATGGACTCTAAACGGAAGGCAAACACGGCATACAGCACCACCAGCACCGAACTCAGCGCATTCGCCTTGCTGATTGCGACCAGATCCGCCATGGAGACATAGCGCCACCAGCCCCGAAAAAGCCCGTAGTACCAGAACACCACAATTTTTACCCCCAGCACCGCCGGCAGCAAGCGCCAGAACGCCTGCATGGGAAACACTTCAAGCCTGAAATCGTAGCGCACCAGAAATGCGAGCACCAATGCGGCCACAATGGCACAGAGGTTAATGGTAAACGTGAGTAGACGTAGGAAAAAGGCGTTTTTCAGCATAAAGACCCTATATAAAGTACTGCGTCTAAGTGCGGCGCTTCAAAGTGGCAGATAAGAATTTAAGCAGATGTAGGCGTAGGTTGAACCGCCCAAGGACAATTCAAGCAAGTTACCATTAAATAAATAGAAATGCTATACGAGGATGGATTTCCCGCTACAGAATGGGGTTTGGATATACCCGCTCTGTGAACACGGATAAAGGTGTCAGGTGTCAGGTGTCAGGTGCGAGGTACAAACCTGAAACCTCAGACCTTAAAAGCGTTTACCACAGAAAACACGGAACACACAGAAAACAGATCTAAATGCGGATGGATACTGATGCATTCCCACGCGGGAGCGTGGGAACGAGGGTTAATATCTGAGAAAACCGTAAAATCCTCTGAACGCAGATAAAAACGGATAAACGCTGATCATAAACCCTAAAAGCCTTTG
>CAYUJC010000106.1:0-6722 GCA_964444945.1 uncultured Desulfuromonas sp.
TTCATCAATAAGCCGCATAACTTCGCCGCCGTGGAGGAGCATTTCGGCGAAACGGTTATCGTGCATCGAAAGGGCGCAACCCGAGCCCGCAAAGGAGAATGGGGGATGATTCCCGGCTCCCAGGGGACGCGCTCTTTCCTGGTAAAAGGGAAGGGGGAAGCCCAGTCCTTCGAGTCATGTTCTCACGGTGCCGGAAGAATCATGAGCCGGACCCGTGCGCGCAAAACCCTGGACTTCAAAGAGGTGGTAAAATCCCTCGATAAACGCGGAGTTTTGCACGCCATCCGGCGGCGTTCCGATCTGGATGAGGCACCGGAATCCTATAAAGACATCGATGAGGTGATGCAAAACCAGACCGACCTGGTTGAGGTGCAAATAGAGCTGCAGCCTCTGGCGGTTATCAAGGGGTGATTCCGTACAGCCCACTATAGTTTTATGCGCGAGTGGGGACCGTCAACACTGGAATCCCGGCTTTGCGCACCACCCGCGCGGCGGTGCTCCCCAGCACTACATGCGCCAGCCCGGTGCGGCCATGGGTACCGACTACGATGAGGTCAATGTTTTCACTGTGGGCCACCGCGTTGATCACTTTGAACGGGATCCCGACTTCGAGTCTGGTTGCGTAACTTCCAGCCTTGAAATAGCGCGGACAGAACTCCTCCATGTTGGTTAAGGCAAGTTTCTCCACGCTGTGCTCGAGTTCGGCGTAGTCATCACTTTGAATCCTGAGGCGGTTTGAGTCTGCCAGTTCACTGATAACATGCAGCACCAGCACTTGCGCCTGATGCAGTTCCGCAAAAGCACGGGCATATTCCGCAGCTATGGCAGAGCCTTCAGAAAAGTCTGTTGCATACAGTATTTTACTGATTTTAGCCATGGCAGTCTCCATTTTCAGGGTGTGTAGCCACTATTTAAGTGCGCGCGCCAGGAGGTTTAGTCATGCTGCTGCGCCAGAGCCTCATCGCGTTTGTTTTTAGCTTTTTGCATAAACCACACACCGGCAACAATTGCGGTGCCTATTATGTCAGTAAGCAGAGTAGGCCAGTAAAGCAGGATTGTTGCCGGAAGCAGAAGTAGCCATTCCAGCACGCTGGTGCGCCTGATCCAGTATCCCATCATAAGACTCGAAAAAGCGACAGTTCCTAAAATCGCCGAGAAGAAAGAGGAAAATACTTTGTGCGGCGTTACCGCTTTTTCCGTCCGGATCAGGGGCGTCCCCGGGTCAACCATGGAGCCGGTATGGGCAAAAACCCGGGTGGCAGTGGCATCGTTTTTGGACTTGATTTCGATGGTTTTCCCGCCGGCGTTGATGACGGCAACCACATCTCCCTCGAGGATCTTCTGCTCGTTTTTAACCTGCATCGCGATAACGCTGCCAAAGGGAGCATCGAACTTCGGGGTGTTGATATCTACCACTTTACCTTGAAACAGGATGCTGGGGGTAAACGCAAACAGAATCGGCATCACGTAGAGCATTTTAGCAAACCGGAACGACGTCCACCCGGTTTTCCACGGGTCGGACCCGGCTATCGCAGCCCCGGCATATGCGGCAACACACACCGGCGGGGTGATGTTGGAGTCCTGGCTGAGCCAGTAGACGATCTGGTGCGCAGCAATAGCAGCAACCCCGAATGTCCCCAGCGCCGGAACCGCAAGGACGGCGACAATCAGGTACGATGCTGTAACCGGGACGCCCATCCCCAACACCAGAGAGGCCAGCGCTATAAGGAGAATGGCGAGAAGCAGGCTGTTGCCGGCCATGGCGATGATTAAATCGGAGAACTTAAGCCCCATCCCGGTCAGGGAGATGGTCCCGACAATGACGCCGATAACCCCGACAGTGGCGCCGATTATCAGAGTATTGCGTGCCCCGGTCTGGATTGCTTCCCAGATCTCTTTTGGCCCCATGCGGGTTTCTTTTTTGATCCAGCTCACAGCAATACACGAAAGGGTGGCCCAATAAGCGGCAAAGCCCGGGGAGCGCCCCATCAGCATCAGAATAGTGATGATCACCAGGGGCATGGCGTAGTACCAGTCGTGTTTAAGGACGGTCCGCCAGTGGGGAAACTCTTCATCCTGGATGCCGACAATGTTCAGTTTTTTGGCTTCAAAGTGAATCATGCAGAAAACCGAGAAGAAGTACAATAGTGCCGGTCCGATGGAGATCATCATGATGTAGGAATAGGGCATGCCGGTGAGTTCAGCCATCAAAAAGCCGCCCGCACCCATGATCGGGGGGAGAAACATGCCACCGATCGATGCCGCCGGCTCAATGGCGCCGGCTACATGGGGGCGGAATCCAGCGCGCTTCATCAGCGGAATGGTAAAGGCTCCGGTCGATACGGTATTGGCAATGGCACTGCCGGAGACTGAGCCGAACAATGCGGAGGCAATAACCGCAACCTTGGCCGGGCCACCGGTGCTGCGCCCGGCCAGAGCCAGGGGTAAGTCAATAAAAAAGCGTCCCGCACCTGATTTGTGCAGAAACGCTCCGAAAAAGATAAACAGGATTACGTATGTGGCCAGGACATTGGCCATAACTCCGAACACCCCGTTGGTGGTGAGGAACAACGCATTGCAGATGCGCTCGAAGCTGAAGCCGCGATGCGCCAGCAGCTCCGGCAGGTAAGGGCCGAAATAGGCAAACGCCACCATAACCAGGCCGATAATAGTCATAGACCAGCCCAATACCCGGCGACACACCTCGAAGGAGATCAGGACTCCGGTAATACTGATGAGCGCATCGAGTTCATTTTCTGCCCCAGCGCGCCAGTTGAGGGCCTCAAATTGGCTGAGCCAGTAGTAAACCACCCCGGTCGCAACCAGGGCAAAAAGTACATCGGAAGTGGTTGGCAGGTTCTCCCAGCGTCTGGCACAAAAGAGGTCGACATAGTGGAGCACAACGGCTAACGCTGCGGTCATGAGCAACAAGGGCCACATGGGCATCAGTGCACTCAGACCCGCTCCCAGCCCTGCATGAAACTGCTCCGATACAGCCATGAGGCGCGCATAAAAAATCGTGTGGTCTTTGTAGTAAAAAAAGATAGAGGCTATGCAGCTTAAGATGAAAGCAAGAAAGATGTTGGTCCCTGCACGTACCCACGTTTTGCCCGCCGGATAGAGTAAAAACACCAGAATATAGGTGATAAGTACATAAATACCCAGATGGTATTGGGTACCGACTGACCTGATGCCCGCAGCGTAAAAATAAAACAGCACCAACGCTGCACCAAGCGCGGCCACAACCCAGTTCCAGAAGCCTGTTGGTTTGCGAAATGACTTGGAGTCCTTTTCGACAATTTTTTTCAGTTTCTCCTGTTCTTCCGGGCTGAGATCCCCAAAAGTATTCTCGAGTTCTTCGGGCATGGCGCGCTCCGTTCGGGCAATACATAGGTAAAAACAAAAAGAGGTTATTAAAAAGGGAACGAGCGCCTGCAAAGACCTCGTCCCCCTCATGTTTCAGATGTGGCCTGTAGTTTTACTTCTGTTCCGGGGTAAGAGTCAAACCTTTTTCTGTCCAGAATTTCTGCGCGCCAGGGTGAACCGGGGTCGCAATCCCGAACAGCCCATTTTCAATGCTCATAGCTTTGGCAGCACGACTGGCGCTGACCATGAAGCTGAGCCCTTCGGGAGAGTAGATATCCCGCAACGCTGTGTATACATACTGATCTTTCACATGTTTACCCGCAGCCCAGATAGCCGAGTCCTGGATGGTTTGCACGTCGTAGTCAACCCCCTGATAGGTTCCTTTGGGGATAACCACCTTGGTGTAATAGGGGTTTTCGCTGAAAAAGTCGGTAGCCTCGCCCGCCTCAACCAGGCTCAACAGCTTGATATCGTTGCTCGCTGCCGCTTGGATAACAGATGAGTTGGGGTAGCCGGCGAAAACCCATAATGCGTCAATGAGTTTGTCTCCCAAGGCTGAAGCACCCTGACTGTAGCCGATGAATTCAGTACCGATTTTGTCCCACAGGCCAACCCCAGCAAAATAGCGCTGTGCGGACGCTGCCGCGCCAGAGCCTGCCGGACCTACGGCAACACGCTTGCCAGCGAGGTCATTTACGCTGTTGATACCGCTCGAAGCCAAAACAACCAGATGTGCCGGAGCTCCATACAGGTAGCTCATCGCGAGGACATTGGGGTACTTGCGGGTATCGTTGGTCAGGCGTCCGTTGCGCGCCAGATAGATGTCGCCTGCGTACACAATGCCAAAATCAGCGTCCCCGGAATTGACCCGGCGCAGATTCTCGACCGAGCCAGCAGATGCCATGTTTGATACTTCCACATCTTTTTCCATGCGGGATAGCCTCGAAGAGATCGCATTGGAAAAATACTGGAATGTGCCGCCATCCGGTCCACCGGAAAACGCTAGACGGGTTTTTGCTGCCTCGGCAACGCTGCCGCCAAACAGCATCGATGTTGCAAACAGGCCCGCCAGTACGGCGGTAAAGAATTTTCTTGAGCTCATAGTAAACCCTCCTTTTTTTAAGTTTAGAACGCCGTTACTTAGTACGGCGTGCCCGGGAGTCGCCGCCCGCTTATTCAGGGTGTACATCAACGGGCGAAAACACGCATACCTTTCCTTATAACAAATTGACTATTACCATGCAAACACTTTGATTTTGCATTTAATGCAGAGATCGGGTACCCTTCCACCGATATGAATAAAACCGGGGTAAGGTGGTAAACATCCTGACAGATGTTCATGTAAAACGTCATTATACGATTTTGCCCTAATGCATATAGCCAAAGCTTTAGATTTAAGGTATTTATCAGTGATACTGCAAACTCTGTTTCCCATTATTGCCCTGATAATTTTGGGCTATGCCCTCCGCCGCACTGAATTCGTGCCGGCGGAATTTTTCCGCGCATCTGACAAGCTGGTATATTTTATTTTTTTTCCGGCGATGCTGTTCTGGAAGGTGGGTACTGCCGCTGGTTCCGATGTAGTGGAGCCTTCTCTGATATATGCCGGCCTTCTGGCCGTAACCATAGTCTTCAGCGCAAGTACACTATTTATTATCCGTGGCGGGGTGAGGGCGTTTCAGGCCGGAAGCTTCTCTCAGAGCTGCTACCGCTTTAATACCTATATCGGCATGGCGGTAGTGATGCAGGCCCTGGGTGATGCCGCAGTGGTGCAGTTTGCTGTCCTGGTCGGGATCCTGATCCCCATCATTAATGTCATGTCGGTCACTGTATTAATCTGGTTTTCTGGTCAGGATATGACCCGCACCCAGAAGCAGCGTTTTCTGGTGCGGGCTCTGGCATCCAATCCACTCATAATTGCGTGTCTTGCCGGGTTGCTCCTCTCCGCATCGGGGATGCAATTGCCGGTATTTATCAACAATACCTTCTCGCTTGCTTCTGTAGTGGCGCTACCCCTTGCACTTATCTCCATCGGCAGCGCTTTCTCGTTCAAGTATCTTCCCGGCTACCTGCACCTTTCCAGTGTGGCGCTGGCATTCAAGCTGGTGTTACTCCCTTTGGTTGGGGCGGGTTCCCTGTACCTGTTCGGCGTGGAGGGTCTGGCATTTGAAACCGCCATGATCTTTTTCTGCCTGCCCACCTCCACCGCCATCTATGTGCTTTCCTCTCAACTCAACAGCGATACCAACTTGGCCTCTGCTTCGATTGTCCTTTCCACCATGGCCTCATTTGTGTCCCTCTCCCTGGTGCTGTGGTGGGTGTAGAAGGAGAAAGAAGTCGGGCTTATCGTTTACCTACCTTACCGCGTAAGGCCACATTTGCCACCATCCCACCGACAATACACGAATACTGATCTACGCTTTCGAACTCTCTATCTTTCGTGATTGAATACAGATCAATAACCGTGTCGCAGCCCTCTTTATGCGCACGATCCTGAAATGACATCAGCGCAGATATGAAAGCGACCTGACATGCCTCTTCAGTAGAGCGTCCAAATTTGCGCGTGCGCTTGTTCGCAGTATATTCGCGTGTAATGTTGTCAATATTTCCGTGGGGTTGGCCCTTCATGTAAAATTCGATTCCCGCTTCGAGCTTTTCCTGCGCTAAAGGGCTGTTAAGTGCATCCTGGACAGAAAAATATTCCCACGTATCTTCGGCAAACCCCTGCTTAGTTAGCCCCGAAATAAGCAACATCGACAAAATAGATAAAACAGTAATAAAACGCATACTTGAACTCCTTTCCAAAAAATGGACTGATTTGATAGTTGCGAACAAATATAAATCGCTTCCTATTAGAGAGAGTGCTCCCGGAGGCACAGTATAGATAAGTGCGCAGCATAAAAGAGCGCTTGAGCAGTTATAATAGCACCGTAATAATGGCTTCACCATACGATGAAAGTGGAAAAATTAAAAAGATAAGAGGGCGTAGAGTTTGACAGGATGACGGCGACGGTGATGTGGAGAGCCTTTCTGATATCCTTTTAAGGGCGTTACAGCCTTCATTCAACGCGTAATGGGGCATTAGACGCAAAGGCGGCCACCCTGTCAGGAGGTGTTTGAGGTGGTAAGAAACGAGAGGACACTTTTCCTACCACCTCAGGTTAAATCGTTCCTGTCGCGTCACAACATACCCGTTGGCAAACCGAATGAAGCCGATCTTTGCGTATTCCGCTGAAAGTGGGCCACCAATTCCGCTTTAAACTGGGCCAGTGATTCCGGAGTAAAGTGGGCCACCCGTTAGAGCGATGCGGCGCTGGAGTCTGTTTTTAGAACGGGTGTCAATTTTGGTCAAGTTT
>CAYUJC010000107.1:0-344 GCA_964444945.1 uncultured Desulfuromonas sp.
CCATCTGCAGGCGGATCGAATCGAAGTCCAGCTCTCCCAGAACCTCGTCCTGCATGATTCCGGCATTGTTGACCAGCAGGTCGATGGTTTTGCCCTCCAAGGAGGAGGCCAGCCGCCTGATATCCTCTGCGCGGGACACATCAATGCTGTCAATGATTTGCGCCCCTACCTCTTCAAGCTCCGCAGA
This sequence comes from uncultured Desulfuromonas sp., assembly GCA_964444945.1. Taxonomy (GTDB): domain Bacteria; phylum Desulfobacterota; class Desulfuromonadia; order Desulfuromonadales; family Desulfuromonadaceae; genus JAIVHC01. The sequence continues at coordinate 188 of CAYUJC010000107.1, forward strand.
CGATTGCCGGCAGACGCCGATAACCTGCCAGCCTTCGCGTTGATACAGACGCGCCAGCTCCAAGCCGATACCGCGATTGGCGCCAGTTATCACCACATGCCTCATAAAATTCTCCTTTCAAAATTTGTTCCGTGAAAGCATTTCCCTTAAGGTTTCC
>CAYUJC010000107.1:444-6566 GCA_964444945.1 uncultured Desulfuromonas sp.
CCTAAGGTTTCCCCTAAGGTTTCCCCTAAGGTTTCCCCTAAGGTTTCCCCTAAGGTTTCCCCTAAGGGGATTCAAAATTTTCATGCTCAGGCTGTCAAGTGTAACAGCAATCGACGTTGCTGCAAAATATGCCCACCCCAGGGGGTAAAATCAGGTTGAGTTCAATGCTGGGTCACGCGTAATTGCAGCCCATACAGCCCATACAGCCCATACAGCCCAAACGAAGGGTCAAACGAAAGACCATCCAGCTTGCTAAATCATCCGCAACCGCAAGCATTGTTATGCTACGCGCTGTGAGTTTCGGTGACTGAGTGAGAGAGGTAGACACGATAATCGTCGTCACAGAAAAACCTCTCCTGCCGCCGGTCTCCCCGTTGGGTTATGTGATGAGGGTGGTCAGGAGCCACAAGGCGTGTGATTCTAGCTAGGTAGAGAGGATAGCGGGGAGTGGAAGGGTGTCAAAGATGCGTATACTGTCCCCGGAGCTAATTCTTGATGGCCGGAGGCCTGATAAGTATTAGGTGACATTTTGCATCACCCTGCACTTGGGAAATGCGGAGCAACCCCAAAACTGTTTGCCTGCACTCGCACCCCGCTTTGCAGTACGCAAAACCATGGGGCTACCGCATTTCGGGCACTTCCTCTCTGCTGTTGTATCGGAACGAGATTTGAGCTGCTGAACATGCTGGCGATGTGTTTTCCGCGTAGCTTCAAGGCGCCCTGCTTGTATCTGTCCCACTACATCTTGAACTTCGGGTTCCGTCAAGACCGTTTCATGAAACGACTTGATATACGTGATGTAACCGCCGCCCCGCGTGACATTGGCAGGCATGGGTGATTTGAACGTGCTATCGCCAGCAAACACAACCACAGAGTGTATGACTTCTGACGGCACATCGAGAACCGCCTCCAATGCCTTTTGGTGCTTATAGTTCTGGCGCAGCGGATTCTGAAACTTGAAAGTCCTTTTGAAGATCTTCTGCGTCCACTGGGCTTGATTTTCGCCTCCGAAGATCCAGCCCTTCATGTTCTTCGTTTCTACCACAAAAACACCAAAACGAGACACGAAGATATGGTCAATCTGCGTGGTTCCATCCGGCGTCGGGAGCGTTACGTTGTGAATTGCGTGGTAAGTGTCGGATGGGAGCCTGAGCCGCGCCGCAAACTTTACCAAAGCCTCTCCAACCAATCCTTTAAACCACGGCGTCTTGAATATTCCGAGAACAAGAAAGATTGGAATGGCCCACCAAAGCTTGAACATCGCATTGATGATCGGGGAATAGTCCATCGTTGTTTGTCACCTAACTCGGCTGTAGGAAAACCCTATAACCAAATATTATTGAAAAATCGGCTTCGAAATTTATCCTCAGGTCGATAATCTTAGTCTGTCGAATGTTTAGTGGGCTTATAAATCTAGTTATTTTGCAATTTTTGAGGTTTTTCTACGGCCTCTACGGTTTAAGTTAAGCTGCGACGCCACGAAGATCCGGTAAGCAAAAACTTATTCGGGCAGCAGCACCGCTGACCCGTTCGTCCGTCTTGAGTGCTGCGTTATGGCTTTTTATTCACATTTAAATTCTACTTGTGCATATTTTTTGCCCCTCAAATTGTTGCCGTCGATTGGGGAATAGAAGCCACCGACAGCACCTGCAACATTTGTTGCAATGTCTACAACCTTGGCTGTTTTTTCATCAGCAAGCCCCTCTTCTGCAGTCGTTTTTGTGTCAAGTACGATATGTCTTTTATTTTGTTTTAAACAGCATTGCTCGGCAGATGCTAATGCAATTTTAAAGGCTGTTTCACCATTTCTGTGTGAGCCAGATGCAGTATAAAGTCCATTATCTTGAGGTATCAAAGTACCATGGCGAGCCAATTTTTCAGAAGCAGTCGCACAACCGAAAAGAAAGCAAGCAATGATGACAATTAAACCCTTTTCCATGGTTTCTCCTTTTTTTGTGTGGATTTTTCTATTATTTAATTTTTTCCAAGCCATAACGCCGCCATAGGGGGCATTGTTTCTTAACACTTCTCGACTTCTCCCCGACTTCTCGGGTCGGACCAAGCTACCCACCTGATTCTACACAGTTTATAGGCAAATAATAGCTGTTATTGGCACTTAGATGCGCCTTTTTAGCAGGCAAATGACGGGCGTAAGCGTCTGAAACTTCACGCAGAATGAACGTATCACCACGCTCCAGAATTTTGCGTCCAAAAGGTTTGCAGTTAAGCTGAGTGTGGATATCGGCTATAAATTGTTGACTGCCTACAGCAATAGCTTCGCTCCAGTCAGGTTGCTGTTCTTTGCAACCTGACTGAATGGAATCTTTAACCAGTTGGTTATGTGGCGACCCCTTCACTTCCCAACAATTTTGCATATTCCGGAGCAAACCGGCCACTGATTCCGCTGCAAAGTGGGCCACCCGTTCCGGAGCAAACTGGTCCAGGCCTTCCGCTGTAATGTGGGCCACTGATTCCGCTGCAAACTGTGCCACTTTTTCCACCTGAGCGGAATCGGTGGACCAGTTTGAATCGGAATTAAATGCGACGCTGGATAACCTGGTGTACAACCTTGGAAATTCATTTTTCCTTAGGAGGTGCACCGTTGGCTAACAAGAGGTTATCTATGCGTAAAATACGAGAAACACTTCGTCTTCATTTTGACAGCAACCTGGGGCAACGTCCGATTGCCCGCTGTCTGAACATATCCCGCACCACCGTCAGTGATTATCTGCGCCGTGCATTGTCAGCCGGGCTGAGTTGGCCTCTGCCGGACTCCTTGAGCGATAGTCAGCTCCATGCATTGCTGTTCCCATCTGCTGGGCCTGTTGCACCTTCTGAACGCACACTCCCGGACTATGTCCACCTTCACACAGAACTCAAACGCAAAGGGGTAACCCTGATGCTGCTGTGGGAGGAGTATTACGCTGAGCAGCCAAATGGGTATCGTTACAGCCAGTTTTGCGAACTCTACCGGCGCTGGTCGCGTAAGCTCAAGGTCTCCATGCGTCAGATCCACAAAGCAGGAGAGAAGCTCTTCGTTGACTACGCCGGACACACCTTACCCATCGTCAATCGGCATACCGGTGAGATCAGCGAAGCGCAGGTGTTTGTAGCGGTGATGGGTGCGAGCAATTACACCTTTGCCGAAGCAACTCTGAGCCAGAATCTTAACGACTGGCTTGGCTCTCACGTCCGCGCCTTTAAGTTTCTTGGCGGGGTCCCAGAGATGGTTATCCCGGACAATCTCAAGAGTGCCGTAAGTAAACCCTGCCGCTACGACCCTGAACTGAATCCAAGCTATCAGGATCTGGCTGAACACTATGGTACAGCGGTGATTCCTGCCCGGGTGCGCAAGCCAAAGGACAAATCCAAGGCAGAGCTTGGGGTGCAGGTTGTAGAACGCTGGATACTGGCGCGTCTGCGCAATCAGATATTCTTCAGCCTTGCCGAAGCCAATGCGGCGATTCGCATTCTGCTGGAGGATCTGAACACGCGTCCTTTCAAGAAACTGCCCGGCTGTCGTAAAGAGGCTTTTGAGTCTCTGGATAAGCCGGTATTAAAAGCACTGCCCACACAGGCATACACCTTTGCGCAATGGAAGAAGGTGCGTGCAGGGATTGATTATCATATCGAGGTTGCAGGGCACTATTACTCGGTCCCGTACCAATTGAGAGGCAAGCAGCTTGATGCCCGGATTACAGACGAGACGGTTGAGTGCTTTTTGCAGCGAAATCGCGTTGCTTCCCATAGGCTCTCTTTTGAAAAAGGGCGGCATACCACGGTTAATTCCCATATGCCTAAAGGGCATCAGGAATATGCAGAATGGACACCCGCACGTCTGATTCGCTGGGCAGGTAAAAACGGCCCCCAGACGGCAGCTATGACAGAGGTTATCCTCTCCTCGCGCCAGCATGCCCAGCAGGCATTCCGTTCTGCCATGGGGCTGATAAGCCTGGCGAAGATGTATACCCCGCAACGCCTGGAAGCAGCATGCGAACTGGCGCTCGAAGGTGGCGCAACGAGCTATAAGAGCGTTAAGTCGATTCTGGCAAGCGGTCTTGATCAGCAGCCCCGCCAACAGTCTTTACCTGATATCAAACCCATTGCCCATGACAACATTCGCGGCGGTCACTACTACAACTAACAGGAGATGATAATGTTGACTCATCCCACTATGGAAAAACTCCAGACGCTGCGCTTAGGCGGCATGCTCAAAGCCCTGGAAGAGCAGCAGCGTATGCCGGATATTGATGAGCTGGGCTTCGAACAACGCCTTGGGCTGCTCATTGACCGGGAGATGACTGAACGGGAGAACCGTCGTCTTTCTACCCGGCTGAAGAAGGCTAAGCTCAGACACTCCTGCTGTGTTGAAGATCTTGATTTCAAATCATCCAGGGGGCTGGATAAATCCCTGGTTCTGAGTCTGGCGGCCTGCAGCTGGATTGGACGCGGTCTCAATGTTTTGGTCTGCGGTCCAACCGGCGTTGGCAAAAGCTATCTGGCCTGTGCGCTAGGACACAAAGCATGCCTGGAAGGCTACAGCGTTACCTATCTGCGCCTGCCGCGCTTGTTTGAAGAGCTACGCCTGGCCAAGGCAGATGGACGTTACGGCAAGCTCATGCTGGGGTACGCCCGAACAGACCTGCTGATTCTGGATGACTGGGGGCTGGCGCCCATGTCTGATCTGCAACGCCGGGATCTACTCGAAATGCTCGAGGATCGCTATGGTAAACGCTCAACCATTGTCACAAGTCAGCTGCCGGTTACTGCGTGGCACGACGCCATTGGAGATCCTACTCTGGCAGATGCCATTCTCGACCGGCTCGTACATAATGCTTACAAAATTGAACTGAAGGGAGATTCGATGCGAAAATACGCTATAAAACTTGACCAAAATTGACACCCGTTCTAAAAACAGACTCCAGCGCCGCATCGCTATAACGGGTGGCCCACTTTACTCCGGAATCACTGGCACACTTTAAAGCGGAATTGGTGGCCCAGTTTCAGCGGAATACGCACAATTTCCTTAAAGTACGCTTTTATCCCAGCAAAAGATGCTTCTAAGGCCAAAAAACCGCATTATTTTGGGCCTAATCGTTTTGATTCTAGCTAGTTGCCTTGGTCCGACCCTGTTTTCACGTCCATGGAGCGGCAGAAGGCGCAGCTTCAGGGGGATCAGCTCTGGCCGGCAAGGTTGCCGCAGCCATGACCATTATAGGCCTCCCTCTGGTCCTCTTTGGCTTGTTCGCGGCCTTTTATTTGCCTGCCCTGCCCTGGATTCTCTGGATGTCTGCGATGATCGGCTGGCTTGTCTTGATTGTCGAAACGCTTTTTGCAGCGCCTCTATGGGCTGTGGGCCACTTAATTCCTGAGGGGGACGGTATGGCAGGGCAGCACGGCAGACAGGGCTATATGCTAATGCTTGGCATCCTGGCTCGCCCTCCCCTGATGGTCGTAGGGTTCTTTGCGAGTATCATAATTTTTGCGGCTGTCGGCAAGGGCGTAGGCTTTAGCCTTATGGTCTATCAGGCATCTGTATCGCACGGCAATATATCAGGCCCTATAACCGGGCTCGCTTCCATCATTCTGCTTATCTCGGTAATGATAGTGTTTGCCCATAAGGTGTTCGGGCTTATCACTCACCTGCCTGAGAACGTCACAAAATGGATCGGCGGCCAGGCAACAAGCCTTGGCGAACACCAGGATGAGTCCCGCATTCGCGGCATGGCTGTTGTTGCAGGCGGACGTGCCCAGGAAGCCGTAGGGGACGCCTCTGGTGCCCTTAAAGCTGGAGGGGACGGCGGCAAAGAAAATGGCGATGGTGGCAACCAATCTTCCGGGGGAAACCCTGGTGGAGGTGGGAGTGGGAAGAGCAAAGCTAGGACTGATGATTTAGCTACTAACCGCTAACCGTTAGTCAGCCTCCAAGAACACATCAATTCACAAGCAAAGGCCGTGCCCGTATAAATCAGGCACGGCCTTTTGGGCTTCCGAAGAAAGAATCTTATTTCACCGAACAGTTGGTTTCTGCTGAGGATCGTACATATAGTGATCCTTTGTCTCCTTGAGAGGGTGTAAATCCTTTTGTGTAAATGGTTTGAGAGTTGGTTCTCAATAAGCCG
>CAYUJC010000108.1:0-6313 GCA_964444945.1 uncultured Desulfuromonas sp.
CTGTGAACGTATTGCATTAGAAAGTTTATGCGGTGATGGAAAAAAAGCAGGATAAGCTCCCTGGACTGTGTATATAGAATAATTTTGCCCTAATCTTCGGTCCCGCATTTTGCAGTTTCACGGTGCGTACCGGTACCTGTTCAAAGTTAGCAACGAAACCGCTGGTTCCCATGCTCCGCGTGGGGACGAGGCGCAAATAATCCCATCTCTGCCCCTGGCCGATAAACTGGCTTTTCTCTCCAAGCGATTGGGAGCAACTGCTAGTTAGAGTGTATCGGTTTCAATCCAGAAATAATGCTCCTCACTGACACCGAACTCTGAATTACCTGTCGGCCGGTACAAGCCGCTGCCATAGATATTGGCATCCACAACAAAATAGGGTCGGTAGATAAACATACCATCATCACCTCGCACTGCATCGCGAGCGCGATCCCAGCTTAATGACATCCAGAACCATGATCCCCATCCCAGGTCATCAAGGGAACCGCTCCAATAGTTGTTTTGCACATCGTTATTTGCGCAGCGGATGGTACGGAAATTGGCGCTAAAATGGTAACCACGACCAATCAGGCTGGCATCAACAAAAACGCCCATTTCCAGGCCAATGCTGTGCCAGTCGCCGCGGATCACATTTTTCTCCGTACCCTCAGTAAAAATTTTGGTATGTCTGATTCTGACATTAGGTGTATGAAGAATCGTCATAACCGTCGCTCCCTATCGAAGATTTAAAAAGCATACACTATTTACTTTTGGATATTCTTCGGCTCGGACACGCCTCCTCTTTGCGTCGGCAATGCGCGCACGGCCCGCTGTTCCAGTTGCGACGGAGACTTTTGATTTTTCAAGTCAGCCTGAGCATCTGAACCGGCCACTCCGCCCTCCTGAACGGGCCTGCCCCGTACAGATTTCTGCTCGACCCGCAGTGCGAACTCCTGCTCATCCTGTACTGGCTTAGACTCGCTCATAGATGCACCACCAGACCTTCTGACTGGGGCACCGCGCACGCCCTTTTCTCCCAGTAGTTTTTCCAGTTTATTTTCTTCCATCTCTATCACCTCATCTGTTTGAATATTACGGGGCTTACCCTTTTAGCATTCCCACAACCTGAAGTGCATTGCTGGGGCAAGCCATCTGAGGCGCTCCTAGAACCTGTAAAACACACCATAAAGAATAGATGTCCCCCGGAAGTTAGGCCATCTTTGGCCAAAGTCCCCGGCGCTTTATGTACCTGCCTCGCGCAAGGCTCAGCTTTGTCGGGCTGCTGCGCCTTAAATCACCGCCTTAAATCACCTTATAGCAGAATTTATGGAGTGCAAGTGGTTGGCAGAAAAAGAAGCGTAGCAGGAGCCTTATCCGCAAAGACTGTAAAAGAGCTGCATGCAGTGAACCCGCAGCATGGCAGGTAGCGGCAACGAACCCCGTAGGGCTGAGGATAGTTGCATTAGCGCTGATCTTAGAGACTGATGTCGGGTCTTCCTAGCTTAAGTGCTCCGCTGGGTTATAAAACCTTATCGAATTACGGCCAGCCTCTTTTGCTTTATACATAGAAATATCAGCCCACTTGAGTAGATCATCAATGCTGACCTCTTGACCCAGGAATAATGCTACCCCGATACTCGCCGTACATGAGTGCTCTATATATGTGCTTTCTTTTCCAGGGTAATTTGCGGTTAACTGATAGAGATCAGCCAAAGTGGTGCGAATTTTTTCTGCGACAACGTGTGCTTGCTTAAAGGACCTCGCTTCGTCTGTTTTTAATTCACTTAGTACAACGATAAACTCATCACCGCCGAAGCGCGCGATCGTATCCATCTCGCGCATGCAACCTTTCAATCTCTGTGCAACTTCGATCAGGAGTAAATCGCCGGCAATATGCCCATGCGTGTCGTTAATAGGCTTGAAGTTGTCCAGATCGAGGAACATGAGCGCACCATAACAGCCCTTGCGCTTGTTGACAGCCATGGTCTGACGCAAACGATCATTGAGCAGATGTCGATTCGGCAACTTGGTGAGCGGGTCATAGAAAGCCAGCTGACGTACCTGGTCTTGCATCTGCTTGCGTTCAGTTATTTCTCTGGAGATACCATAGAAGCCGACTACTTTACCGTGAGAGTCAAGTTCGGGGTTGTAGCATATTTCCCCCCATATCCAGCTGCCATCTTTACATCGGTGCCTGGCTTCGAAGGTTACGTTTGTCAGCGGCATCCCCCGCTGTTCAGACTCATACCTTTGTTGGGCTGCCCTTTTGATTGAGGCAATTCCTTCTTCGTCAAATATTTCAAATACGTGGTGACCTATCACTTCATCGGCACGATAGCCGCGCTGCTTTTCATCTGATGGACTGATATAGTTGAAGCGATACTCACTGTCCAGTCTCCAGACGACATCGGCAGCATTCTCCGTCATCATGCGGAAATGAGTCTCACTTTTACGCAATGCCGCTTCAACCTGCTTGTGTTCTACAATCTCTTGGGCAAGTTTTTCATTTGCAATCTGGAGTTTATCCTTTGCCTCGGATAGTTGATTGGCCTGCTCGGTAAGCTGGTTTTCCAAAATTTGATTGCGCTTCGTTAGTAGCTGCAGTGGGCCGCCTTCGCTATCTTTATCCAGGTGAGATGGGGTGGAGATACTGCTATGCGAAATTTTCCAGCCGCTGGACTCCTTGTGGAATATCAGCACTAGAAGGGCCGTCTCTTGTAGCAGAACCTGGTCTTCAATCGGCGCATGAATGGCAAAAAAACCGGTCGCTACGGCGATAGTGTCAGCTAATGCCTGGATGGTCAGGCCTTTGACTAAAAAATTATCCCCACAATTAAAACCGGAAAAGTTCTCGTTGAAATGGTCTGTGAGAGAACCATCGCGGGTTACATACTTCTGCAAATAAGCGTCAACCAGTTGGCGAATTACATGCTTGTCGCCTGAATTCATATAGTTTTTCCCTCAATAGAATCGCGAGCACAAGCTGCGGAGACAGTAGAAGTTTTTGCCAAATTCTTTATGATTCAGACCCTGCCATTCCCGCGTTGGGAAGGAATGGCGGGTCTGCTGGATTAGTCAAAAAGATGGACCCCATTTTCACACGGGTAATGACTTTTGCAAGTGGTTCAGCATACAGGTCTACCCATTCTACCTCTTTGAGGCGGAATTTTTTAAATTTTAATGTACTTACTAATACCTGCTCAAGGCAACAAACGAAACCCCTGGCACCCAACGGCGGCCCTGTGCGTTCATGCCGCTGCATCAGGCAATAGGACCTTTATTGATAGCAGTTAAAGAGGTATTAACATCGAAAATCTGTCCCCGAACCTCCTTTACCCCCATCTCTTGCAAGCGCGCTGAGTGCATTTTCAAGTAAGAGGTAGCAGATGCCTCATCTTCAAACAGGTAAATACCTCCAGCTACCTGATTTTTTTGGTTTTCGGTCCAAATCTTCCAAATTACACCCGGCTCATTGTTGATTGACTCAGCTAAGCCTCTCAACTTGTCTGCCATCTCCTCACCAAATGGACCGGCGAAATCGAAATCTACCTGTAATAATTTTCTCATGGTTATTCCCCCTTATTATGTTAGTAAGCACAGTGAAAAACCGCTGGTTTTGGCGCTTCTCTGGTGCAAGAGGCAGCTCTTTAGCATTCTTTCTTTCAAGGCAATTTCTTCTTTTTCCATGGCTTCAACGTTGAAATAAACAGTGCAAAAATAACAGTGCCTGTCTGGATAGTTCCAAAGGTTAAGGACTTGGATCGATTACTTAAGTAACGTGGGTCAGTGAGCGCTTCCATCCCTATCTCTTGGGCAATTTGGGCCATTTCACTTATCCACGGGCCTAACCAGAATGTCCCAAATATCATCCCAAAAATACAAATGATCCATTTCACAATAATCCAGTTGTGCTTAAACCAACCCCAATTAGTCCAAATCGAATAAACTAATGCGGTAAGAAAAGTTCCTATTGCTCCCGGAACAAGAATAAATAAATCTATGAAATCAAGTGTTGCGATAATTCCATATAGCTCACCACCATTGTCTGGATCGATAAAGAACTGCATAATTGGCAAAAGAGTAGCGCAGCCTACCCATAAACATGCAGAGTATATATGCAAACACTTGAGCCATTTTTGCCCTTTTACACTTAGATTTCCCATTCTCACCTCTTTTTGCGATCAATAAATACCATTTATGGTGCCCGTGAAAAAGACCTCTACGGCTAAAGTATCGGTGCCATCATGCGTGCCACCCCTTCCCCAATATCCCTAAAGACCCCCACTTCACCCACACCGGGACGACAGCTCTGCGCAAGGGTCTCTATCCACTCACTTATTTCCTTGATTTCCTCCCAGCTGTAGACCAGCAACCCCGTCTCAAAGTTGAGAAACAGGCTGCGCATGTCAAAGTTGGCCGAGCCAAGCACGGCAAGAGAGTCATCGGCGAGGAGGGCCTTTGCGTGGAGCATGCCGCCCTGGTAGAGCAGCACCTGCCCCCCTGCACGCTGCAGATCGCGCAGATAAGGACCGCGCGCCATATCGGCCAGCCAGTGGTTGGAGATTGCCGGCACCACCACCTGCACATCAACTCCACGGTGAGCGGCCAGGCGCAGTGCCTGCGCCAGAGTCTCATCCGGAACGAAATAGGGGGTCACGACCCTTAAGCGCTTCCGCGCCTGAAAAACTGCGGCAACCATCACCGCGTAGAGGGGATCGTCATCCACATCCGGTCCCGAAGGGACAACCTGGACCGTGGCGTTGCCCGGAGGCGTTAAAGCTCCTTTGCTGCCACCCGCTAGCTCAGAGAGCTGTTCTCCCGTGGCAAATTGCCAATCGGAACGAAAGATATCCAGATAATGACGGGTCGCCGGTCCTTCCAGAAGAAACGACAGGTCACGCCAGCGCTCAGGCTCAGGGATAGGACCGATATACTCGGTAGCAATGTTGGTCCCCCCGCCCCATACGGTGCAGCCGTCAGCGATAATGGCCTTGCGATGGTTGCGTAAATTGGTGCGGCCGCGAAAGGGTCGGTGCAACACCGGCAGAAAAAACGCGACCTTTCCTCCAGCCTTGGTCAGTGGTGCAAGTGCCCTTTTACTGGTATGCAAAGACCCAACCCCATCAAGCAGCACCCGCACTTCGACTCCGGCGGCGGCCCGCCTGGCGAAGCGCTCGATAATATCGCGGCCAACCGCATCCGGATGTAGGATAAAAGCGCTGACCCAGAGGCTATGGTGAGCCTGCTCGATCATCTCCGTCAGGGCAGCGTAACCCGCTTCACCCGTGAGGCAAAGCCTGAGATGGTTGCCGTCGCTGGCGGATGGTATCCCATAGGTACGCAGCAATTGATCCATCTCCGCGGTTTCTTGCGGAAGCGGCGTGTGATCGTCAAGCGTTAGAGTAGCTTTGCTGTCGGCCAGTTGGCGCATTTTACGTCCGCCTAAAGCCAGGTACAACGGGATGCCGACATAGGGCTCAAGCACCATTACCAGCAGCCAAGCCAGCGATGCAGCGGAAGAACGGCGCTGACGGATCATCTGGGCAATCACGGGTACTGCCAGCAAAAATCCGAGGAGCAGCACAAGATGGGATAAGAACCAAGTCATCAACATGGCAACCCCAGGTTGGCAAGAGGGCCGAAAAATGTGAGAAGCATGCGTAAAACCCCAAACAAGAGGCCAGCATCACTTGGCGACAACACCCTTAATCCCACCGCTGATCAGGGAGGCAATATTGAGCAGGATACGCGGCAGAGCCAAGCCACTCGGACAGGCCAGATAGCGCGGCTCCCAGTCCGGATTGAACTTCTCCTTGTATTCGCGCAACCCTTCGAAGTTATAGAAATGTTCTCCATGCCGAAAGACGACTGCGCCGACCCGGTTCCAGAGCGGGGCAAAGGTACGGTTTTCCAGGCCGGAGAGTGGAGCCATACCGAGATCAAAGGATCGGTAACCCTGGTCCCTGCCCCACAGCATCAGGCTGACAAACAGGTAGTCCATGACCCCGCGTGGAGCGTGCAGGTCAAAGCGCATCAGGTCAACCGACAACTCCTGCAGGTTCGCCGTCGTCCAGAGGTTGGCAAAGGCGATGATCTTACCCCGCTGTCTGACCACAGCAACGGGGAAGTTTATCAGATAATCCTCATCAAACAGCCCTAGAGAGAAACCTTTTTCGCGGGTGTTCTTATCCTCCAGCCAGGAGGCGGAAATCCTGCGCAGCTCCGGTAACAGTTGTGGAAGATTGGACGAGGGGAGGACTTCAAAGCTGCATCCTTCCCGAGTGAGGCGGCGGTGGATGTAGCGCAATCCACTGCGTTCCGGGCCATCCAGAGA
>CAYUJC010000109.1:0-6303 GCA_964444945.1 uncultured Desulfuromonas sp.
TCTGGGGGTAGCGCGTGAGGTTGCCGCTTTTACCTGCAAACCATTGCACTTGCCAGTGCCCCCGACATTCAGCCCCACCAGCACAGATATTCATGCGTTGACTTCAGTCAGTATCGAGACCCCAGATGGTTGTCCGCGCTATATGGCCCGTCTTATTCGCGGGGTAAAGGTTGGCGCCTCACCCCAGTGGCTTGTGCGTCGTCTTGAGGCGGTGGGGATGCGTTCTATAAACAACATAGTCGACATTACCAACTACGTTCTTATGGAGTTTGGCCATCCGCTGCACGCCTTTGATTTTAACCGTCTCGCGGGTAAAAGGATAGTCGTGCGCCAGGCCACAGACGCCAGCACCTTCACCACTCTTGATGGCCAGAAGCATGAACTGTGCAGTGATGATGTGGTAGTGTGCGATGCAGAAAAACCCATAGCGCTTGCCGGGGTGATGGGGGGTGAAAATTCTGAAGTTCGGGATGACACCGTTGATATTCTGCTTGAGAGTGCCTACTTTGATCCCCGTTTTATCCGCCGTACCAGCAAAAAAACTGGTATTCATTCAGAAGCGTCACATCGTTTCGAGCGTGGTGCAGACATCGATATGGTGCCATTGGCGCTTGATCGCGCCGCCGCTTTAATACAGCAGGTATGCAGCGCAACGGTTCTGGGAGAAGCTATTGATGTCTACCCCCGCCCCGTAAAGAAGCGGGTGATCTCAATCAATCGTCAGCGCACCAATGCCCTGCTTGGGCTAGAATTAAGCCTTGAACAGATCGAGAGTCTGTTAGCCTCTATCAACCTCTGTTCGCAACAAGTGGAGGCGGATACCCTCGAAGTTACGATCCCGCCTGCCCGCCATGACCTTGAACGCGAGCTAGATTTGATTGAGGAAGTCGCACGCCTGAACGGGTATGATAATATACCTGTAACCATGCCGGTTAGCCAGATGGTGGCGGCAATCGATACACGGCAGATTGATTTTGGGCGGGATTTGCGCAATATGGTGGTTGCGCAGGGGATGCGTGAAATAATAAACTATTCCTTTGAATCAACGCAGGTGGATGAGCGCCTGGGTTTGACCGCGGATGATTACCGTCGCCACCATGTTGCTTTGCGCAACCCATTGACTGAAGAGCAGGCGGTAATGCGCACCTCTCTGGTTCCAGCGATGCTGGATACCCTCGCGCGAAATCTTGCGTACAAAAGCTCAGATTTAAGTTTGTTTGAGTTGCGCCCTGTTTTTATTCCCGGAGAGACGGCACAACCGGATGAGCGCATGCACTTGTGCTTTGCTTTGTCAGGCCAGCGCGAGCGCCAGGGCTGGGCTCACACCGATGCCGAGGTTGACTTCTACGATCTTAAAGGGGTGGCCGAGGTCATTTTTGCGCGCTTTGGGCTTCAGGCGCCGACATTTGTACCTGATAGCCCTGAAGCCTATTTACATCCGGGCAAATCGTGTTCTGTATACTGTTGCGGGCGCAACGCAGTGAAAGTTGGGGTTCTGGGAGAACTGCATCCGCAGGTGCAGGAACATTATTCCATCGACCAGCCCGTATACATAGCAGAGTTGGATGTGGAGCTCCTGTATGCCCATAGCGGACAAACGCAACCATTTAAACCTATTTCAAAATTCCCCGATTCCTATCGCGATAGTGCGTTTCTGGTCAAAGAAGAGATAACAGCGCAACAGATGCTTGAAGTTATAAAGAAGGTCAAGGTAAAGTATCTGGAGGATGTGGTTCTCTTTGACATGTATGCGGGGAAGGGGATCCCGGCTGGGATGAAAAGTCTGGCGTTGCGGATGCGTTATCGTTCTGCAGATAAAACCCTGGCGGATGAGGAGATTAGTGCCATGCATGCCAAGCTCGTTAGAGCTCTACACAAAAACCTCGGAGCCGAAATCAGATAGCAGTTGATAGCTGCACTATCCGCATGGTATAAAGTCGAATAAGTTTAGTATATATCGTAGGTTATGCGTTCATTTGGCGTATGTTTGTGTCCACTGTCACGGAGGTAGTATGACAAAAGCGGATCTGGTAGAAAATGTTTATTATAAAACTGGGTTTTCGAAGAAGGAATCCGCTGAGATTGTTGAGGCCGTCTTTGAATTGATGAAACAGACGCTTGAGCGCGGAGACAAAATCAAAATTGCAGGTTTTGGTAACTTTGAGGTTAAGCAGAAGGCTACCAGAAGGGGGCGTAATCCCCAGACTGGAGAAGAGATCGAGATATCAGCGCGCAAAATACTCACCTTCAAGCCCAGCCAAGTACTAAAAAATATCATCAATAGTGATAACGACTAAAATTCGCATACTCAGTAGGGCATAATGACAGTCGATATTCCGGATAAATTCTACTTTAAAATCGGAGAAGTAGCGTCCATAACCGGGGTTAAGCCGCATGTGCTGCGCTATTGGGAATCCGAATTTCGCATGTTCTCCCCGGCTAAAAGTCGGGGTAAGCAACGCCAATACGAGCGGCGTGATATTGAGTTGGCTCTTGAAATAAAACAACTCTTGTACGAGCAGGGTTTTACTATCGCCGGGGCGCGAAAACACCTTAAAGCTAGAAAAAAAAAGATTGATTCTGTGCCTGCCACCCCCACCGACCGCCAGTTTCTTTGCGAATTACGCAAAGAATTGCAGAAATTGCGCGCACGCTTGCCATAACAAGAACGCGGTGGTGGCAGACATCCAACATTTATTTGCAGGTGATATCTCTGATGGATTATGCTGTAGCTCGACGTCGCATGGTGGAAAAACACCTTATTCAGCGCGGCATAAAAGACCCACGTGTCATTGAGGTGATGGGGAGCATTCCACGCCACAGGTTTGTGGAAGATGCCCTCCAAAGTCAGGCTTACACTGATTATGCCCTTCCCATAGGGGAAAAGCAGACCATCTCGCAGCCCTACATGGTTGCCGTAATGACTGAGGCCGCGCAGTTGAGCGGGGATGAGAAGGTGCTGGAAATAGGCACCGGTTCTGGTTACCAGGCTGCTGTTTTATCGCGCTTGGCAGCGCAGGTCTACAGTATTGAACGCATCGCGGTCCTTGCCCGCCGTGCCCGTCGCATCCTCGACGCACTCCAATATAATAATATCCATATCAAGGTCAGCGACGGCACCCTCGGATGGGCAGAACATCAGCCATATGATGTTATCCTTGTTACTGCCGGAGCTCCTGATGTCCCACAGGAATATCTGGACCAGCTTGCACCATTAGGGCGGTTGATTATTCCGGTAGGGGGGCACAGTACCCAGACTCTGCGCCGAATTACCCGCTTGCCAGATAATACCTATCGTGAAGAAGATCTTCTATTGTGTCGCTTTGTTCCTCTGATCGGCCAAAGTGGCTGGCCCAATGAGTAGTTCGGTGGTTAAGCCTAGTGTCTAAGTTCACACATTCACCAATGCGCTCACCTGTTCGCTCACTTTATAACTGGGTGTTGCACTGGGGGGATTCCTCGGCAGGGTCGTTAGCTCTTTTTGTTCTAGCTTTGGCCGAGGCCTCTTTTTTTCCCATTCCACCGGACATCCTCCTCTTAGCTCTGGGTTATTCCACCCCGGCCCGAAGTTTCCATTTTGCCACCTTGGCCACTGCAGGCTCTGTAATCGGGGCGGTGGCGGGTTACGCCATAGGGTTCTGGTTCTGGGATATATCCGCCCCTTGGTTTTACACCTGGATCCCAGGATTTACCCCGCAGCTGTTTCAGCAAATGCAGGAATACTTCATTCAATACGGATTCTGGATTGTATTCACGGCAGGGTTTACCCCCATCCCATACAAGATTATTACCATCGGAGCCGGAGTTTTTGTCCTTAATCTGCCGATTTTTATCCTCGCCTCAATTGTAAGCAGGGGGCTGCGTTTTTTTATCTTTGCCACACTCATTTACTTCTATGGTGAACAGACCCGCATGTTCACAGAGCGGCATTTTAATAAACTATCTATAGCTTTTTGTATATTGCTTGTTGGAGGTTTTGTTCTTATCCGCTATATTTTCTGACCATGGGGACACAATACTCAAATAATTATCTTAGGTTGAAATTCTGGCGGAAACTGTTGCTCATGTTTCTGCTTCTTGGTGTGTGGGGTTGCAGCACTAGAGGAGTTCAGCATGTGGTGTTGCCGGGGCAGACTATGTACCGCATCAGTAAAGCCTACGACGTCCCCGTTGAAAAAATTGCCCGTTACAATAATATCCGGAACACCTCGCAGATAAAAGCAGGCGATTCTCTGTGGATACCAGGGGCCGCGCATAGGAGAACCGTCTCCATCGCTCCTACCACAGCAGCGACGCCCAAAGTAGCGTCTCCACGTACAGCTTCTTCCCCCACCAAACGCAGCTACCCAGCTAAACCGAAGCCATGGGCTAAAGAAAAGGCGCCGGCTAATCGCACCCATAGAGAAGCTTTTGAGTGGCCGGTCAGGGGGGAGATAGTCAAGGGGTTCAGGACCGGAAATAAAAAAGGGATAGAGATTGCAGTCCCTGCAGGTACAACAGTATATAGCTCGGCTGCCGGGCAGGTTATCTACAGCAGTAACGATATATCTGGTTACGGTTCTCTTATAATTATTAAACACAACAACGAAGTGTATACCGTCTACGGCTACAATAGAAAATCGCTGGTGCAAGCTGGTGGATTTGTAGGGAAAAAAGAGAAAATTGCTATCAGTGGGGTGCCACCGGGCGGGCACCAGGGGAGGTTGCATTTTGAAGTGCGTGAGGGTAAAACGGATGTAAATCCCATGCTGTACCTGCAGTGACATCGCACACAGCAAGCGAAGAGAAAGGGCGTCTATGCAATTGGTTTTTCTCCATGGGCTTGAAACTGGACCATACGGGAAGAAGTATCAGGCATTAAAACAGATGTTCGGCACGGTTATTTCCCCAGATTGCGAAGGGGTGAAAGAGCCACAGCAGCGCCTGAAGATAATCAGACGAACATTGATAGATCAGACCGGCCCGTTTCTTGTGGTTGGCTCCAGCGCTGGCGGGCTGATGGCCCTGTTGCTCCAGCGGGTTGACCCGCGCGTAGCCGGGCTGGTGCTGTGTGCTCCAGCTATACATACTGAAGCTGCTGCCGATCTCTCCCCCGAAGGTTTGCCCCCAACCATCATTATCCACGGTATCCATGATGACGTGGTTCCCATCGACAGCAGCCGCTGTTTCAGGGTCCCCATGCTTGAAGTTGAAGACGGCCACCGCCTCGACAACAGTATCCCCCTGATTCTGCTCGAAGTTTTTCGCATGAAACTTATCCATATGTATGGAGCCAAGGGACGTCTGCACTAGACAAGTTCTTTGCGTTTTTGCGCTTATAACATTTGCTCTGCTAGCGTTGTTTTTATAAGCAGAAACATTCCTGATTTGTTGCACCAGAACTTATGTCCATGTCCATCACTGCCCCATAATTTATTCAAGCCAAGTCCGCTTAGCGGGGCGGCTTAACTCAGACGTTAGGGGCACACAGTATAAAATGTCACAGCGTTTAGTAACTATAGCGTGCTACAGGGATATTCCACCTGCTGGCCTTGCACAATCAATTTTGGAAGCGGAAGGGATAGCAAGCTTTCTTGATAACCAGTTTATGGTTGGAGTCAACTGGCTTTATTCGGATGCCCTGGGTGGGATCAAATTACGAGTCGCGGAAAAGGACGCAGAAGAAGCTCTCAAAATACTTGAAGCTTATTCTTTACCGTATCAAAGTGCTGAACAAGCAGAAGTTGGACAATTGCCGGCCTCCGCTTGTCCAGAATGTGGTGGAACAGAAATTAAAACAAGAAATTATCAGCGAAAGTCTGCGGCATTATCTCTTTTATTCTCACTCCCTTTGCTCATTTTTTCGAAACGCTATGAATGTGTAAAATGTGGGCACAGATGGAAATAAGTAACAATTGGGCAGAAACTTTGCGCTCGGCGTATCGTCGCCAACACTGCTGTCCAACTGAGCCGCGGGACCAGCGCTAAATGTCCGGGAACCCACTATCGGGGGAGTGATAAATAAAGCCCCTCAGATCAGTGATTCATTAAAGGAGCAGGCTTCTGAAAACGTCTATCGATACTGCCACCGTCATGGAAATAATCACCGCCTTCTGGGGATGTGCTCCTGAAAACAGTATGCATTTTCGCAACAATGAAAAAGCCTGGGACAAACCCCATTTTGGAGTCGCCGCGGGTAACGACCCGTTGTTTGCCAAGCTTAAAAAAATGATCGGTCCCTTCTTCTGGACACCTGTGGAGGCATACAGGCTCGCCTTCCCGCACACCCAAATCGACGCCGCAGAACTGAGGGTAATTGTATAT
>CAYUJC010000110.1:0-6188 GCA_964444945.1 uncultured Desulfuromonas sp.
CTGAAGCCAAGGAGTTAATCCCTCTGGCGCTGGAGCTGGGGGAGAAATACGCCATGCTCATGGTTTTGCGCCCAACTACGCGCATCTGCCATTCGCGCCAGAGCATCAGGCGCGCCCCGGTAATCCCTCTTGAGCGCCGCGCCAACTTCAGCAAGGATCCGACGCGCTGGGCCGCGACCCCGGCGTTTTTACCGCGCCTGCATCGCGAGCTCAACACGAAGCTCGAAGCGTTCGCCACCGAAGCCGCTATCCAACCGCGGGTAAGCCCCGGCGACGGGCGCTATCCGCGCGCCGCCATTGTCGCTTCCGGCATCGTGTACAGCCATCTGGTGGATCTACTCGAAGAGCTGGACTTAAGCGGCAGCATCGATCTTATGCAGGTGATAGTCCCCTACCCGCTGAACCCCGCGTGGATCAAGCACCTCCAACGCGACTACGATCGTGTCATGGTGGCGGAGGAGACCTACCCGGTGATTGAGATGCAGCTGTGCCATCCGGGCGCCTTTGGTAAACACAGTGGCGATATTGGCAAAGAGGGAGAGCTGACCCCGGATGTGCTCCATCTGGCGGTACGCCGCTTTCTCGAGCTCCCCGCGGGCGCGCCGCTGGCGGACGAAGCCCGCGGACAGCGCCCCTCCCTGTGCCCCGGCTGCGGCCACCGCAGCGCCTTTTACAGCATCAAAAAGGTGTTCCCCAAAGGGATCTTCCCTTCCGATATCGGATGCTACACCCTGGGGATAAATCTTAAAGCGGTGGATACGGTGCACTGCATGGGGGCCTGTATCAGTCAGGGGGCCGGGTTTTATCAGAGTTACGCCCAGGACCAACCCGATGATTTCCCCACAGTGGTGGTGACCATTGGTGATTCCACCTTCTTTCACTCCGGCATCGCCGCCTTAATCAATGCGGTTATTCAGCAGGCGCGCATCATCGTAGTGATTCTCGACAACGCCATCGCCGCCATGACCGGTGGCCAGCCGGTTCCCCATCTGGGCATTACCGCCACCGGCGCCAAGACAAAGTCGATCGCCATCGAACCGCTGGTGAAAGCCAGTGGCGTCGAATTTCTCGAATGCTGTGATCCCTACGACCATAAACGCTTTGAACAACTGCTGCGCGCCGCCGATGCCCACATCCGTGCCCCTGAAGGCGCGGTTGCGGTGCTGATCGCGAGGCATGGCTGCATGATGCAGCCGGGAGTGCTGCAGCAGCAGCCGCGCTATGTCATGAGCATCACCGAAGCCTGCATCGGCTGTCGTCGCTGCGTGGATGCGTTTGAATGCCCAGCCCTGAGTATGGACACCGAGGTGGGAATCGCCGTTCTGGATCAGGATCGCTGCGTCGGCTGCGGTACCTGCATTCATGTGTGTCCGGTAAACGCGATTAAAGGGGAATAAACCATCCTGAAATAATTGCAAAAACGGAACCTGATCAGTACCCGTTAAAGGTGGGGGCTTGCGGCACCCATGGAAAGGGCGTCTGTCGCCATGGACGGCGCAAAGTGTCCCTTGGAATGGGTGCCACAAGCCCCTAACGTTAGTGGATGGCGAATAGTTACGCTAAAACACACATCCACATAATAAATACAGATGGAGCACAACATGAAACAACAGATCATTGTCAGCGGTATCGGCGGTCAGGGGGTGTTGTTTGTCACCAGGGTGATTGCCCAGGTTGGGGTAAACAGCGGCATCCCGGTTTTGACTTCTGAAACCCACGGCATGGCCCAGCGCGGCGGCACGGTGCTGTCGTGCGTTAAAGTAGGAAATTTCGCCAGCCCTCTGATCCGCACCGGCCAGGCCGATCTCGGGCTGATACTGTGGGATGCAAACCTCGAAGTACATCAGAACCTGCTGCGCCCTGCGGGTGCGCTGGTAATCAACTCGCAGCATGAAGGCGATGGAATCCGCCTGGATGCCACCACTATGGCGCGTGAGCTTGGCAACGCCGTCCTCACCAACCTGGTGCTGCTCGGCGCGGCGGTGCGCCACCAGGCGATCTTCTGCGCGCAGAAGCAGTGCGAAGAGGCGATCCGCCAGTTGGCTCCAGCACCCTTTGTCGAACAGAATATCGCCGCCCTCCACCTTGGTCTTAACGCCTGAACCCCGCGGATCCATGCATATGCGCACCAAGGACAAAATCATATACTTCATCCGCCTCCACCACACCGGCTTGTGGGTAACCCTGCTGGGGCTGATCCTGTTGCTGTACCCGCTGGTGCAGAATAACCCCTACACCCTGGGGCTCTCTAACCTGGTCGCGATTTACGCGATAGTGGTCCTCGGCCTCAATCTGTTTATCGGCTACGCTGGCCAGATCTCCCTCGGACATGCGGCGTTCTTCGGTCTCGGGGCGTACGGCTCCGCCATCGGCACCGTCACGTTCGGGATTCAACCCTGGCTTGCCATGTTTGGCGTCGCGGCGCTGGTGGCCCTTCTCGCCCTGCTCCTCGGCATCCCCACCCTGCGCCTGGCGGGGCACTACCTCGCCATGGCCACCTTAGGGTTCAACATCGTGATCCATCGGGTGCTCGTCCAGTGGGATGAAGTCACCGGCGGGGTGAGTGGTTTTTACGGCATCCCCCCCTTAAGCCTCGGCAATCTCCATTTTGATGACGAAGTGCGTTTCCACTATCTGGTCTGGGCGGTGGCGCTGTTGGCGCTGCTGCTCTGCCTGAACCTGGTACGCAGCGGCGTCGGGCGCGGTCTTGCCGCCCTGGCCGGAGACGAAACCGCCGCGGCGGCGCTGGGGGTGGATGTGCGTACAAGTAAAATCAAGGTGTTTGTCCTCTCCGCCGTGCTCGCTTCTGGCGCCGGAAGTCTGTACGCCCACTGCTATGGCTACATCAGTCCGGGCTCCTTCGATATTTTCGTCTCCACAGATCTGGTGATAATGGTGGTGATTGGCGGCATGGGTTCCATCTGGGGTTCGCTGTTCGGGGCCGCCCTTATAACCCTGCTGCCGGAATGGATCGAAATGTTTGAAGCGTACAAGGATTTTGTCCATGGCGGCATTCTGGTCCTGGTGCTGCTGTTTTTGCCCCAGGGCTTTGTCACCGGAGTGCTCGATCTGGGTAAAAAGCGGCTGGCCCTGCGGCGGAGGCGCCATGCTTCTTCTTGAGAATGTTTCCAAAAATTTCGGTGGCCTGCCCGCGCTCAACGCGGTCAGCTTCAGCGTACCTGCAGGCCAAATCACCGCCCTTATCGGCCCCAATGGCGCGGGGAAAAGCACCCTCATCAACTGCATTACCGGAG
Source organism: uncultured Desulfuromonas sp. (assembly GCA_964444945.1). Taxonomy (GTDB): domain Bacteria; phylum Desulfobacterota; class Desulfuromonadia; order Desulfuromonadales; family Desulfuromonadaceae; genus JAIVHC01. The sequence continues at coordinate 3,255 of CAYUJC010000110.1, forward strand.
TGCTGCATGCCGACAGCGGCGCGGTCCAGCTCCAAGGGATTGCCCTTGGCGCAGCCCCTGCGCACGTAATTGCCCGCCACGGGGTGGCGCGTACCTTTCAGAACCTGAAATTATTCGAGCGCCTGTCGGTGCTGGAGAACGTTTTGAGTGGCCTCAACAATGAAGCCGGTTCCAGCATGTGCATGGCCATGCTGCGCCTGCCGTATCTGCGCCACCGTGAACGGCAGCTCAAGCTGCGTGCGCTGGAAGCGCTGGACAACTTCGCTCTGGCAGATAAACATTCCTGGCCCGCCGGAATTCTGGCTTATGGGGACAAAAAACGGCTGGAGCTGGCGCGCGCCACGGTCAGCAAACCGTGCCTGTTGCTGCTCGACGAACCTGTCGCCGGACTCAATGCCACCGAAACCGCAGCGGTAGCGACCCAGCTGCGGCGCCTGCGCGCCCAGGGACAGACCATCCTTTTGGTCGAGCACGACATGGAACTGGTGATGGAGCTGGCAGACCAGGTGGTAGTGCTGGACAGCGGCAGCGTGATTGCGCGCGGCACCCCGGCCGCAGTACAGTGCAACCCGCGGGTGCTCGAAGCCTATCTGGGCAGGATGGAGGCCACCGCATGAATTCACCCAGAACAGCGCAAGGAGCAATGCCCTTATTGCGCATAGAAAACCTCAGCGCCCAGTATGGTGCAGCGCAAGCACTGTTCGGGGTCGATATGCACATTCAGAGCGGGGAAACCATCGCCCTCATTGGCGCCAATGGCGCTGGGAAGAGCACCCTGCTCAAATGTATCATGGGCTTACTGAAACCCAGCGGCGGCCACATCTACCTGGGAACTGAAGAGGTAACTACCGCCAGCCCCGCCGCCATGGTACGGCACGGACTGGCGTTGTCGCCTGAAGGGCGCGAAGTGTTCCCCCACCTGAGTGTAGAGGAAAACCTTCTCCTCGGCGCGATGGCGCTGAAACTCAAGCGCCATGAAGAACAAACACGCCTGCAGGAGATATATCAGCGTTTTGCCCGCCTGCAGGAACGCCGCGCCCAGCTGGCCGGCACCCTCTCCGGTGGGGAACAGCAGCTGCTCGCCATCGGACGCGCCCTGATGGCCAAACCGCGCCTGCTGCTCCTCGATGAACCCAGCCTGGGGATTGCACCCAAAATTACCGATGAGATTTTCGCCATCATCCACCAGCTCGCCCGCGCTGGAACCACCATCCTGCTGGTGGAGCAGAACGCCGCCCGCGCCCTGTCGGCATCAACACGCGCGTACCTGCTCGCCAACGGAAAAGTGGTGCAGCAGGGGCGCAGCGCAGAACTTCTAAACAACCCCGATCTACGCGCCGCCTTTCTCGGTGCCGCGAGCCACGCCAGCCCCCAGGCAAGCCGCCTGGGGGCCGCTGGTCTGACCAATATCCGCCTGGAGAAACCTGATATGCGCCACCAAAATTTTATGCCCGAGTTTAACAACGAAGACGAACTGCGTCAGCACCAGCTCAAAGGTCTGCAATGGAGCGTGCGGCATGCCTATGAAGGTTCCAGCTCCTACCGGGAAAAGCTTGATGCCGCCGGGATCAGCCCCGCGAGCATAACAAGCCTCGTCGACCTGCAGCGCTTGCCCTTCACCGACACCAGTGACCTTCGCGCCGGCTATCCATTTCCGCTGCGGGCCGTCCCCTTTGAGCAGGTTGTCCGCATCCACGCCAGCTCCGGTACCACCGGCAAGCGCAAAGTGCTGTGCTACACTCAGAAAGATCTGGATGACTGGAAATATTTCTTTGCGCGCTGCTACCAGATGGCCGGGATAACCCCGCTGGATCGGGTCCAGATAGCGGTAGGCTACGGGGTCTGGACCGCCGGGGCCGGGTTTCAGGCCGGGTGCGAAAAAATCGGCGCCATGGCGGTACCGGTCGGGCCGGGCAATATCGACCTGCAGATCCAGTTCCTGCTCGATTTTCAATCCACGGTGTTCTGCTCCACCGCATCGATGGCCCTGTTGATGGCCGAAGAGATCCATCGGCGCGGGGTCGCGGACCAGATCGCCGTCACCAAAATCATCTACGGCTCTGAGCGCTCCTCGATCTCTATGCGGCGTAAAATCTCGGAACTGTTTGGCGGGGCGGAGCTGTTCGATATCACCGGTCTTACGGAACTCTACGGCCCCGGCACCGGGATAGAGTGCTCCGATCATGACTGCATTCACTACTGGGCAGACTACTTTATCCTTGAAATTATTGACCCGGACACCTTAACGCCGGTACCCGAAGGTGAATGGGGAGAGATGGTGGTAACCAGCCTGTGCAAAGAGGGTGCGCCCATGCTGCGCTATCGCACCCGCGACATCACCCGCCTCATCCCCGGACCGTGCACCTGCGGCAGCCCCTTACCGCGCCATTCGCGCATCAAAGGGCGCTCCGATGACACCATCAAGTTCCGCGGAGTCAACATCTACCCCAGCAGTATCGACACCATCCTCTCGGCGGTGCCGGGGCTCGGGAGCGAATATCAGATTCACCTGACCCGTGATGCAGACTCGGGGCGCGACCGGATGCGCATGCTGATTGAGCGTGGCCAGGGGGTGGATGACGCCCGCAACGCTGAGTTGATTCATGAAGCCAGCCATCAGGTCAAAAAACAGCTGCTGGTCAGCGCCGAACTTGAGCTGGTAGAATATGGTACTCTGCCGCGAACCGAGAAAAAGAGCCAGCGCGTATTCGACACCCGCATCCAGGATGCGATTGTCTGATTTCAGATTATTCATATGCGGGTAAAGCTTAATTTGCATGAGCGAACGCCACCCCCCAAAGAGGATATCTATGCGACACCTATTGTTACTGACGGCAATCCTGCTGGGCATTGCAGCCCCAGCCAGCGCCAGTGAGCCCATCAAGATCGGCGCATTTTTTGATCTTTCCGGGCGCGCAGCCTTTATCGGCACCC
>CAYUJC010000111.1:0-5903 GCA_964444945.1 uncultured Desulfuromonas sp.
CAGCCGATATCCACGCCGACAGCGTTGGGGACGACAACCCCTTTGGTAGCGAGTATTGCGCCGATGGGCATACCGTAGCCTAGATGGGTGTCGGGCATGATGGCGATATGACTGAAGGCAAAGGGCAGATTCGCCAAATTTCGCGCCTGTTCCAGCGCCCCCTCTTCCATTTCATCCTCTCCCAGCCACAGCTTTATGGGCACTTTCTCCGTTTCAATAATCACGTGACCACTGGTTTGGTTGCTATCTTCATGTTCCATTTAAAACTCTCCTTCGAAAAGCATAATAGGTCTTGACCTGTTTTTCTGCCCACGAGAATTATCTGCGTTTTTCACATCTCTGAATCCAGTTAGCCTCCATCCGGAAACTCAGGATGGATATTGCGTCAGTTTCTGCTTTGGAAACCAACTAAGCCCTATAAAACAACAAGCGTAACGCGAGCAGGATCAATACAACTCCGGTGATGCGATACAAAACCAGCTGGGCGGTGGCGGAGCTGCGCAACCTTGTTGCCAGGCCAGCAGCCGTCAGGGCGATGCCGTTAAACACCAGCAGGGTTGCAACTATAAAAGTTCCACCCAGCACAATCATCTGCTGCGTTATATTTCCATTTTCCGGGCGCACAAACTGCGGTAAAAATGCCAGGAAAAACACCGAAACCTTAGGGTTGGTTATATTCATCAACACGCCGCGACGATACAGATTCAGGTATGCCACGTGATCCTGATCTGTTAAGGTCATTCTGGTTTCCACGGCCCTGAAAGCCTGGTATGCCAAATACAGCAAATACCCTGCCCCGCCGATCTTCAGGGCCAGAAACAATCGTGGTGAAGCAGTTATCAAGGCCGCAACACCTAAGGCAACCAGCGCTGTATGCAGAATCAACCCGGTACATAACCCCAAGGTAATAACCATCCCGGCTCCACGTCCCAGCACTGCCGCCTGGGTGAGCACATAGATATTGTCCGGCCCCGGGGCCAACCCGAGCGCAACTGAAGCCAGGAAAAACTGAGTCAGGATGTCCAACGTCGGCATAGCTTGCCCTCCGGTGCCAATGTCACCCTCTCTGCTTGGGGCGAAAAACTCCCTTTATCACCCGCAACCGGCACAACCGGAACGGTGCAAAGCATAAACAACAAGCAGGATTACAGTGCGAATAAAGGTTATTGAAATAGCCCTGCAAGTATGAGTAGAATGGTATGAATTTCACATCAAACTATAGCCCATACAAGGAGAACCCCAATGTTGAGCCCAGCACTTAACCAGGCCCTTAACGAGCAAATCAGCTACGAAAATTACTCAGCATTCATCTACAAAGCCATGCAGGCATACTTCGAAGCTGAGGATCTGCCGGGGATGTCCCATTGGATGGATCTTCAATATCAAGAAGAACTCTCCCACGCGGAAAAAATATTCCGCTTCATCTGCGATGCCGGTGGGCGGGCGGAGCTTATGGGAATGGAAGCCCCGTGCAATAAATACACCTCGCCGCTTGAGGTCTTTGAAAGTGCCCTTGCGCATGAACAAAAAGTGACCCAGCGCATCAACAACCTGATGGAGCAAGCACAAACAGAAAAGAACCATGCGGCGCAGATTTTTCTGCAATGGTTTGTTACCGAACAGGTTGAAGAAGAGGCCAGTGTCAGTCAGATAATAACCCATCTTAAGCGCGTCAAGGAAGACGGGCGTGGCCTGATGATGGTAGATCAGGAATTGAGCAAACGCAGCGCCACTTCAACGCAGGAATAACTCCATAAATTCTTCTGGTCCAACGTCTGGCCATTACAGCTTCTTCGCATCAATACCGCGGGGCAGGTTACAGCTGTGGTGCAAAATGGTATACTGCCAGCATAACACAAAACGCAGTGTGCTTAGCTCCTGGCCCAAACGAACGGCCCATATAACCCATATAATGGTCTTAATTAATATATAGTCCACACGTCAGGATACCAACAGCCCACAGGAACCAACAACCAATAAACCGCGCCCGGCTTGAAGTGCTGTCCTACTTTTCCGGGCGCGGCAAAATTTGCGCGGAGAACTGAATATGAACACACAATGTCTGCAGATATTGGGGGTGGCAATTGGCATAACTGCCGCGCTCCTGTTCTGTCCCCATATCGGCATGAGCCAGACCGAGGTCAGCCTCAATGAAGCTCAGGAAGATGCATCTTTTGAGCAGGCTCAGAGACCAGTTGCACCCCCGGGGCGACAGGGCAATATCCTGAATATCGTTCTGGGACGTTCACCGGAACGCTCGACCGAGCGCGGCACCCTGGTTATGGAGGCGTTTCACGACGCAAACGGGGATGGGATATACACCGAGGGTGAAGAGCTGTTGCGCGATGAAATATCCTGCATTGTGGATGAAGTGAACTATGTCCTGCCGGCATTTGTCCCGGGATTGGACTACAACGCCCGCTACAGCATAAAATGTCAGGGAAAAAAGAATTACGAACCCACCACCGTCACCAAAAATGTCCTGATTGCCCGCCGCGGGGCAATTATCACCATCTCTATTCCATGCAACCTGGTAGAAGATTAGCCACACAAAATTAGTGAAGCACTCGCACCAGGGCTATTCCTGCAGCAGTTCCACCAAGGCAGAGTACCACATTCAAGAGGATATTAAGTGATGCGGCGAGCCACTGCCCTGTTTCTAACAGCCGCCACGAATCATAGGCAAAGGTTGAAAAGGTGGTAAAGCCACCCAAAAACCCGACGCATATGCCCAGGCGCAAATCCGCACTCAGAACGGAACTGCGCATGGCAAACTCCATGACTGCGCCCAGCAACACCGAGCCGACCACATTTACCCCCAAAGTCCCATAGGCGAGCCTTGTCCCGAGGTTAGCTGCAGCCCACGCGGAGACTCCATATCTGGCCAGACATCCTAACCCGCCGAATACTCCGATATAAATCAAATGCATATAAATGATCTCCGCCAGCAGCTCAGACAGAGAATGGCTCTATCAAAACCCTATCCAAGTGCTGGTATTTAAAGTTTTTTCTTGCATCCACGGTACAGCGTGTTAAACTTTTAGCACTCAGCTACCAAGAGTGCTAAAAGCATTATTTATCTTATCAGGTTATGGGAGGTAAACACCAATGCACGATTTAACCCTTACCGGCAACACCCTTGATCACTACATGGCGCAAATAAATAAATACCAGCTGCTCGACCGGGAAACCGAACGCGAGCTTGCGTTACGTTACAGAAATGAAAATGATCTGGAGGCGGCACAACGCCTCATATGTTCAAACCTGCGCTTTGTAGTGAAGGTTGCGCACGAGTACCGCGCCTATGGCCTTAAACTACTCGATCTGATTCAGGAAGGAAATATCGGCCTGATGAAGGCAGTTAAAAAATTCAACCCGGAACGCAACAATCGCCTGATCAGCTACGCGGTCTGGTGGATCCGGGCGTATATCCACAATTTCATAATTAACAGCTGGTCAATGGTTAAAATCGGAACCACGCAGGCACGGCGCAAGCTGTTTTTCAAACTCAAGCAGACCCAGGAACAACTCCAGCGTAGCACTGGAGAGCCCAGCGATGAGGCTGTCGCTGCACACCTGCACGTAAAGGCAGCAGAGGTAAGAGAGATGTCCGCCCGCCTGAACGGAGATCAATCCTTGGATGTAGAACTGGCCGAAGGTGAAGGACAGACGTGGCTGGACCGCCTGCCCTGCACTGCCGCAGATCAAGAATATTTACTTATAGAGAATCAAGAAACGCAAAATCGCGCCGAAGCAGTAGAACAGGCACTGAAAACCCTGAATGAGCGCGAGCAGGAAATTATCCGTGCCCGCATTCTAACGGATGCACCTGTTACACTGCAGCATCTGGCGGAACATTTCTCCATCAGCCGCGAACGTGTACGCCAGATTGAAAAACTTGCCCTGCAGCGCCTGCGTGCCTGCATGGAGCCACAAGTGGCAGAATAACTATTGAGTCCATCTCCTGGTTGCTTTACTATTGCGCATTTGCCTGGTTTGGTGCTCACATGTTACCTATACAACCATCCACATATAATCCAAATAGCACTCAGGAAGAGGATATATACATGAAACATTGGAGCCTGGTTATTCTACTTGCCATGTGCCTAAGTGCCTGCAGTTCAGCCAGTAAAAACATACAGGAACCGCCGGTAAGCGAGGCCTATAGCCGCTTCAAGCAGGGGGAAGAGGCATACGAAAAGAAGAACTACACCCGCGCCATTGAACACTGGCAGGCGGTGCAGGAGATGTTCTACACCAAGGAACTGACCACCCTGACCGAGAGAAAAATTGCCGATGCCCATTATGCAGCAGGCCAGACAATTGAAGCCATTGCCGGATACGAGAACTTCCTCAGACAGCATCCGGGGCATCCCCAGACGCGAGAGATCCTGCTGCGCTTGGGAAAAGCGCATTACAGTGAAATCCTGAGTGAAGACCGCGACCAGACTGCAACACGCAATGCCTTGGCGACATTTGAGCAGATACAGAGAAACTATCCGGAGCAAAAGGACAGCGCTGAGCTAGAAATCCTTATCCAGCAATGCAAAGACCGCCTTGCGGATAACGAACTCTATATTGCAGCATTTTATCTAAAAACCAAGCTCTATAATCCAGCACTGGAACGTTTAAAATATCTGCGCCAGAACTATCCTGCGTACTCCGACATGCCCAAAGCGGAATTTCTTCTTGCCAAAGCACACTATTTTACCGATGACAAGGAGCAGTGTGCGACCCTATTGGACGAACTTGAGGGCAAAACAAGAGATAACGATCTGCATAAGGATGTGCTCAAGTTTCGCAAGAAATGTAACCTCTGATCTGCACAACGTAACCCGCCACTTTCCCCTCACTGCACAACTCCCATTTCTGCTCCAGCGCACATATGCGCTGCACAGGGCACCGCCAAACTGCAAGCGCCAACAGAGCATACTGAACTTGGCCAGGCTACCTGTTTAGCCTGAGTTCCGGAATGAGCATGCCGCCACATTTGGCTTGACATAATTTATCAGATACGGTAATCACTTCACTGGTAAATTATTATCCTTATGGTCGGCAGCTAATCAGAGCCTGGCGCAGTGCTTTATATATCAAGATATGATTTCAAACTTTCGTTTGGAAACCGCGCCCCTGACCCACTTCTGACCATTTTTAAGCTTTTGACTATTTCTTTACTCATTCATTCCGCCACATTCACAGAAGCAACATTTCAGTGCTGTGACGGGATGTTTTTTTATTCGATGTATTGGAACTCAAAAAGGAGAGAATCATGGCAGATTATGGCAATCTTGAAACTCGTGTGCGGCGCAAGTCCCTGCTCGACAAAGTGATGTCGGCTGAGGCGTGCGTGCAGTTCTTCAAACCCGGCATGGACCTGGGCTGGTCCGGCTTTACCCCCGCCGGTTACCCCAAAGCGGTACCTATCGCGCTGGCGGACCATGTAGAGAAAAATAACCTGCAGGGCAAGTGGAAGTTCAACCTCTTCATCGGCGCCTCTGTAGGGGCTGAAACAGAGAACCGCTGGGCTGAGCTCGATATGATCGACCGCCGCTGGCCCTACCAGACCGGCAAGAACATCGCCAAGGGGATCAATGAGGGGCGCATCCGCATGGGTGACAAGCACCTTTCCCTCTTCGCCCAAGATCTCGGCTACGGGTTCTACACCCCGAAAATTGACGTCGCAATCATCGAAGTTTCTGGCGTTACTGAAGATTGCGGCCTCATTCCCACCTCTTCCTGTGGTGTAATCGGTGAAATCCTGAAGATTGCTGACAAGATCATTCTTGAGGTCAACACTGGACAACCCTCCTTCGAAGGGATGCACGACTGCATTATCCCGCGCAATCCTCCCCATCGTCAGCCGTTCCTGATCAACAAGGCGGATGACCGCATCGGCGATCCAT
>CAYUJC010000112.1:0-5845 GCA_964444945.1 uncultured Desulfuromonas sp.
CCAATCTGACAGGAACGCTGCCTGATGGTCATACACCAGATTTGACAATAACTCCGCCGCTGTCGCTACTTGCTTTTTAGGTATCGCATTATCGGTCTTTTTTGTCATAAGCCAAGGAGGTCCAGCCTCGACAAACGCCCTTTATGCCACTGCCGTGGGTCAACAGAAAACGACCACGCTGGATGACGGGTCTGTATTGCAGCTCAATACCAATAGCCAGGTCAATGTTGCCTATACCGATGGCTATCGCGATATTTCTTTGTTGCAGGGGGAGGCTTTCTTCGAGGTTGCCAAGGATCGGAACAGACCCCTGAGGGTCTATGTGGGTAAGTCCCGGGTAGAAGCTATCGGCACGGCCTTTTCAGTCTACAGGAAGGGTGAAACCATGCAGCTCAAAGTCAGGGAAGGCAAAGTGCGACTGGACTCACTGGTTGCGGACAGAGCAATAACAACAGGCAACACGAAACAAATCAAAAGGGCATATGAAGACAGTGACTTTGCCCATAGTCTGGGTGTGGTGTCGGCGGGTCAGGAGGCTACTGTTGAACAAGTGCAGGATGCTGAAACAATTCGTGCGGACGTTAAAGCGATAGCGCCAGACAAGCTGGAAGAACAACTTTCCTGGCGAACCGGGCTACTTATCTTTAAAGGTGAACCTCTGGATCAGGTGGTAGCCGAAGTCAGTCGCTATACAACAGTGAGCATTGAGATCGTCGATGAATCTGTAAAGGGCATTAAAATTGGGGGCCAGGTGAGAGTGGATGATCCCCAAAGTATGCTGGATGCACTGGAGGCAAACTTCGGTATCAAGGTGACACGCATGGGTTACAACCATGTGCAGTTGTCTGCTGTATCTGATTAGGCCGGCAGCTTTTTGGTGTAATTTTTTGTAATTTGAGCCGGTAGCTATTGGCCCCCAGTCTTAAAACAGAAAATATAAGTAAAAATTTTTCCGGTTTCTCCAGGTTCGCTTGTTATATGACCGTAAGAGCACAAAAATGATTGGAGTGGGGGGCAAACAGGCCTTAAACGCGTGGTGCCGTTTGCGTTTTTGGAGCTTTGGTCTGCTTTGTTTCATAACAAGCTTGAATTGTTTCTCCGGAGGCGTCAAAGAAGAACAGCTATACGATTTTAATGTCACTGTGACGGATGTGGCGGAGGCATTGAATCAGATTGCTGCGCAAACCGGCGAAGTCTTGTTGTATCCCTACGAAGCTGTAGAGGGAAAAACGGTCAATCCGGTGGTTGGGCGCTATTCTTTGATGGAGGCGCTGCAAATTCTTTTGTGGAACTCTGGTCTTTCGAGTAATCTTACGGATAGAGGCGCCGTCAGAATTGACCTGGACGGTGTAAACGCAAGGGATCATAGGGGAATCACTCAAATGAAACTGGAGAAAAAATCATTGGGCAGTGCGTTGGCCGCTGCCTTTGTGTCTATTTTTGGCGCAGCGGAGAGCTCTCATGGGCAAGAACCAATGCGTCAAGCCTCTTCGCTGGAAGAGATCGTGGTCACGGCGCAAAAACGTGAGCAGAGCATGAATGATGTAGGTATCACGATTACGGCGGCAAGTGGTGAGCGTCTCACCGCTGCTGGGGTTACCGAGATTACCGGCCTTAGTGCGGTTGTCCCCGGCTTTTCAGCCGGCCAGGCCTGGACCGGCTACTCAATTTTTTCGCTTCGCGGCGTCAACTTCAATTCAACACAATTATCCGCACCGCCAGCTGTCAGTACCTATGTCGATGAGGCAGTTCTGCCTTATCCGGCAATGACCGGGGGACTTCTCCTTGATGTCGAGCGAGTGGAAGTGCTGAAGGGGCCGCAGGGGACCTTGTTTGGGCAAAATGCAACCGGTGGGTCGATCAACATCATCGCGGCCAAGCCGACGGATTACTTTACTGCTGGAGTCCACTCGGAAGTTAATAATTTCGGCCAGGTTATGGCAGAGGGCTATGTGAGTGGCCCGCTCAGTGAAACGCTGAATGCACGCTTGGCGGCCAACACCACTCAGTTTGGCGCCTGGCAGAAAGGTTACTACCTTAATGACAACAAGAATGGCGACCAGGATAAAGGTGCAGCCCGGCTCTTGCTCGACTGGACTCCGACCGACCAACTTAATGTCAACATCAACCTCAACGGCAGTTATGATCATGGCGAAGCGCCCATGCCCCAGTTGATGAAAGTTATACCTCCTGCTGTGCCGGGTGTGGTGGGCTATCAGCTACCCAGCGATGCTCGCGATACCGACATTGATCCGGGTTACGATACGGACAAAGATACGCGCACCTATCAGGCAGTGGGCCGTATCGATTATGCCTTGACCGATGATCTCACCCTCACGTCGCTGACCAACTATGCCAACACCCATACCTTTACGCCGCTCAACCAGGAGGGTACGGCAATTGTTGCTCTGCAGGGAAGTGGTAATGGCAAGGTTGATACTTTTACCCAAGAGATTCGTTTGACCGGCGAAGTGCCTGAGATGGGCGTCAACTACATCGTTGGAGCGAACTATCAGCGCGACAAGTTCGACGATAACTACGTTTCTTTCAACATCCTGTCTTCCTTCACACCCCCCCAACACGCTTCTCGAACCGACCTGGAGTGGTGAGAACAAGTCAGCGGGCGTTTTCGGTAACATCGACTACGAGATCGTAGAGGGCATAACGTTAACCGGCGGCCTGCGGTATACGGATACCAAGCAGTCAGTCGAGGGTTGTACCTATTTCAACGGCTTCTGTGCGACTGGCGATCCCCTTAGCGACGATCAGAAACAGGATAATGTGTCGTGGCGCGTCGGGGTCAATTTCCAGCCTAATGACGATACGTTGGTTTACGGCAATATCAGTCGTGGCTACAAGGCGGGGCTGATCCCTGTGGTATTTGCTTTCACGCCGAGTCAGCTTGCTCCGGTGAGCCAGGAAAAACTGACTTCATACGAGATTGGTACCAAGCTCAGCCTGATGGACCGGCGCCTGCAACTTAACGCCAGTGCCTTCTATTACGATTACGTGGATAAGCAATTCCTCACGTACACCACTGTTCCGTTGATCGGTCCTGTCAACGCCATCGTCAACATCCCTGAATCTGATGTTAAGGGCTTTGACATCGAGGTGATAGCGCTCCCGACGGAAGGCCTGACACTGAATGCCGCACTCACCTACGTAAAAACGGAAGTTGGCACATACATGGGCATTGGTGCCGCCGGTAACCCGATCGACTTCTCCGGAAAAGAATTCAACTTTGCACCGTCAATCTCGGCAACAGCTAGTGCTGAATATCGCACGCCGGTTTCGGATGGTCTGGTGGCCGTTTTCGGCGCCAATATGCTAAATAATTCGGAGACCTACGCAGATTTGGGCGAAAACCCCGACGCTCGCCTGCCAAGCTATACAATTTTTGATTTACGCGCTGGCGTCGAAGCTGATGAGGGCTGGTATGCAAACTTCTTTGTCCGTAATGCGGGCGATAAATATTATTGGACGACCGTGTTCAATGGCGGTGACACGCTGGTGAAGATGGCTGGCTTGCCCAGGACTTACGGTGTATCCGCAGGTATCACCTTCTAAGCTGTTCTGACCATTCTTCCGGCCCGGTCCCGGGCCGGAAGTTTCTGACGGTGAATACCCTAGCAACCAGGCGTACTACGACTTCGAACAGCTGTCTTTGTGCGGTCCTCTGGAGTTGATCATCCCTTTTTGCACCTTCTTTCCAAAATGCTAGATGCAGTCGCACTGGTGTTGGTGGGGTTTCCGACGTTTTCTCAATTACAATGACTCCTCTGAAGGGCTGTTTACTGTGAGCCAGTGGCGTTCTCTCGCCTGTCAGGGGGTGTCAGTAAGAGCAAAGTGACTACTGACTTGGCGGCTTGTAGTGCTGAAGCTGCCTGTGTGATTGCGGGTGGTAGTAAATCCGTTATTGCTTGAATATTAAAAATCTTATCGTTGTTTATCCGGCAGGAGTTCAATTATGAAATCAAGATACGATATTGCCAAAGAGACCTTTGATAGGGTCTTTAACAGTACGCCCAGTCAAATAGGTGGTGTGAGGATTGACACGCCTGTCGCACAGGATTTTTATCGGCTTTGTGCCGAGCATTGTTATGCAGACGCCTGGTCAAGAGAGGAGCAAGAGGGCGGCTTTGATTTTAAAATGCGGAGCCTGATAACCATTACTTGCCTTGTGGCCATGGGTATTACCAATGAGTTAAAAATTCATCTTCGCACAGCGCTCAAGCTTGGGCATGAGCCGGATGACCTCATTGAACTTTTTATCCAGATACTGCCATATGCAGGGACGCCCAGGACAATACAGGCTATGCGCTACCTGGCTGAAATCCTTGCGGAAGAAGAGGTGCAGAAATGACGTTTGGCAGCCTATAGCGGATTGTCCGTTTGCCGTCGGGCCTTCGTGGTTCGTGTGGGCTGATGTCCCAATGCATCATCCTCTTGTGTCTGATGCGGAAGGTTGGGTGTGGGCTATCATGATCTGGAAGACGCCTAAGTGACTCTCCGTCGAATAAAGTCTGTTGGGGGGTAGAATCTCAGCATTACACATCTGTCTGAATGCGCAATGCTGGCTCGGTTCGGTCTATAAATAAGTCGCTGTTTTGTGGTATTATGTCTGGCGTGATATCAACCCTCTGATCAACCAGAGGCGCCCCTCCGGTGAACAGGTCAAGCGTACCTACGTATAAAAATCAGGTGTCAGGCACCTGAGTGCAACGTGAATCGATCTTCACGAGAGCTTCGTGTAAGGTGCTCTCGCGGGTTGGCTGCCCTTTTTACAGTTGGGGAGCCGAAGTCGAGATCCAAGGAAAAGGCGTCTTGAAAAATTACAATGTCCCTAGCTTCAGGGACAGCGGGGTTGGGTTATAAGGTTGATACTGGGCAAAAAGGTAGCGGCCGTGAGGCCTCGCTTCTAGAGAGGTGGTGCAGGCTGGTTTTGCATCAACAATAGCCTCCAATTTACTACAGTGTCAGTTAGATATAGGTAGAAGGTGAAAATATGAATGTAAAAGAGTTACAGCCATGTGGCGTTGAAATAACAGGTATTGATCTGTCTACAGGTGAGTATGACGATACCGTTAAGGAAATGTTTGAGAAATACGGTCTGTTGGTTTTTCGCGACCAGAAACTCGACCATGAACAGCAAAAGCGCATTCTGGCGAAATGTGGCCCGGTACTCGAAGACTTCCGCACAGTTGGTTATGTGTCTAACACTCGTGCAGATGGCATTTTGGGCGATACTGAAGTCTCTTTCCACTCAGACTTTAACTACACAGCCCACCCTGCCCTTGGTATTTCTCTCCATGCCATTAAAGTTCCCTATGAGGAAACATGGACCAATTTTGCCGACGGAGAAAGAGGCCTTGCCAAACTCTCCCCGGAAACCCGCAAACGCATTGAAAATCTCAAAGGATTGAATATTTTTTCTGCTTCCGAAGAAGGTGTAAAGGGCCGTCAAACCCTGGAAGGATACCCCGAGGACGCACCTCGCTATTCACATTCGCTGGTGCACACTGACCCGATTACCAAACAAAAGGTACTCTACGCCTGTCAACAGAATACCGTCCGTATTGAGGGCGTTTCTGAGGAAGAAGGTGAAAAACTGATCGAAGAGTTCCTCGAGGCGCTCTATTCACCGGACAATATTTACCAACATCGCTGGCGCGATGGGGATTTCGTTATGTGGTCCAACCAGAAGCTGCACCACGCACGTGGTGGTTTGGTTCCTGGCAAGGAGCGTACTCTGCAACGGGTTGTCATCACTGATGCCGAACCACATGAGTATGACGCGCCAATTCCGGAAGATCGCCTGCCGCCGTCAATGCGTAAGGGTTATTAA
>CAYUJC010000113.1:0-5640 GCA_964444945.1 uncultured Desulfuromonas sp.
TAATCGTTTTCGGCTATGGCGCTGTTTTCGACACTGATTGCCAAGTATTCAGCATTTTCTTTGCTGTCGAACAGCTGCATGATCTGTTCGATGTGCGCATCGGTGAGGATGTTGGTATTGGTTTCTTTTTTAAACAACCCGCTGGCATCGATAAACTGGGTGGTAGTGTCCGGTTTGTGCTTAGACAGCACCAGGATATTTACCGCAATGGTGGTACCAAAAAACAGGTTAGGCGCTAACGAAATAACCGTTTCCACGAAGTTGTTATCCACCAGATACTGGCGAATTTTCTTTTCTGCCCCGCCACGGTAAAAAATACCGGGGAAACAGACAATTGCTGCCCGGCCTTTACCCGACAAATAGCTTAAGGCATGCAGCACAAAGGCAAAATCAGCTTTAGATTTGGGGGCTAATACACCGGCTGGGGCAAAGCGCTCATCGTTAATCAGGGTAGGATCGGCGCTGCCAATCCATTTCACTGAATAGGGTGGATTGGACACAATAGCATCAAAGGGCTTGGCGTCACCAAAGTGCGGGTCGGTCAAGGTGTTGCCCAGGGCGATATTGAACTTGTCGTAGTTAATGTTGTGCAAAAACATATTCATACGCGCAAGGTTGAAGGTGGTGTGGTTAATCTCTTGCCCAAAAAAGCCATCTTCAATGATGTGGGCATCAAAGTGTTTTTTAGCTTGCAGTAGGAGCGAACCGGACCCCGCCGCCGGGTCATAGATTTTATTGACGGTTTTTTGTTTGTGCATCGCCAGCTGGGCAATCAGGCGCGACACATGTTGTGGCGTAAAAAACTCCCCTCCGGATTTGCCCGCGTTGGCGGCATAGTTGGAGATGAGAAACTCATACGCATCGCCAAACAGGTCAATCTGGTTTTCTTCAAACCGCCCGAATTTAAGCCCCGCCACCCCTTTAAGTACCGCGGCTAAACGGGTGTTTTTATCGGCAACGGTATTGCCTAGGCGGTTACTGGTGGTGTCAAAGTCGGCAAACAAACCTTTAATATCGGGTTCTGAGGGGTAGCCGTTGGCGGAGTTTTCAATGGCGGCAAAAATAGTGGCTAAATCGGTATTCAGATCGGGGTTGTCATTCGCACCCGCGGCAATGTTTTCAAACAGCTGGCTGGGGTAAATAAAATAGCCTTTGGTTTTGATGGCATCGTCTCTGATTTCAGCGCTGATAACATCATCGGGCAGCTGAGGGTAATTGATGTTGTCATCACCACCTTCAATGTAGTTGGAAAAGTTCTCACTAATAAAACGATAGAATAATGTGCCCAATACATACTGCTTAAAATCCCAGCCGTCCACAGAGCCGCGAACCTCGTTGGCTATTTGCCAGATTTGGCGTTGAAGTCCGGCGCGTTGTTGGGTGCTTGTCATGGTAAAATTCCTGTTCAAGTATGTTTAAATAGGCAGTAGCCCATAACTGTTTGGTGCTGCGTAAACATTTTGCACGCAGTAGGCAATGATCGCAGTCTTCGTCATTTGCTTTTCCCAACCTTCCGCCCGCATCTCCATAGGCAGACTTTGCAGCCTGCTGTCCCACAGGGAGCGATACGGGGTTTCCACGTTCCACGGGACGAAGTACGCCGGGTTAGGTGCCTGCTATTGGCCGGGAAGTCTATGGGTCACGAGTAGGCAGGTTAGAGACCACACTCCCTATTCCGATACCTTTTGGTTCAAGCGTAAAAGCCACTTCCGCTTGTTCGAATTAACGACCTTTACCGCAAATTCAGATTCCTCCACCATACCACCTATCTAGCGCTCATCCGGCTCATGGCTGGCAGAAAACACACCTCTTACGATTTATGCCCCGCTCCTTTTGGTGCTTCGCTACATTGTCCGGGCCGCTGCTTTATTCTGGCCCATAGATTCACCCGGTGACACGGGTGGATCCGTCCATGCATGGCGGAACAACTTCATCACGCGACTTCGTGTCGCACCTATTCTTGTTCGTTAGCTCTTATCCTGGGCTTCATCGGTGATATAGCGAACAAGCATTTGCCCAAGGGTTGTTAAACTAATAGTTCTGTTTCGCTCGGTTGTTAAACCCAGCTGCATAAGAGTTGATTTGTAGCTATCTTGGAGAGCTCCACGTTCATGTTGCTCACTTGGAGCGCCCATTTCTCTACTAATGGGCATGAGAATTTCGGGATGTTTTTCAACCCAGTCTGTGTGAGGACCTTTACCTAGTACAGGATTCAAAGAATAGTAAATAAGCCAAACAATTTCTTGGTCAGTGAGTTCGCGATATATATTAAGTAGTTTTCTGCCTTCCTGATGATTTAGCTCCTCCTCAGACAATGCTCTGCCCACCAACCGAGCAAGTCTTTGTTTCCTTTCCTCCGATACGGCTCTGGACGCTTGAATTATGCCTTCTTCAAGCAGGTCAATTCCTTCCTCTGTTTGGAGGTTCTTCTCAAAGCTCTTCAATCTCTCATCGATTCCGCCAATTTTTTCTTCAAGTGTTTTAAGAAAAATTACAACACGTTCAAATCGCAGGTTTGGGATAACTGATCCCATGATCTCGGAAACTGCTGATCCTATGAATGGTAGGGCACCTGCGACTCCCTTTGCAATGCTAACTAGGCGATCGCGGGAATTTGGATCAAGTTGATTCATGTTTATCTCCGAGAGCTAACACCGGTGATGAGCCGTGCTTTACGGTGACCAACTGGAGCGGCAGCGAAGGGCGGGAGCAGGCAAGCGTCGGACTCCATCGCCGATGTTATGTTCGAAACCATCGTGGCTACGAGAACGCAAGTTTGAACCGCTTCTTCGGATTATCGAATTTCACCGACGCGGGTTCGAACTCGTCTGGCTGGTACGGCCAATAGTTCTTGGCGTGGCCTTTCAACCACTCCACCATCCACTCGTGCTCCTCGTGAGATGAATCAGCAAGAACCTCAAGAAGTTCCCCGTATCCTCCGATTCCTCCGCAATCCTCGGGAGGGCAGGCTCTCCGGCCATCAATGCACACTGGGTACTTCAAGCTTGGCTCTTTTAGGAGGACCCCGACGAGGATGACTTCGTGGGACCACCCATCCCCGAAGTCATATTCGTATTCCAACGTGTCTCCGACCTCCATGAAAAATTTCGATATCGGAACCTTCCATCCTTCCAGCGCTCCATCATCAAACTCGTCATCAGGAATTCCGATCTTCGATTTTATGCGACCGTGCCTCCGGGGCGGATTAAAAGAATGAAGGTGGTAGTCCAGCCAGCCCATAGAATCCTGTATGGCAACGTGTAAATCCCAGAATGAGTACGTCTCCGGAACATCGATCAGTCGCCAAATCATTGGTTCGATTCCTTTCAGAGTGATTCGGTATCGCATCACCCGGGCTGATTTCTTACTCATATAACCTCCTTTGGAACATAACGAGGCTGTAGGAAAACCCTACGCCCAAATATTGTTGAAAAATCGGCTTCGAAATTTGACCTCAGGTCAATCTTTTTTGCCCATCGAATGATTTTGTAGCCTTATAAATCTGGTTATTTTGCAACCTCTGCGGTTTTCCTACAGCCTCAACGTGTGCCTGTACGTATTTTATCAATGCTCCACTCGCCCGCTCCAGCTATCGATAAGTATAGAAACACGAAGCAATACATCACAGCTAACTCGCCTCCATTGAGAATCGGCCAAAACCCCTGGGGCGCATGAGCGATAAAATATGCAAAGGCCATCAATCCGGAAAGCACGAACGAAGTCGGGCGGGTAAATAAACCTATGACAATCAAAAAGCCGCCGAACAGCTCTAGCGAGCCGGCGATTCCATTCATTGAGAAAAAGTCAAACTCCGAACGAGCTGGGGCAGGAAATCCAAGCATTTTCTGCCCGCCGTGTTGCATAAGTAGAAAGCCCGTAACGATGCGCATAACACTCAAAATGCGGGGGCTCCAAGCGCTTAGTAATTGGCTCACTTAATTTCTCCTCAGTTGGGGGAGGGTCAGGTCTTGCGCTGCAACATTTCTCAGCCAGACACTACGCGGCTTATTGTCGAATAGTGCCGTCCGACATGATCTGCAATCTCTTTAAGCGTATAGCCATAATCGAGATGGGCCTTCTTTATCGCCCGGTTTCTCTGTGCCTTATCTAAATTATCTGAAATGCCAGAAAACAGCGCATCAAGACAGGGGCGTCCAACCAAGCGCTGCTGGCGGGAGATCTCTTTCACTTCTGCTTTATCCATGAGATAGGGAGCCATCCGGCTGATAAAATTCTGCCCGCCCAGGATGATTTGACCAACAATATTCTGCAGAGGACTATATTCATGACCAAGAGGGTCGGCAACAAATTCGCGATATTTCTTTTGCGCGGCGGCTTTTTGTGCTGAAAACTGGGCAAGAACCCACTCAACCGTCAACCATTCCGCAGCTTTCTCCCCTCCTGCCGTGGCATTATAACTACTCCATTGCCACTTGTCCGGGGACGTACATTGATGCGCCCTGACAGGATTCAGGACAACGTAACGGCACAGTTCCAGCAAATGCGCCTCTTTTTCAACCAATATCGACTTGAAACGCCCCTGAAAGACATGGCCGACCTTGCCATGCGCGCGATTAAATATCTGGGTATAAACGCCGTTGAGCTGACGCATCCCCGCTGAGAGATTTGCGTCCGGGGTTTCGATCAACAGATGGTAGTGATTGCCCATCAGACAATAGGCGTGGCATATCCAATTGTAGCGCGTAATCACTTTACCCAACAGATTGAGAAAAGCTTCTCTGTCATCATCGCAGATAAAAATATCCTCCTGCCGATTCCCCCGAGCGGTTACGTGATGCAATGCCCCTTCAAATTCTATGCGTAGTGGTCGTGTCATGCTGTAAAGGTATCAGAGAAATGTTGCAACGCAAGACCTGACCCCTCCCCACCCGTGACCCCTCCCCACCCGCTTGGCGTGGCTCTGGATAACCGCCTGTTTGATCTCGGCAATTGTCGGGGCAAGCTGGTGTGACTGGGGGATTTCATGGTGCTTTTTGAGCTGATAATATTTTGCTTTGACCCATTCGATAAAATCTTGCGAACCTAGCAATGGGGGAAGATTTTTCTTTTCAAAAAACTCAGTGATGATGAGAGAATCTTCTTTGTGCACAAAGGCAAGATATTGCTTTTTTGCCGTGCCAGGTTTGACGGAAAACATACCTAGCAAAGCCTGTTTGTCCAACCAGTCCCATTTTTTGGCAGCGGACAGATAACCACGATGGCTTGACCAGCGATAATCCTCTACCGCTTGACAGATCCCCGCCCTGACAGGATTTCTGTGGATATAGCGTAACAGCTCAAGAAGGTATGTATCTTCCTCAACCAGAATGCTTTTATAACGACCGCGAAATAATTGACCATCAATCTTGTGGCGACGATTATAGCGTTGTGTATAGACACCATTCACATGCCGCATTACTCGGGAGAGGTTCCCAGAGGGGGTCTGCAAGAGCAGATGATAATGATTTGACATCAGGCAATAGGCCGCAATCCGCACGCCGAACATCTGAGCACTCTCCTGCAGAAGAGCAAGAAAGACGTCATAGTCCTTCTGGTCTGCAAAAATATCTTCCCCGCGTCTGCCTCGATTCATGACGTGATACCAGGCATTGGGATACTCGATTCGTAGAGGTCTAGCCA
>CAYUJC010000114.1:0-5621 GCA_964444945.1 uncultured Desulfuromonas sp.
CTTATCTCCACCATAGATATTGCCGCCGTAGGCGCTCTGATCAAAGATGGCACTATCAGCGGCGGGATGATCCCCAAAGTAACCTGCTGTGTAGACGCCGTCAACGAAGGGGTTGCCAAGGCCCACATCATAGACGGCAGGATGGAGCATACCTGCCTGCTGGAGATTTTTACCGATAAAGGGATAGGAACCGCAGTAGCGAG
Organism: uncultured Desulfuromonas sp.; assembly: GCA_964444945.1. GTDB lineage: Bacteria > Desulfobacterota > Desulfuromonadia > Desulfuromonadales > Desulfuromonadaceae > JAIVHC01. Next base: position 204 of record CAYUJC010000114.1, read on the forward strand.
GTTTAACCAATGAATACTCAAGCATGGATAGAACGCGGCGACGCCTGCATAGCAACCACCTACGGACGCTTTCCCATTGTGGCGGCCAGAGGTGAAGGGTGCTGGCTCTGGGATGTAGATGGGAATAAGTACCTCGACTTTCTCGCCGGGGTAGCGGTCAACAATCTGGGGCACTGTCATCCGAAGGTGGTGGCCGCCCTGCAGAGACAGGCGCAAACCCTGCTTCACTGCTCCAACTACTACCACATCCCCCCCCAGATAGAGTTGGCGGAAACCCTGTGCCGTCACAGCTTTGGCGAACGGGTATTTTTCTGCAACTCCGGGGCGGAAGCCAACGAAGCCGCCATGAAACTGGTGCGTAAACACAGTGCCGAAAAGAATGGCTCCAACCGTTTCACCGTAATCACGGCGCTCGCATCGTTCCATGGCCGCACCATCGGCACCATCAGCGCCACGGGGCAGGATGCAGTCCGCAAGGGCTTTACCCCGGTCGTACCGGGATTTCGCTATGTGCCGTTCGGTGATATCGAAGCCATGCGCGCTGTCGTAACCCCTGAAGTGTGCGCGGTGATGCTTGAACCGGTCCAGGGTGAAGGGGGGATAAATGTAGCCCCACCCGGATACTTAAAGGCGGTACGCGAACTGTGTGACCAACACCAGCTGTTGTTGATCTTCGATGAGGTTCAGGTGGGATGCGGGCGCACCGGAAAGCTGTTTGCCTATCAGCACGATGATGTCGCCCCGGACATCATGACCCTGGCCAAGGCCCTGGCAGGTGGCGCCCCCATTGGTGCCATGGTCGCCACCCAGGCGGCCGCCGCAGCCTTCACCCCCGGCAGCCATGGCTCCACCTTTGGCGGCAATCCGCTGGTGACCTCCGCCGCCCTGGCGACCCTGGATGTGCTGCTGAACGATGGGGTGCTGGAGAACTGCGTAAAGATGGGGAACTATCTGCGTCAGCGCCTGGAAGAGCTCAGCGCCCGCTATCCCTTCTGTGGTGAGATACGGGGGCGCGGCCTGATCCTGGGCTTGCAGCTCAACGTTGACGGAGCCCCCCTGGTGCAAGAGGCGCTCAAGCGTGGCCTGCTCATAAACTGTACCGCGGGGACGGTGCTCCGTTTTGTCCCCCCCCTGGTCGTCACCAGAGCAGAGATTGACCACGGAATGGAAATTCTGGACGCTGTATTTGCGCAGCACAACGGGAGCTAAGTGACATGAAGAACATCTCCACAAAGGCGCTTATCGGATCCATCCTCATTGTGATTCTGGTGCTCGCCGCATTTTTGTGGGTGATGTTCAAACCCCAAACACCACCAAAATACCACCCGCCGTACAAATACTACTCCGGCGATAAACCGGGCTACGGTTCGGGCAAATAGGTGAACCCATTCACAGCGACCAAACCACTGGTCCATTAAAAGAGCCATAGAGGAGTCTGAGCTACATGAAATCTGATTTTCTGCGTCTGCGGGACTGGAGTGCCGCAGATCTTGACGCTATTTTAGCCTTGACGCGCGAACTTAAACAGCAGCAAAAACGTGGCATCAGCCATCCTCTGCTCGCGGGCAAAAGTCTGGCCATGGTGTTTGAAAAAAGCTCTACCCGTACCCGCATCTCGTTTGAAACCGGCATGTTTCAGCTCGGTGGGCATGCGATGTTTTTATCTTCGGCCAACACCCAGATCGGGCGCGGTGAACCGATCAGAGATACGGCGCGGGTGCTGTCGCGCTACGTGGACGCAATCATGATCCGCACCTACGCGCAGGCCGACATAGAAGAATTGGCGCACTACGCCGAGGTCCCCGTTATAAACGCTCTGACCGACCTGTATCACCCCTGTCAGGTGATGGCGGACCTGTTTACGGTTCTGGAGCACAAGGGCTCCTATCGGGAGCAGACCTACTGCTGGATAGGTGATGGCAACAACATGGCGCATTCCTGGATCAACGCGGCGGCGGTATTCGGCTTCGAACTCCGTATCGCAACCCCGAAGGGCTACGAACCCGATAGCGCCGTGATGGATTGGGCTGCGCAGCAGGGGGCTAATATCCTCTACACCAACGATCCTCTTGCAGCTGCCCGCAACGCGGATGTCCTCAATACAGATGTGTGGGCAAGCATGGGCCAGGAGGAGGAGCAGGAGCAGCGACGCCGCGACTTTCGCGGATTTCAGATCAATGCAGAAACCCTCGCGACCGCTGCCGCGCAAAGTATGGTACTCCACTGTCTCCCCGCTCATCGCGGTGAAGAGATCACCGATGATGTCATTGAAGGGCCGCACTCCGCAGTGTTTGATGAGGCGGAAAACCGCCTCCACGTGCAGAAAGCTATCATGGTCACCCTGATGCAGAACCCCAAACCTGATGCAGCAAACCAAAGGGGTAAACTGGCATGCAGCTGAGATGCCCACATTGTAATTTCACCCGCGAGCTTGAAGATACTGCCGTGCCGACCGCACCGGCGCAGGTCACCTGCCCCAGATGTGGCGGTTCTTTCCCCTTCGAGCCGAAGGTGGAGAAGGCCGCAACCCTTGAGCAGCCGCTCGCAGCCACAGCCAGCGAACCCCCGGCACCAGCCGAACCTGAGCAGCAGCGCGGCGGCGGCAGTGCCCCTCCGGCCGGATTCTGGGTTCGCGCGGTGGCAGCTGTGCTGGATTCGATGATCTCGGGGCTGTTGCAGTTTGCCATGGTGTTCGCCTTGCGCGCCATCACCGAATTGAGTGGAACCAGTAATCTGCCCGCGGTGCAAATACTCACCATGCTGTTCGGCACCCTGGCCGGGTTATTCTACTACGTATTCTTTACTGGTTATTCGGGCCAAACCCCGGGTAAAATGTTGTTACGCTTGAAGGTTGTACGCCTTGATGATACCAAGGTAAGTTACGGCCAAGCGCTTATACGGGAGTCTATCGGCAAGTTTATCTCAGGTATTATACTTGGAATCGGCTATTTTATGGTCGCCCTGCGCGCAGATAAACGCGCTCTGCATGATCTCATGGCGGACACCAGGGTGATACGAATCTGATGCGTGGATATACACAAAGTGTCCTGCAGCGTCCATGTGCCAATAACGGCAGCTGCGGGTTTTAAGCTTAAACCAAGGAGAAAATAAGGATGGCAAAAAAAGGTGAGGTAAAAAAAGCGGTACTGGCATATTCCGGTGGACTCGACACCTCCATCATTCTCAAATGGCTGGTAGAAGAATATGGCTGCGAAGTGGTGGCCTTTGCCGCAGACTTAGGTCAGGGTGAAGAGCTCGACTTTATCCCCGAGAAAGCAAAAAAAACCGGCGCCAGCACCTGTTTTGTTGAAGACCTGCGCGAAGAATTTGCACGCGATTTCGTCTTCCCCATGTTCCGGGCCAACGCTATTTATGAAGGGCGTTACTTTCTCGGCACCGCCATTGCCCGCCCTCTGATCGCCAAAAAACAGATGGAGATCGCTAAAGCCGAAGGAGCGGATGCCGTTTCCCACGGCGCGACCGGCAAAGGCAACGACCAGGTGCGTTTCGAACTGAGCTACTACCACTTTGACCCCGCCGTAAAGGTTATCGCCCCCTGGCGTGAGTGGGACCTCAACAGCAGAAGTGCGCTGGAAGAGTACGCGCGCAAGCACGACATCCCGATTCCAACAAGCAAAAAATTCCCCTGGAGTAGTGACCGCAACCTGCTCCATATCTCCTTTGAAGGTGATATCCTCGAAGATCCCATGGCAGAAGCACCGGAACAGATGTATCAGATGACCGTGCGCCCCGAAGATGCCCCGGACGAGCCGGAATATGTGGAGATCGAATTTGAGATGGGCAACCCGGTAGCGGTTAATGGCGAACGCCTCTCCCCCGCCAACCTGCTGGCCAAACTCAATGAATTGGGGCACGACCACGGGATCGGCCGCGTTGATCTGATGGAAAACCGCTACGTGGGGATGAAGAGCCGCGGCGTGTACGAAACCCCGGGCGGCACCATCATGGAGGAAGCCCATCGCGCGGTTGAATCAATCACCATGGATCGCGAAGTGATGCACCTGCGTGACTCCCTGATGCCGCGCTATGCCGAAATGATCTACAATGGCTACTGGTTCGCCCCCGAGCGTGAGGCGATGCAGGCGTTGATCGACGACACCCAGAAGTGCGTCAACGGCGTGGCGCGCATCAAACTCTACAAAGGGCACTGCCGCGTAGTGGGGCGTGACTCCAAAACTGATTCGCTCTTCAATCTCGACTATGCCACCTTTGAAGCAGACGATGTATACAATCAGGCCGACGCTGAAGGATTTATCAAACTCAATGCTCTGCGCCTGCGGATCCGCAGTATAATGCGCAATAAGTAAAATCGCGTTATCGCTATATACGGCTGCCCTGCCCCACTTGCGCCGGAAGGGCAGCCTTTTTATACCTACCGGTGCGTCCGGACGAAAAGACAGGCACCACGATATGGACGCTGGCATGCAAAAACATATCAAAACCTCAGTGGTTGCGTGTATTATCGACGAACATGACCGTATACTTCTCACCAAGCGCAACATTCCGCCGTTTTACGGCCAATGGGTAATGCCGGGAGGGAAGATTGACCATGGCGAATCAATTGTTACGGCATTGATGCGCGAAGTGCGCGAAGAGGTGGGGCTGAAGGTCAAACCCGGAACGCTGGTGGATATATACGAACACCTCTCCGTCGGGAAGCGCTGCGATCACTACATAATTCTGTACTATCGTGCCCTGCCGCTGACCTGCACTGTAACCATTAACCCAGCCGAGTTAAGCGAAGCAGCATGGTTTGCAGCACATGAACTGCCGCAGCTGGATATACCGCCCGGCTCACGCTCGGTGCTGGCGCAGTTATACCCGCAGCAGGAGTGGCCCAACCTGGAGCCGCCGGGGGAGGATGCAGATCTGGAATTATCGGGATAATCCCCGTTCTGCGCTTTTGCGCAGTGCGGCTCAGCTCAGTACCGCTTAGTAAAGCAAAGGTGATTATGTTCAGAATTGTCGAAAAGAAGGTAACGCTGGAATTTCCGCGTGCCCACCACCTCCACTGTCTCCTCTGCCAGATCCCCAACCAGATCCGCATGGAAAACGAGACAGATCCCGGCGCTATCTCCAAACGCAAATGGGAGCTGATCCACTCGATTCTCAAGCTGGTGGCGCAGGGATCGGGCAATCTGGGAAAACTCCACTTTCTGGTTTTCCCTGAAACGGTGCTGCCGCCGGAATACTTCTCTGCCACCCTCGAATATATCAAGCGTCACTTCCGCAACAATACTGTCACCATGATTGGGTTGGAGAGCATGCGTCTGACCAACTTCTGCGCTCTTGTCGGACAGTTCAGCACCGACAACGCCGAATTGCTCGAATCGATCCGCACCGACCGCCTCAGCGGTGACATCGACTGCCTTAATGTCAACAGCGCCGCCACCATCA
>CAYUJC010000115.1:0-5544 GCA_964444945.1 uncultured Desulfuromonas sp.
TGGTTAGCCTGATTAAAGAAAGGGTTGATGCTTCTTTGGCAGCAATCAACGCACGTCCTGTTTATACCATTAAAGAGCTGCTGGAGGGTAAAGAGGTACAGCCACAATTTATTAATATTATTGGTGGCCCCGCTAAAATACTCGCACCTCTTTTGGCGGAAAAATTCCACATAAAGGTTAAGTATCCAGAAGAATATGCCGTTGCCAATGCAATAGGAGCGGCGCTGGCTAAGCCAACCATTGAAATCAATATGCACGTTGATACTGAACGGAGAAAATTGTCTGTACCAGAAGTTGAAATATATGAAACGATTGAGCAGAATTATAGTTTAGCAACCGCCCAGAACAGAGCCTTAGAGATCGTCACGGATGCTGCGCGTAAACTCGGAGCACCTAAGGATAATATTGAAGCTGAAATCGTCGAATCGAATAGCTTCAATATGGTTAGAGGATTCTCGAAGGCTTCAAAAAATATCAGGGTTCGAGCGCAGACAACACCAGGACTGATCTATGCGTTGAAAGGAAAAAGACAATGACTAAAGCCAAAAACAGATTGGGCCTGGTCTTTTTTCCAGCTTTTGATTGGGCGATTTCAGCAACACACCCTGAACGGGAAGAGCGCCTCCTGTACACACAGGATCAAATCTTTGAAGAGGGGATTCAAGATATAGATGGAATCGAATTTTACAACCCAGGCGTTGCAAGTGAAAAGGATATAGCAAGAGTTCACTTTGCCGTGCCCGATGCAGCAAGCCAGCTGACACAGTCCCACTTTATCGCGGTTGGCGGGGCAATCCGCGCTTTCCAGGCCGTAATGGAGAAAGAGGTAGATAAATCTTTTGCTTTAGTCAGACCTCCAGGACATCACGCCCACCGGGTTGTATATGGAGATCGGGGTTTTTGTGTGGTGAATGTTGAAGCGGTTGCGTTGGAACGGATCAGACAAGATTACGGCGACTTAAGGGTAGCTATAGTTGATACAGATGCCCACCATGGTGATGGAACCCAAGATATTTATTGGAACGATAAAGATACCCTCTTTATCTCGTTCCACCAAGATGGCAGGAGCTTATACCCTGGCACAGGAGGCATGGAAGAGTTTGGCGGGCCAGCGGCGTATGGGTACAACATTAACATTCCACTGCCGCAGGGAACTGGCGAAGAGGGGTTTTTATACATATTAGATAACGTCGTAATGCCAATCCTGGAGGACTTCAAGCCAGATATAATCATCAACTCGGCTGGACAGGATAACCACTATAGCGACCCGCTGACAAATATGAACTTTACCGCTCAAGGTTATGCGATCCTGAATGAACGTTTAAACCCGGATATGGCAGTTCTAGAAGGTGGCTACTCCATAGAGGGGGCCCTGCCTTATATTAACTTAGGCATTATTTTAGCCATGGCAGGCCTTGATTATTCACATGTATTTGAGCCAGATTATGATGCTGAGAAATTGAAACAAGATGCGGCTATAACCGATCATATTGAGAAACTCGCAGAAATAATCTATGACCTCTGGCAACACAAAGAAGAATTGGCCGAAGAACACTTTAAAAACAAAAAAGAAGTGACAAGGGAACGGCAAATTTATTACGACACTGCTGGAATTATGGAATATCAAGTCCAAACATTTACACTTTGTGAAAACTGTTCCGGGGTTAATACCATCGATTCAAAAAATGATGAACATGCCCATATCTTCGCGATTACAACCCCAAGAAAAGCTTGCCAAGAATGTATTGATAAAGCCTACGCGCTGTATGCCGGTCTAAGTAAACGTGCGTATACCAACATATATTTGCAGGACCGCCCCAGGGATAAGTACTTGTCTAAATAACTATAGTACCGCGAATTGTAGCGCTGCCGATTCCCTGGACACGAGGTTGGTTTATACACTTTGACGCTTTGTGAACCTGTCGCTTTGTGGTCAGCTTTACGGGATGGTGGTGTCTGCAAGCAAATGGGCATGTTGTGTAAAAGAATGGCTGCACAAGTTTATCAGAAAAACCCAAGGTTCTTTACCAAAGTCTGATGCAGGGGAGCATAACGTTAAAACATGAGTATTAACTGGATAATACTGATCATTGGCGGGTTTTTTGAGACAGGGTTCGCGATAAGTATGGGGAAAGCGCAAGCGACTTCGGGCAAAGAAGCGTGGTTGTGGCTGGGTGTTTTTGCCATTTGTGTGAGCATAAGCATGTTGCTGCTGTACAAAGCGATGGGGGGTGAAAATGCGATCCCTGTCGGCACGGCGTACGCCGTCTGGGGGGCGATAGGCGCTGTTGGAACAGTTGTCGCCGGTATTTTATTATTCAATGAGCCGGTGACTTTCTGGCGCATGTTGTTTCTCTCAACGCTGGTTATTTCCGTAATTGGATTGCAGGTGGTAAGTGATGGTGGGATCCCCTGAGGCGGACTCTGGCCAGTTTCAACCAACGCTCAGAGAACCGGCGCCAGCAACCGTGCTGACCGCACGGCAAGCCTGAAGATGAAAGAGCGTTCGGTATAGTCTTCCAGTTTTACCCGGCGGCTGTGGTGGAAATCCTCTTCGAGCATATCTGCAACAGCCGTGACAAAGGCTGTGTCATAGTTTAAGAGGGTCAACTCAAAATTCAACCGAAAAGACCGATTGTCCAGATTGGCCGTGCCCACGGCGGCACATTGATGGTCCACCAGAAATACTTTCTGGTGCAGAAAACCGGCCGTATAGCGGTAGAGTTTAATCCCCACCGGCAGGATGTTGGGATAATATGAAAAAGACGCCAGGTGGACGGTATAGTGATCCGGTCTTTCAGGGAGCAGAATCCGCACATCCACCCCGCGCAGAGCGGCGAGCTTGAGGGCGCCCAGCACCTGGAGATTCGGGACAAAATAGGGGCTGGTGATCCAGATCCTTTCCTCGGCCATATTGATAGCCTGGACGAACATGAGGGCGCAGGTCTCCAAGGTATCGGCCGGCCCCGATGCAATCATCAGAACCTCCTCTGTTCCACCGGGAGAAGGGGTTAATTCCCAGTCCAGGGTGGGAACCTGGGAGGTGGCCCAGTGCCAATCTTCCACAAAGGAGAATTGAATGGTCTTGACCACCGGCCCTTGGACTTTAACATGAGTATCACGCCAGTGCCCGAATCGGGGGTGGCGGGACAGATATGCATCCCCCACGTTGTGCCCGCCGACATAAGCGCAGTTACCGTCGATCACGACGATCTTGCGGTGATTGCGGAAGTTGAGCTGAAGATGGTTGGTTTTACCCCGGGTGCTGTGAAAAGCAGAGACATGGATACCGGCCTGCTGCATTTCCTGCAGGTAGGTGCTGGGTAATTGGTAGCTGCCGATTTCATCGTAAAGAAAAAATATGTTGAGCCCTTCCTGCGCTTTCCGGAGCAGGAGGCCCTTTAGCTGGCGCCCGAGGTGATCATCGGTGACGATGTAAAATTGCACCAGGATGTACGAGCTGGCAGCCGCCATATCTTCGAACATTTGCGCGAATGTTTGCTGCCCATTGATGAGAAGCTGGCTTTGGTTGAATCCGAGAATAGGCATGTCGGCCAAGGTAACCAGGGCACCATTGGCTTTCGATACGGCATTTCGGGTCAGGTTTTTGCTCTGCGCATCAACCTGCAGAGTGTCACTGAGATGGTGAATGGCGGCATCCTGCTGGCAGCGCATACTGACATAGCCCTGAAACTTGTTGCGCCCGAAAATCGCATACAACCCAAGGGTGATAAACGGCAGGGTCACCAGCGCTACGGCCCAGGCCACTGCCCCCTGGGAGGTGCGGACGTTCATCACCGCGTGGACGGCGGCCAAAATACCCAGGATTTCGACCAGCAGAACTACAATGGGCAAGATATCTAGAAAAGTGTCCATCAGGCTTCAGGGATCTGCCGTAAATCGATAATGTTTTCAGGTTTACGCATCTGATCAAGCTATTCCTTGGGTAATTGGCCCATTTAGAGAACCAGACCATCTAGAGAACCAGGTTGTAGGCGTTGGCGGCGCTCGCGCCCCACAAGGATTACAGAAGATTTTTCACCATGTCAATATGTGTGGCTGCTGTAACCTGAGGGCAAGCCCTCCTGATCCCCGCGTTAGCGTAACGCAGCGCTCTGTAAGGGGGGGACTGGGCGCTGTTTATTTGAACAAATTTATAGTTTCGCCACTGGTTGCGGATCCCATGACTTACGCTAAGCTTCAAGGTAATTTCGCAAACTCATTTAAGGAGGTAACTATGCCAATCACACTACCCGATCTACCTTTTGACCAGAATGCCCTCGAGCCTTTCATCAGTGCCCGCACCTTTGAGTTTCATCATGGGAAGCACCACCGGGCCTATGTCGACAACACAAATAAGCTGATCGAAAACACCGCTCTTGCAGGCAAAGACCTGGAAACCATCATCAAAACCGCCGCCAAAGATCCTGACAAAAAAGGGCTTTTCAATAACGCCGCCCAAGTCTGGAACCACAGTTTCTTCTGGCAATGCATGAAGCCCGGCGGCGGCGGGAAACCAACAGGTCAGGTTGCGACCATGATCGATAAAGATCTGGGGGGATATGACAAATTTGCGCTTGATTTTAAAAACGCAGGCGCCACCCAGTTCGGCAGTGGTTGGGCCTGGTTGGTGAAAAAGGACAATAAGCTGGCCATCTTTCAGACTGCAAATGCTGACACGCCCATCACCCAGGGGGTCACACCCCTTTTGGTGGTTGATGTCTGGGAACACGCCTACTACCTCGACTACCAGAACCGGCGGCCTGATTTTCTTCAGACCTTTCTTGACCAGCTGATTAATTGGGACTTTGTCAACGCGAACTTGGGCTGACACGAGCTGGTTTCTGATTTGCAAGCCACTCTTTTCCACAATTTCTGCGTCAATCTGACGCAGAAATTGTGCGGCGTAAATTACTCTTACTCCGATCAAATGCTTGATTTTCTTGCCCTTGCAAAAAACTGCTGGATTTAAATCAGAAATGGTCGCTGTACCCATCCGGAGTATCCGGATGGGTACAAGCTATAAATGGATGGAGGTCACCCATGCCCAACGATCTGCTCGGAATCACATCAACCCTGAAAACAGAAGCGGGATCGGTAAAGTATGCGAGCCTTGCAAAGCTTGCTGACAGAACCGGCGCAGATATCGCGCGACTGCCGCATACAGTCAAAATCCTGTTAGAGAACATCGCACGAAGAGCAGGGAGCAGGGACGTTTCAGAGACCGACGTCGAAGCGCTTGCCAATTGGCCGCACGCTAAACACACCTCGCTTGCATTTATGCCGGCGCGAGTGTTAATGCAGGATTTTACCGGCGTTCCGGCCGTGGTTGACCTCGCTGCAATGAGAAGCTCCTTGGCTCGAGCGGGCGGCGACCCGAAGCGGGTCAATCCTTTCGTTCCCGTCGATCTTATCATCGACCACTCGGTTCAGGTTGATCGTTTCGGCAGCGCTGACGCGTACACCGTAAACCTGCAATGGGAATACCACCGCAACCGCGAACGCTATGCACTGCTGAACTGGGCGCAGCAGGCATTCGCTGAA
>CAYUJC010000116.1:0-5531 GCA_964444945.1 uncultured Desulfuromonas sp.
TGGAAACTATGGAGCCCCCACCCGATTATGTGGTGGCCAGCGGGAGCCTGCCGCCTGGCGTCCCCTCAGACTTTTATGCTCGCATTGCGCGGGTCGGCAAAAGCAGGGGTGCAAAGGTGATCGTTGACGTTGCAGGTGAAGCTCTGGGAGCGACACTTCAGGAAGGGGTATTTTTAATCAAACCCAATGTGCGTGAATTCAAGGAACTGGTCGGCCAGGAGATCAAAGAGGAATCACAGATTAAGGCTGCTGCCCGCAAGATCGTCGAAAGCGGTCAGTGCGAGGTCCTGGTAATCTCCCTTGGCGCGGCAGGCGCGCTGGCGGTTTCGGAAACGTTCACTGAACACATCTTGCCGCTCACTGTGCCAATTATCAGCAAGGTCGGAGCTGGGGACAGCATGGTGGCCGGTATCGTTTTGAGCCTTGCTCGGGGGAAACCGCTCCGGGAATCCATCCTTTTCGGCGTGGCGGCCGGTACGGCCGCCGTCATGACACCGGGATCAGAGCTATGTCGAAGAGAAGATGCGGAGCGACTGTATGCGGGTATGCTTTCTGAGGCATGAAAAACGCTATCAATGAACAACGAGGAGCAACAAGCATGAGATTACCGACCCACAAAACCAAGATTGTGTGCACCATCGGACCCGCCTCCCGGCCGGAGGCCGTTCTAGAACAGCTGATGCTGCAGGGCATGAACGTGGCGCGGCTTAATTTCGCGCACGGCACCAAGCAAGGACATCGGGAGGACATTCGGCACATCCGCACTGTTGCGGCAAAGCTGCAGCGGCATTGCCTGATCATGGCGGACCTGCCCGGCCCTAAGCTACGCATCGGCCAGCTCTTAGAAGAGCCGCTGCAGTTGGAAAAAGGAGACGAGGCTGTTTTTACAATCAAAGACATTGCGGATGCCCCCAACAAGATACCGGTTGACTACAAGCAGTTACCAGAAAGTGTGACCGTAGGAGATATAATTTTCCTTAACGACGGCTTCATCCAGCTCCGGGTGGAGAAGGTGGCGAAAGAAGAGGTCTTCTGCCGCACAGTTATCGGCGGCCCCCTCCTGTCTCACAAAGGGCTGAGCATCCCCGGAGTGAAAATTTTGGCCGAAGCGGTGTCTGAAACCGACCTCGCATTCGTCGATTTTGCTCTGCAGGAGGGGGTGGAAGCCTTCGGGGTTTCGTTTGCAGAGAAAGCTGCCGATCTATTGAAGGTCAAGGAATTTGCGCAAAAAAAGGGGCACTCCGCGTATGTGGTTGCCAAGATCGAGCGTGCTGAGGCCCTTGACAATATCGATGAGATCCTCTCGGTGGCGGATGCGATCATGATTGCGCGCGGCGACCTGGGGGTACAAATCCCCTTGCAGGACGTACCAGCCGTGCAAAAAAAACTGATCCACAAGGCGAATCTCCTGGGACGGCCAGTAATAACGGCGACCCAGATGCTGGTATCCATGACCGAGAACATCCGCCCGACCCGTGCCGAGGTTTCCGACGTGGCCAACGCCATTCTGGACGGCACAGATGCGGTGATGCTCTCCGAAGAGACCGCAATTGGACGCTACCCCGCCGAAACGGTTGAAATGATCGGCAAGATCGCCATATCCACCGAACGGGGGGGGAAATCCGCCCAAACGCAAGCTGATTTACCCACCCACTTCCGCGCGGCTGCGAGTGCCGGCAACGCCACCGTGGAAGATGTCGCCACCCTGAATGCGGTTGAATCGGCCGACGCCCTGAATGTGCGTTACATTCTGACCCGCACCCAAGGCAGAGCCGCACCGTGCCTGATTTCTCGCTTCAGACCTGAGTGCTGGATCCTGTCGCATGGCGGCGATGAGAAAACGAATAACCTCTTGTCCCTGTCTTACGGTGTTCATCCAGTAGTCCTCGATGATGGCAATAGCGGCATTGCCGATATGACTGCCGGGTGGCTGGTTACGACCGGGATGGTTGCAAAAGATGAAAAGCTGATCTGGGTTGAGGATGAAGGGGTAGATGACAAGCGGGAATCTTTGTCGATAAAAATCATCAAGGCCTGAAATTACTACCACAGAACAAAGAGGACGAAGAACCGTCCCAATTGTTCTGTGCTGCCGCTTTTTCTTGCCTTTTTCTAAATTTTTCTGGCGCTCCAGGCGCATGACCCGTTAATGGACTTGCGGATGGCTTCACCAAGGCTTTCCTGCGCCTGGGGTCCGCCAGTCCTTCACGCGAATCTCAGGTTTATCTCCTGTTGTGGATTGGGTTTGGTGATTCAACCCAAGAAGATATCTATGGTCAGTCTTTTTGTCAGGCACGAATGAATTTACAGAATCAAGGATGCACGAACAAAAAGAGCATGTATAGTACACGTAACCACGATTTCGTTTCAGAGAATGAAAAGTGCTTCTTCAAATCTAAAATGAACCTCTGTGTCTATCCAAAAAATCTGGAAAAAGGCAGCCCTGCCGGAGTATATGATGAGACGACCGTTTGATTCCGCACTAAAAAGCATCATGAAGATGTCGCAGACTCCGGCGAACTACTGGGGTGAGTTTATTCTTGATCTTCCAATTGGAATTTTTCTGGTGGGCGCAGGATTACAGCATTTTGGCACACATCCTGTTGCTGCACTATCAACTTTCCTGCTGGGCCTGCTGTTTTTCAGCTTTTTTGAGTACTTCTTTCACCGGTGGATATTTCACGGATCGATTCAGATTATAGTGAAAGGTCACCGCGCCCACCACTTAAACCCGATGGGCTATGACAGTCTTCCCTTCTTTCTGCCCGCCCTGATATTCCTGGTGCTAGTCGGAGCATTTGTTTTGATAATGCCTACTGGCTACGCGTTTTTGTTGACCGGATCTATTGCTTGCGGCTACGTTACCTATGGACTAAGCCACCATATCATCCATCACCATCGTTTCCGCCAGCGTTTTGCGCAACGCTGGGCGGCTAATCACCATATCCACCATGCTCACCCCAACAGCAACTTCGGTGTGACCACACCGCTGTGGGACATTTTACTTCACACCCAATATCTGCCACATAAATTAAAAGCTAACATTTGATTACTTCTGCCAGCCCCTGCTTCCATATCCAACTTCTGCCTGAAGTTTCCAGATGGGCACTATTTAAACCATCCGCGCAAGCTGTCATATCTGTTGGTACTATCAAACGTAATGGCTTTTGTCCCTTCCTTCGGTCGATTCAACTTTAGTTTTTTCTGTTTTATCGTCCCAAAGAGGATTGTGCTTTTGCAGAACAGATGTCTTTTCATCCAGTTCTGCCACTTAACTTTGTAGTTAGAAGAAAAGAAAGAGAACGTGATCAAGTCTTAATCAAGGAGGAGGGAAAGGCGGCCTCCCCTCCTCCCCAATTACCCCTTTGTTCTTTGTCGAAATGCTGAACAGCCAAAATGACTTCAAACTGCAAGCGACCATCGAAGTCCACAACGCAACCAAGTCTAGACGATTGTGTCGCCACGGGTTTCAACATCAAAAATAGTCATGATACTTTCAGCATTGTAAGGGCAGGTGTGGGTACGGGGCTGTCCGTCCTTCCCTGTGTGCTGCCACTCAATTGTTTTACCATCTTCTGATTTGGTACAGCGCAACCCCGAAGACTTCCAGGTTTTGGCTAATTCCCACATTTCATCCATATCGAGAAGTGTATAGTTTTCGATTTCAGCGTGGTCACCCCTTTCTATAAATCGGTCGATCGTTTCATAATCGGCAAAGTCATTTTCCCGGCGCCACCATTTGATAAATTCTTTCCCATTCAGCTTTGCTTGTTTTAAATCTTGTAGAATTTCGTTACTTTTCATGTCCTGTCGTCCTTTCTGCAGTCATCAGAAAAACCATCGGCCAAAATTCAGGGTGCAACAGATATCCCTGCTTTTTTAGCACAAACGCAAACTATATTGTACTGGCACTACCCTTAAATCGGTTATTGGAGCTTCCTGTCGCGGCAAACAATCTCACGTCCCCCAAGCTCCCGGTCCCTTCTTTAGTGTAACTCTTATTGAAACCTTTACAAATAATTGCCAACGTATCCCCTTGTTCTTCGTACTGCTACCGTGAATACGGCAGTCTCTCGACAAGTCATCATCTGTTTTTTCGGCAGTACCCTCTGCTGGAGGCCATCAGTGATTGAGCGCTTGAACTTTATGCCCCCTTGTGCTCGTTATGTTGTTAGGCAAGAGCGGATGACGCTCTCGTTTACGTGCTACCCGCGCGCCGTTTTTTGTGTGTTAATCTAAGTATGAGCCAAGATTTCTCTGCGCCTGAACTTCAACACCTTGCTTAACAGGGCGGAGCAACTTCGCAGCAGAGATACTGCAGAGGATTCAGGAGGAGCATAGATGATTATTGGCATAGATATGGGTGGGACACATATAGATGGCGCAATTGTTGCCAACGGCAAGATAATCAAAACCATAAAAAACACCACCGATAGAGATGATTTATTTAAAACCATTTGGACTACACTGCAGGAATTAATAAAGGATATTGATAAGGGTCAGATCGCTAGAATCCACTTAAGTACAACGGTATCCACCAACGCGCTTGTGGAAAACAAGGTAAGTAAGGTTGGTATGATCGTCCAAAGTGGTCCCGGCAGGAATTATGATTTTAGCGCTGCAGGGGATCAGGTAGAGTTTATTGCCGGCTATGTGGATCACCGTGGGATTGTAATTAAGGAGGTAGCGAAAAGTGAAATAAGCACAATCAAAGACAACTTCACCAAAAGCGCGATGGAATCGATTGGAATAGTGGGTAAGTTTTCTACTCGAAATCCAAGCCATGAAATACAAGTATCAGAGATGCTAGGGGATCACTTTGACACCATTACCATGGGGCATAGTTTATCGGGTAGATTGAACTTTCCACGAAGGGTTCACACAACTTATCTGAATGCAGCAGTAAGTAGAACATTTAGAACCTTTGCGGATAACATGGAAAAATCGCTTGAAAAGGAAGGAATTAATGTTCCAGTTCATATCCTAAAAGCTGATGGCGGAACCATGGACCTGGGTACCGCTAAAAACAAACCTGTTGAGACAATTCTCTCCGGTCCGGCAGCGAGCTTCATGGGGCTGAGCGCCTTATTTTCAGAAAGCACCGATGGCATCCTGTTAGATATCGGTGGCACCACTACGGATATTTTTTTCCTCGCCCATGGGGTGCCACTGTTTGAACCACTGGGGATAAGCATTGGTAGCCATAAAACGCTGATCAGGGCAATCTACTCAACCTCTATTGGTCTTGGTGGCGACAGCTATGTACGGATGGAAGACAATAACCTTCGGATAGGCCCTCACAGAGCGGGGCGCCCAATTGCTTTCGGCGGCGAGCACTTAACCCCAACCGATGCGATGGTTGCGTTAGGCAAACTTGAGGCCACAGGCAAACAGCAAGTAATTGCGGCGCTGACCAAACTGGCTAAGCAGTTAAAATTATCGATACAAGAGACCGCCAATAAAATTTTGGACGAGATGGTTAGCCTGATTAAAGAAAGGGTTGATGCTTCTTTGGCAGCAATCAACGCACG
>CAYUJC010000117.1:0-5486 GCA_964444945.1 uncultured Desulfuromonas sp.
CCTGCCCCAGGGCGCGTTGGGCAACGCATTGATTTTCAAACACGAACTCTGTTGAAAAGGGGAATGCTATGTCCGAGGTGAACACACTGAAGTGCAGGCTTTCAGCCAGAGTTCCGGCGGTGGCCATTGTCGGGTGGTCCGGGAGTGGCAAGACCACGCTGCTGGAGGCCCTGATAGCCCTGTTCAAGGATAGGGGGCTGCGGGTTGCAGCGCTCAAGCATGATGCCCACGATTTCAGTATCGACAAGGAAGGCAAAGACAGCTACCGCTTCACTGCGGCCGGTGCCGACCGCACCGTGATCTGCGCAGCACACAAGCTTGCGCTCATTGAGCAACTGGCGCAGCCTCTGGAGCTCGAAACGCTGTTGGAGCGCTTCGATACAGAGATGGATCTAGTCCTGGTGGAGGGATTTAAGACCCAGCAGGTGCCTAAAATTGAGGTGTATCGCCCAAGCCTGAAGCACGAACTTATGTGTGTGCAACCGCAGCGTTTTCCGGGGGTGATGGCGCTGGCCAGTGACGCGCCACTGGAAGATTGTCCCCCACCAGAGGTGCCGATATTGCCTCTGAATGAGCCGGCGCGTATCGCAGAATTTATCCTGGCAGAGTTTCTTCCGATGCTGGCGCTGGCGCGGAATGGATCTCCACGCTCAATTCTGTCTGAGGAGGGAGCATGAAACTGGTTGATAACTACCGCCGAACAATTAATTATTTGCGCCTTTCAGTTACCGATCGCTGCAATCTGCGCTGCCGCTACTGTATGCCGGCGCAAGGGGTGCAGGCAACAGAGCATGCCCAGATTCTTACCTATGAAGATCTGTTGTTTTTGGCCCAGACCGCTGCCAACCTCGGGGTGGAGAAAATTCGGATCACCGGCGGCGAACCGCTGGTGCGCAAAGGTATTATCCCCTTCCTGGAACGTTTGTACGCCATAAAGGGGGTGGAGCATCTGGTTCTTACCACCAATGGCGTGTTGCTTGAAGAGTATGCCCAGAGCCTCAAAGATGTTGGAATCAAGTGCCTCAACGTCAGTATCGATTCTCTGGAACAGCAACGCTATGCCCAGATCACCCGTGGGGGCGATCTGACTTCGTGGTGGCGCGGCATTGAAGCTGCAGAGCGGGTAGGGCTGCGCCTTAAACTCAATGTTGTGGTTATGCGCGGCATCAACGCCACTGAAATCGGTGATTTTGCCACCCTGGCGCTGCAAAATCCATGGTCGGTGCGTTTCATTGAGTATATGCCCACCGCGCAAGGGCCCGATTCTTCTCTGCAGGGGGTTGCGACCGAGACCCTTTTTGAAACCCTGCGCCAAAGCTATCACCTCGAACCTCTTGCACGTCAGGCTCAGGCGGGCCCGGCGCGCGAATTTCAGCTTGCCGGCGGCAGGGGCACTGTCGGCTTCATTGCGGCAATTTCCTGCCCTTTTTGTCATAACTGCAATCGGATCAGGATCAGCGCCACCGGGAAGGGGCGCAGCTGCCTGTTTGCGCGCGCTGAAACGGATCTGAAACCAGCAATCAAACAACGTGATCGCGCCGCGTTGAGCGCCGCACTCGTCCAACTGGTGGCACAAAAACCGCAACAACACAATCTGGGTGAACAGCCGCAGCTCCAGACCGCGGTGGCCATGTCTGCGATAGGCGGCTGAACAACTGCGAAGGGGATAACATTTATGGATGTGCATGCATTGATACAGCAGTGGAAACAGGAACCGGATTTTGTAAAACATGTCGGTATGGTGCTGACCCACCATGGCTTGGTGCGGGGCACCACCCGGGTGGGGGGCGCACCGGTGCGGCACATACACGTCACCCCGGATAACGCCCGGATAGAAACCCTGCGGCGCGAATTTGAACGCCATCCCGGAATCTACCGGATCGCGGTTCAAGCCTCCGCAGGCTGCCTCTATCCCGGCGACGCTCTGCTGTATCTTGTAGTCGCTGGAGATATCCGCGAACATGTAAAGCCTGTGCTTGCCGAATTGCTGGATCGCATCAAAGCGGAAGCGGTGCAAAAAGAGGAGATACGTGCAGATGTATGTGAAGAAACATACGGAGATACATGCGCAGAGGCGTGCGAGGAGGTAAAGGGTGGCGAGTAATCATTTTGATCAGCAGGGGCGCGCAATGATGGTTGATGTGAGCGCCAAAGAGCCCAGCCTGCGCACCGCGGTAGCGCAGGCGCAGCTCAGGATGGAAGCGGAAACCCTCACCGCCCTGCTCGCAGGCACTACCCGTAAGGGTGATGTGCTGGCGGTGGCGCGCCTGGCAGGGATCAGCGCGAGCAAAAAGACTCCGGAACTTATACCACTGGCACACCCGCTGGCCTTGCACCATGTTGCAGTTGAGTTTGATCCCTGCCCGGACACTGCGGTGCTGAAGATTCAGGCGACGGTGCGGGCCTTAGAGCGCACTGGAGTTGAGATGGAAGCGATGGTTGCGGCATCTGTTGCGGCGCTGACAGTGTATGACATGTGCAAGGGGCAGGATCGGGGCATGGTGATTGAGCAGGTTCAGTTGGCCTATAAAGCAGGAGGACGCAGTGGGATCTTTGAGCGCAAAGGCGCACATCCGCGCAACACTTTTGATTCTTAGCGACAAAGGTGCCGCAGGGACGCGCGAGGATCGCAGTGGCCCCGCCCTCCGTACCTGGCTGGCGCAGCAGCAAGTGGAGGTTGATGCGTGTGAGATCCTCCCGGATGAAGAGGAGCTGATCATCGCATATCTGGCCCGCACGGCGGACGTTTCCCGTCCAGACCTCATCATCACCTGTGGGGGGACGGGAGTATCCCCGCGCGATCGAACCCCCGAGGCCACCTTAAAAGTGGTGGAACGGCAGGTGCCGGGGCTGGCAGAGGCGATGCGCCTGAGTAGTGCACAAAAATATCCGGCGGCGCTGTTGTCGCGCGCGGTTGTCGGGATTCGGGGCGAAACCCTTATTCTCAACCTCCCCGGAAGTCCGCGGGCCGCAGTGGAAAATCTGGCGGCGATCTGGGCGGCAATCCCCCACGCGGTGGCCAAAATCCAGGGAGACCCACGGGACTGTGTTCCCGATGGCACCCCCGACTGCTCCTCAATATAGGTGCGGTAGCGGGACTAAAAGAAAAAAGGAAGGCAGCCAATGTCAATATTTGTACCAGACAGTCAGTTGGAAGCTTTTTTACTCGAAGACGCCCCTTACGGTGACTTAACCTGTCAGGTGCTGGGGCTGGAACGCCAGCCCGGCAGCTTAAAGTTTCATATCCGCCACGTGGCGACGGTGTGTGGTACCGAGGAAGCTGCGCGTCTGGTACAGATGGCCGGGGCGCGGGTAGAGATGTTTATCCCCAGTGGGGAAGAGGCAGAGGCCGGCGCATGTCTGCTGGAGGCTAGCGGTGAAGTTTCTACCCTGCACCAATCCTGGCGCATGGCAGGGAATATTCTCGAATATCTCACCGGTATTGCCACCCGCACCCGGCGGATGTGTGATGTGATCCACAGGGTTAATCCAGGGGCGACGCTGGCGGCCACGCGCAAGATTTTCCCCGGCACCAAGCGCTTGGTTACCAAAGCGGTTCTGACTGGAGGGGGACAACTCCATCGCCTGGGACTTTCAGAAACGTTGCTGGTGTTCAAAAATCATCTCAACTTTTTGGCTGAAAAAGAGGACCTTGCCCCGATCCTGGCCACCTGGCGCCAGCATGCCAGGGAGAAAAAAATCACCATTGAGGTGGAAAATGCCGCCCAGGCCATGCACCTGGCCCATGCAGGGGTGGATGCCTTGCAGTTGGATAAAATGCCCGTAGAAGAGCTGGCGCAGCTGGTCCAGGCGGTACGCCAGATTGATACAGAGATAATCTTGATCGCCGCCGGGGGGATCAACGCTGACAATGTTGGCGCCTATGCCGGAACCGGGGTGGATATCCTGGTGCTGTCGTCGGTGTATTTCGGGCCACCGGCGGATATAGGGGCCAGCATTGAACCCCGCAATATTCAAGAGGATGAAAGTGGAAAAAGATGTTAGCCCGGCCCATAAGCGGGTGGAGTTGCGGCTTTTTTTGTCTGTGGCTGTTCTTTTTTCTGGCCCCACACTCTGGGATGGCGCAAGAGGAATATGATTCTTTTCAGGGCTATGTAAATATTCGCTACCGTTATGAGTTTCAGCATAATTTCAACATTAAGTACTACGGAAAGAATCCGTTAAAGGGTGAGGGTAGCGATGGCTTCTTGCTGCAACGGGTGCGTGCCGGTGGACGCTGGGCACTCGCGCCCAATGTACACGTGGCGGTGGGGACCCAGGACGCCAGCATGCACCAGCGCTTGGCTCCGCGGTACAGATCGACCTCATGGCGGGGTACGGCCATTTCTGGCCCGGAGATTTTGTCAAAAACGTTGCGGATAACAACGCGGCGGACTGGGTTTTTGCCCAGGTGGAGTGCACTTATGTGTTTTGATCTGAATGCACTATACTCCAGCTGTTCTACCCATTATAGGTACACATGCTGCGCAGGGAGAGTGGATGAACACAGCGTCTGATGCGATAACGGCGGTGCTGCTGGCCGGGGGGCGCAGCCGGCGGATGGGCTACGACAAGCGGGGTATGGTCATCGCCGGCACTGCGCTGCTGGAGCAGCTTATTGCCAGGTTGCGCACCTTGAGCCCGGAGCTGCTGGTGATCGCCAATGATCCAGATTACTTTGCCCCGCATGAAGTTCGGGTGTTGCGGGATATCTATCCGGGCAGCGCTCTTGGCGGACTCTACACCGGACTATACTACGCCAGCAGCGCAAGGGTTTTTGTGACCGCATGTGATATGGCGTTTTTCAACCTGGAAGTGGCCCGGACAGTGATCCGGAAATCCAGCGGATACGATGTCGGGGTGGTAAAAAACGGGACCGGATACGAGCCGCTGTTTGCGTGTTATAGTAAAAAATGTCTTGGCTCTATGCAGCAGCAACTGGAGCAGGGAGACTACCGGATCCACACCTTGCTGCACCAACTGCAGGGCTATTTACGCGTAAGAGAGATAAAGATGGAAGAGCTGACCCATATCGCCGGGGCAGATTCAGCGTTTATCAATATCAACCGTCCTGAAGATCTGGCGCATATGCAGCGCCAGCTCGAGACAGGACTGACTCGGGAGAGGTGACCATGTTTGGACTTGGAGCACAGGAATTACTTATTATTTTTGGGATCGTCATTGTCTTGTTCGGAGCCAAGCGCCTGCCGCAGTTGGGCTCTGGAGTGGGAAAAGGGATAAGGAATTTCAAAAAAGGGCTCAGCAGTGATGACGACGAGACCACCGCGCTGGAAGAGCCGGACGCCAAGGATAAAACTGAATAAAGCAGTGCTCTTGCAGTGTTTTGCGCTGCGGACTTTGCTCTGTGGGCCCTGCACCACGGCTCCTGGGTTGGCCCTGGCTGGATTAGTCCTTGTTTACAGGAGGTGATCGATGTTCGGAATTGGAATGCCGGAATTGTTGTTGATTATGGCGCTGGCGCTCAT
>CAYUJC010000118.1:0-5482 GCA_964444945.1 uncultured Desulfuromonas sp.
GGCTTTTCTGCTTATTGCATGCAGCTTCTTGAATATCCTTTTGCAAGAGGCTCCACCTACTACGATAATCTGCGGATGCTTACCCTCTCCAGGGGAATAGAGCCGTTTTGGCTGAATGACCACGATGCCGCCAGTATCGGAGTGGCTGACAATGACTGGGTAGAGGTCTACAACGACAATGGGGTGATAGTGACCCGGGCGGCGGTGAGTGCAAGAATACCGTGCGGCGTTTGTTTCTACTACCATGCCCCGGAGCGGACCATCGGTGTTCCCAAATCTCCGCTGCGCAACAACAAAAGGGCAGGTGGCGACAACAGTCTGACCCGGGCCCGCCTGAAGCCAGTCCTTATGACCGGCGGTTACGTTCAGCTCTGTTACACGTTCAATGCCTGGGGGCCAACAGGCTGCGATCGCGATACCTATATCTACATCCATAAACTGGAAGGTGAGCCCCGTTACTAGGCAGCTCCCAAGGAAGGAAACAATGAAGATTCGAGCCCAGACCGCCATGGTTTTTCATCTGGATAAGTGCATCGGCTGTCATACCTGCAGCATTGCCTGCAAGAACATCTGGACCGATCGGCCTGGCACTGAGTACATGTGGTGGAACAATGTGGAAACAAAGCCGGGGACCGGCTACCCCACTCTTTGGGAGGACCAGAGTAAGTACCGGGGTGGGTGGGAAAAACGGGGCACATCGGTCCGGCTGCGGCTTCATAACAAGGGGGAAGGGCTGGCGAATATTTTTTATAATCCAGCTCTTCCCTCCCTTGATGACTACTATGAACCATGGAACTACCGCTACAGCGATCTGACAGACGCTCCTGCCGGAGAGGACCAACCCGTGGCTCTTCCGATCTCCATGATTACCGGCAAAAAGATGGAGATCGAAGCTGGACCAAACTGGGATGACGACCTGGGGGGCTCGGGGATTTACGCCGCCGGCGACTTCAACCTCGCCGCGCTGACGGATAAGGAGCGCCAGCTGCTCTTTTCTCTCGAACGGTTGGTCTTTTTTCATCTCCCGCGGATCTGCAATCATTGTCTCAACCCCGGCTGCGTTGCTGCCTGTCCGACCGGTGCCATCTACAAGCGTGGCGAGGATGGGATTGTTCTCGTGAGTCAGGAAAAGTGCCGCGCATGGCGGATGTGTGTTTCCGGTTGCCCTTATAAGAAGGTTTATTTTAACTGGGACACCGGGAAATCGGAGAAATGCATCCTTTGTTATCCCCGACAGGAGACCTGCCAGGACCCGGCCTGTTTCCACTCCTGCGTTGGGCGGATTCGTTATCTGGGGACCCTGCTTTACGATGCAGATGGAATCGAACGCTGCGCGGCCCTCCCGGATCACGAACTGGTGGAGGCCCAGCGAGAGCTGATTCTTGATCCCAACGACCCGCAGATTTGTCAAAAGGCGCGGGAAGACGGCATCCACGAAGCGACCATCGAGGCGGCCCGGAAGTCGCCAGTCTACAAGTACGTCAAAGAATGGCGGCTGGCGTTGCCTCTTCATCCTGAGGCGCGGACCTTACCTATGCTCTTTTACGTTCCGCCGCTTCTGCCAGTTGCCGCCACCATGGAGGAGGGGAAATACGAACTGGGGCGTGAGTCTTTTAACGAGCAGGTGGCGGGGCGCCTACCGGTACGCTACTTCGCCTCCCTCTTCGGCGCCGGTAATGAAGAGCCGGTTCTTGCTGCGTATCGAAAGCTCCACGCGGTTCGCATCCACAGGCGGCATAAAACAGTAGGCGACATCCCGGAGGATGTAGTGCAACAGGCCCTGCAAGAAGCAGGATCAACTTCTCAAGAGGCAGAGGCGATATACTGGATGACCTCGCTCGCCAGCTTTGCACAGCGCCATGTCGTTCCTCCGTTCATGCGGGAAATAGCTATCGGCGCCACGGCCGACCCGTTGGAACGGAAAGAAGAGGCAGGATTTAACTTCAGTCGCCCCCCCAAACGGGGCTGGTAGGTAATTTATTTGAGTTTCGGAGGAACAACATCTTGCGGACATATAGCTTGTTTGCCGACATCTTCGACTACCCGACGCCGCTTCTTGGCGACCGGGTTGATCAGCTTCTCCCCCTCGCTACAGGAGCCCGTGGAGCCCGTGGAGAAGCCGCACTCCTCCTGCACCAGTTTCGTGCTTTCGTCGCAGACGCTACGCCGGAGAAGGTTGAGGAACTCTATTCAAACACTTTTGATCTGCAGCCGCTCTGTTCCCCTTACATCGGGTATCAGATCTTTGGGGAAGAATACCGGCGTGGCATGTTTATGGCTCATCTGCGGGAGCATTACCGGACCAGCGGTTTTGGAACCGGGAATGACTTACCGGACCACCTCTGCGTCGTCCTTCGCTTTCTCTCTGGGCGGGAGCCGGGGGAGGTAGAACGGGAGCTGGTTACGGATTGCCTGGTTCCGGCGCTGGAAAAAATGGTTGCAGGGTTAAGCGAGACCACAAATCCCTACCGGTGGGCCCTCCAGGCGCTTCTTTTGCTGGTTGCTGGCAGTGCCCACTCATCTGAGGAGGGTTAGGATGTCCGATCTTATCTTATTCGTTATGTTTCCATATGTAGCGACGAGCCTGGCAATCTGCGGTGGAATCTACCGTTATTTCAGAGATCGTTTTACTTTTTCCAGTCTTTCTTCGCAACTCCTTGAGCATCGGTTCCTCTTCTGGGGGACGGTCCCTTGGCATTACGCGATAATTTCGATACTCCTCGCCCATCTCCTCCCAATTATCTTCCCCGGTTGGGTGGGGTCCCTTCTCGGCGGGCCGAACCAACGAACTGCGATAGAGCTGGTTGGGAAGTCGCTTGGAATGCTGGCTTTTGTCGGCATTGCCATCCTGCTAGCCCGACGCCTGATCAACGCAAAGGCAAGGGCGGTCACCTCAGTCATGGACTGGATTCTTCTCCTGCTTCTTTTAATCCAGGTGGCGTTGGGGATTTATATATCCTCGAACTACCGTTGGGGCGCTCTCTGGTACAATTATACTGCTGTGCCATGGCTTCAATCTCTGGCACTATTCCGTCCCGATATTGCACCAGTGATCCATCTGCCGGTGGCCGTGAAACTCCACATGGTCAATGCCTTCATACTTATACTTCTTTTTCCTTTCACTCGATTGGTGCATATCTTTACTTTTCCAATCCGTTACCTGGTGCGCTCCTGGCAATTGGTGTGGTGGAATCGCTAGGCGCGGCTGGTTTGTTTGCCCTGCTGTAGCACAGACTGGCAGTGCGGACGCTAAATGATAGGAGGCAAACGCTTCTCGGCACTCAAAGGTGGCGGGAAGTATTCTGCCCCATACAAAGACCAGGAGCATCTTAAGTGCGTATCCAGTCTTCGGTAAAGCCGCTGAACTCAGGAGCGCACGTGGCATAGCCCCAGGGTGTCCACACCATATCACCCAAAGAAGGAACCGCCGTCAGGCCGTCTTCTTCTCCGATGAAGATTGCGGAAAGGTTTTAACCACATGACATCCCGCGTTCGACGCGCTTCCCAGATTCGCCGCTTCCTGCCGCTGTTGTCGCTGGTTCTCTTTGTTGTGGCGCTCTGGGTGCTGCATGACGCCCTGCGTCAGTTTCACTATCACCAGATCCTCGTCCGGCTCAGGGCGATCCCATCCTCTCATATCTTGGTCGCCCTGGGGTTGACGGTGTTGAGCTACCTGGTTATGACGATTTATGACCGCATGGCGATACTTTATGCTGGTCACCCCCTGCCTGCTGGCAAAGTCACCATGGCCTCATTCATCAGCTACGCCTTCAGCAACACCATCGGCCTGGCCCTGCTGACAGGCGGAACGATCCGCTACCGGCTCTATTCGGCCTGGGGGCTTTCGGCCGAAGAAATTGCCCGCCTGGTTTCTTTTACCTTGCTGACCTTCTGGCTGGGAATTACTGCGGTCGGCAGTGGTGTCTTTATCTTCGAGCCGCAGGCAATGCCGGTGCTTGAGCACTTTTCAATCCACTCTGTGCGCCCGCTTGGGGTGCTCTTTGCCGGTTTGGTTGGCGCCTACCTGCTGGTTGTTTCTTGCCGAAAAGGCCCCTTTCGCTTCCACCACTGGGAATTGCCGCTCCCCTCGTTACGCCTGGTTTGGGCGCAACTGTTGGTCGGCTCACTCGACTGGGCCCTGGCTGGTAGTGTCCTCTTCGTGTTGCTGCCCGAGCACTCCGGCCTCTCTTTCCTCCAGTTCCTTGGCATCTTTCTGCTGGCCCAGGTCGCGGGCCTGGTTAGCAATATCCCTGGCGGTCTGGGAGTCTTCGAGACGATGATTCTGTTGTCAATCCCGGAGATTCAGGCCGATGCCCTGCTCGGGTCGATGCTGGTTTATCGGGGCATTTACTACCTGCTGCCTCTAACCCTCGCGGCCCTGCTGCTGGCTGGCAATGAACTGCGGCAGAAAAAAGCCCGAGTTGCGCAGACCCCGCAGCTGTCTGGGCCCTGGGGAAGTGCTCTGATCCCTCAGCTGTTGGCGGCAACCACTCTGGTCGGCGGAGCAATCCTGCTGTTTTCCGGCGCTACTCCGGCGCTCTCAGGCCGGCTGCTCTGGCTCAAGGATATCCTCCCGCTGCCGCTCATTGAGCTATCCCATTTTCTCGGTAGCCTGGCTGGGGTCTGTCTGCTGTTGCTGGCGCGGGGCTTACAGCGACGGCTGGACGCCGCATATGTGCTGGCTGCGATTCTGCTCGGGGCTGGCAGTCTGCTTTCACTGTTCAAAGGTGCGGATTACGAAGAAGCTGTGCTGCTTGGCCTGATGCTGCTGGCACTTTTGCCTTGTCGAAGATATTTTTTCCGTCGTGCATCACTGTTCAACGAGCCTTTCAGTGCGACCTGGATCACAACCATCGTGCTGATATTGATCAGCTCTCTCTGGCTGGGCCTCTTCGCCTATAAACACGTTGATTACTCCACGGAACTCTGGTGGCATTTCGCCCTGAAGGGCGATGCGGCGAGATCCTTGCGCGCCACGGTCGGAGCAATGACTCTGCTGCTGGCTTTCGGCATAAGTCGGCTGCTCCGGCCGCTTCCCGTGGATCCAGGCCGGCCAGGAGCGGGCGAGTTGGACCAGGCCAGAGCCATTATCAGCCAAGCGCCTGCGTCGATGGCCAACCTGGCTTTGCTCGGTGATAAAGCGCTGTTGTTCGACGACCAACATCGCGGTTTTATCATGTACGGTGTCGAAGGCCGCTCCTGGGTGGCCTTGGGTGATCCGGTCGGCCCTGCCGAGACGGCCCGGGAGCTGATCTGGACCTATCGCGCCATGGTAGAACGACATGGAGGCCAACCAGTTTTTTATGAAATAGGCACCGCCATGCTCCATGTTTACCTGGACATAGGGCTGACCTTCTTTAAACTCGGCGAGCAAGCCAGGGTGGCGCTGGCCGCATTTTCTCTGGATGGCCCGGAACGCAGTGGATTGCGCTACATCCACCGCCGCCTCACTAGGGAGGGATGCAGCTTTGAAGTCCTCCCC
>CAYUJC010000119.1:0-5336 GCA_964444945.1 uncultured Desulfuromonas sp.
GAGCACTACCCTGACACGGTAGGGGTCGGCGGTTCAATCCCGCCCGTGCCTACCAGATTTTTTGCATTCAGTTGAAATTTGTTAGTGCCGCTGGATTCAGCCCACTTTACACCACAGGCTGGTGTAGGGGGCATTGTCTTTAACCAGCGTGGCATTTTAAGGCAGATAAAAGGCATCCAGAGTGGTGCCTTTTTGCGTATAGGGTCAACTTGCCCTGCCTGGGCAGATCCGAACCCGGAGGGAATCTATGGCGCAGATAAATATCCAACTACCCGATGGTTCATCCAGTGCTTATGCTGTAGGAGTTACCCCTTTCGATATCGCCAGTTCTATAAGCGCAGGGCTGGCACGCCAAGCGGTGGCGGCCAGGGTCGACGGTTCGCTTGTGGATTTAAGTTGTACACTTGAGCACGATGCCAGCGTGGAAATCATAACCCTCGACAGCCCCACCGGGCTCGAAGTTTATCGCCACACTAGTGCCCACTTAATGGCGCATGCTGTCAAGGATATATACAAAAATAAGGTTCAGGTCACGATTGGTCCGGCAATCCAAAACGGGTTTTACTATGATTTCTATTCTCCGGAGCATACTTTTGTACCCGAAGATTTTGCCGCCATCGAGGCGCGCATGCAGGAGCTGGCAAAGGAGGATTTGCCGGTGCAGCGCAGCGAAGTCCCACGCCAGGAAGCGATTGAGCTGTTCAGGTCGATGGGGGAAAGCTTCAAGGTTGAACTCATTGAAGACTTGGAGCAGGATACCGTATCGCTGTATCGGCAGGGGGATTTTGTGGACTTATGTCGCGGGCCCCATCTGCCCTCTACTGCCAAAATCAAAGCATTTAAGCTCACAAGTGTTGCCGGAGCCTATTGGCGCGGGAACGAAAATCGCCCCATGTTGCAGCGTATTTACGCCACGGCCTTTCCAGATAAAAAACAGCTTAAAAAATATCTCCTTCATTTAGAAGAGGCGCGGAAGCGCGATCATAGAAAACTGGGTAAAGAACTGGATCTGTTTTCTTTCAGTGAGGAGGCTGGAGCCGGCCTAGTAATCTGGCACCCACGTGGCGCCATGCTGCGTACGGTTATCGAGGATTTTGAACGCAAGGAACATACCCGGCGCGGCTACGACATTGTGCAGGGCCCGCAGATACTGCGCACCGAATTGTGGAAGCTTTCGGGGCACTTCGATAATTACAGCGAAAATATGTATTTTACCGAAGTTGACGGGCAGGGGTTTGGCATTAAACCGATGAACTGTCTGGCCCATATGCTGATCTACAAAAGTAGAATGCGCTCATATCGTGACTTGCCGCTGCGTTACTTCGAGCTCGGGACAGTTCACCGGCATGAAAAGTCAGGAGTGTTGCACGGCTTGACCCGGGTGCGCGGATTTACTCAAGACGATGCGCACATTTTGTGTACCCCTGAACAACTCGACAGTGAAATAAAGGCGGTTCTGCAGTTCGTTCAGGATGTTATGTGTATCTTTGGGTTTGAGTACGAGATGGAAATTTCTACCAGACCTGAAAAGTCTATCGGCACCGACGCTGATTGGGAGCGCGCCACCACGGCATTAATGAGCGCACTGGAAGACACCGGACTCCCCTTTGAAGTCAACGAGGGAGATGGCGCTTTTTATGGTCCAAAGATAGATGTTAAACTCAAGGACGCGCTTGACAGACATTGGCAGTGTGCTACAATCCAGTGCGATTTTACCCTGCCAGAGCGTTTTGACCTGCATTACGTAGGAGCCGATGGTGAAAAGCATCGCCCTGTAATGATCCACCGGGTGATTCTCGGTTCGGTGGAGCGATTCATCGGAATCCTGATCGAGCACTTCGCCGGTAATTTCCCATTGTGGATTGCGCCAGTACAGGCCATAGTGATTAATGTGACGGATAATCAGCTTGATTATGCGCTTGATGTGACCCAGCGCCTGCGGGATGCCGGGGTGCGGATGGAAAAAGATGTACGCAATGAGAAGTTGGGCTTTAAAATCCGCGAGGCGCAACTACAAAAAATACCGTATATGCTTGTTATCGGCGATAAGGAAATGGAAAGCAACACGGTTACGCCAAGGTTCAGAAATGGCGATAACCTTGACCCCATGTCCGTTGAAGATTTCAGCGCCTATGTAATGCAGGAATGTCGTAAATATCATTAGGAGGTGTCACCATAGCTAAGCAAGAGACAAACATCAATCGCGAGATCCGGGCAAGTGAGGTACGGGTAGTTGATCCTGAAGGGGAGCAACTCGGGGTTATGCCTCTGGCCCAAGCACTGGAAGCAGCAGCTGAGAGTGGCCTTGATCTGGTTGAGGTATCGCCGCAGGCCAGCCCCCCGGTGTGCCGTATCATGGATTACGGAAAATTCAGATATCAACAACAGAAACGCTCTGCCGAAGCCAAGAAAAAAACTTCCAGGGTTGAGATTAAGGAAGTTAAGCTCCGCCCCAAGACCGAGACCCACGATTTTAACGTCAAGGTCAAAAATGCGCGCCGTTTTCTGGAATCCGGAAACAAGGTCAAGGTTACTATCATGTTTCGTGGCCGCGAAGTGACTCATCCACAGTTTGGGCGGGATCTGCTGCAGCGTGTTGCTGCAGAGGCGAGTGATATCGGGGTAGTGGAGTCATTCCCCAGCATGCGCGGACGTTTTATGCATATGGTTATGGCACCAAAAAAATAAGAAAATAAGAGTATATCGGACTCGGCTTGGTTTAAGGGATGGCGTGCCACCAGTCGATACCACTTGGCCTCTGTGTAAACAACAGGCTTTTTAGGCCTCTATATATTATCAGGAGAATTCAATGCCCAAAATTAAGACAAACCGTGGCGCTGCCAAGCGTTTCAAAAGAACAGGTACAGGTAAAATTGTCCGTAGTAAGGCTTTTACCAGCCACATCCTGACCAAGAAAACCACCAAGCGTAAGCGTGATCTGCGCCAAAGTACCCTGGTTCATGCGGCTGACCACAAAAATATCAGCTGTATGATTCCGTATCTATAATCAAGTTCCATATTTGTAGTAAGAAGTGCCTGAACCTCTGTGGATGTTCAGGTGTTCGGCTTTAAGACCGAGAACTGTTGGGATTTGTCTCCCCCTTCAGATCCGGCTGCGACCGCAAGGCGCATTTTTTATTTTTTCAAATATCAGGAGTAGCGAAATGCCGAGAGTAAAAAGAGGATTTAAAGCGAGACGTCGTCGTAACAAGGTTCTTACGCTGGCTAAAGGTTACCGCGGCGCGCGGGGTAAATTGTTTCGCAGCGCAACGGAAGCTGTTGACCGCGGTCTGAGCTATGCCTATCGCGACCGTAGAAACAAAAAGAGAGATTTCCGTGCCTTGTGGATTGCCCGCATCAATGCAGCCGCACGCTTGGATGGTTTGAGTTACAGCAAGCTGGTGCATGGTCTCAAGCTGGCAGGTATCGCCCTTGATCGCAAGATTCTTGCTGAGATTGCCGTTACCGATGCAGCTGGTTTCAGCGAAGTAGTTGGCAAGGCCAAAGCACAGCTTCAGTAAAACCAGCCGCTGATTTTGGGTCCAAAAATGGGGTGGGGTGAGTATGCCTCACCTCATTTTTCGTTTCAGCGCTGTTGGCTCAACCCTGCCGCCCGTTTTTTTGTGCTGACCCTTCCAACTTAATCTGTAATATTTTCAAGGTAAAGGCTTATGGAACATCAACTTGAGGCAATGCTACTCGAAGCCCACAAAGCTTTGCTTGATGCTGGCAATGAAGCTGACCTGCACAGCATACGTGTTCAGTATTTAGGAAAAAAAGGGCGGCTTACCGCCATTATGAAAGATATGGGTAAACTTTCTGCCGAGGAGCGTCCCCGCATAGGTGCTGTAGCCAACAGGGTTAAAGATGAGTTGAACGGTGTTTTTGAGCAGCAGTTACAGGCGCTCAAGCAACAGCATCTGTTAGAACGGATGGAGCGGGAACGGATCGACGTTACCCTCCCTGGACGTCACCAGAGGATCGGAACCAAGCATCCGATCACGTTGATAACTGAAGAGCTGGTTGAGATTTTTACCTACCTGGGTTTTTCCGTCGCACAGGGGCCGGAAGTAGAAGAGGATTTTTATAACTTTGAAGCCCTGAATTTGCCCAAAGATCATCCCGCTCGCGATATGCAGGACACTTTTTATATCACGGACAATGAAGTTCTGCGGACCCACACATCTCCGGTACAGATTCGCAGTATGCTCCAGCACCAGCCTCCGCTGCGGATCATCGCTCCCGGTACGGTGTACAGAAGGGACTCGGATATAACCCACAGCCCCATGTTTCACCAGATTGAGGGGTTCATGGTGGACGAACACATTACCTTCGGTGACCTCAAAGGAGTCCTGACTGCCTTTATAACCGAGTGTTTCGGCAAAAATGTCGGAGTCCGTTTTCGCCCCTCCTTTTTCCCCTTTACCGAACCCAGTGCTGAAGTAGATGTTCAGTGTGTTATGTGCGGCGGCAAGGGGTGTCGTGTGTGTAAAAATTCAGGTTGGCTCGAAATTTTAGGCAGTGGAATGATCGATCCAGAGGTATTTGCTGCGGTTAACTATTCCAGTGCAAAGTACAGCGGATTTGCCTTTGGTATGGGGTTGGAACGCATTGCCATGCTTAAATACGGCGTTAATGATTTACGCCTGTTTTTTGAAAATGATGTCCGGTTTTTACGCCAGTTTTGCGCCTGACATAAATGCCAGCTGGATAAGTTTATAAAACAGCACGATCTTTTCCCGACACTTGAGATGCACCAGAAGGAAATAAGCATGATTGTTACCCATAAGTGGCTTAAGGAATTCGTCGATTTCGACCTTACCGCACAGCAATTGTCGCACCGGCTCACTATGGCCGGCCTGGAAGTGGATTTTATGCAGGAGGTGGGTGCTGGTCTTGATTCGGTAGTTGTTGCCCGTCTTGATAGCGTTGCGCCCCATCCGCAAGCCGATAGACTTACCCTGTGTCAGGTGTTTAACGGCACGGAGTTGATTCCTGTGGTCTGCGGTGCGACAAATCACACAACTGGCGATCTGGTAGCTCTTGCTCAGGTCGGTACGGTCTTGCCGGGTGGATTGAAAATTAAAAAATCTAAAATAAGAGGGGAAGAATCCCGCGGCATGCTGTGCTCTGTCACGGAG
Source organism: uncultured Desulfuromonas sp. (assembly GCA_964444945.1). Taxonomy (GTDB): domain Bacteria; phylum Desulfobacterota; class Desulfuromonadia; order Desulfuromonadales; family Desulfuromonadaceae; genus JAIVHC01. The sequence continues at coordinate 5,142 of CAYUJC010000119.1, forward strand.
TTGGGTCTTGCCGATGAAGCCGATGGGATTTTGATTTTACCCGCAGGTCTTGAGCCCGGAACCCCAGTTTTCGAAGCCCTTGATTTAAAAGATGTGCGTTATGATATCGGTTTAACCCCCAACCGTGCGGATTGTCTGAGTGTTCTGGGGGTAGCGCGTGAGGTTGCCGCTTTTCCCTGCAAACCATTGCACTTG
>CAYUJC010000120.1:0-5136 GCA_964444945.1 uncultured Desulfuromonas sp.
TTCCGTACACGAGGATAAAATATCCGGCGCCAGCTGGCTTAATTCGGCCAGAAACACCCCGGCGCGAAACATGAAAACCCCTGCATTCCACAGATGCGTCCCTTGCGCGACAAACTGCCGCGCCAGCTCTACTGCAGGCTTTTCGGTAAAGCCCTGCAGCGCAAAGGCGCCACTTGTGCTCCCATCTGCGCATAACAAAGGAGCTCCCTGCTCGATATAGCCGTATCCAGTCTCGGCGTGGCGCGGCGTGATGCCAAAGGTCACCAACCGTCCATCCAGCGCAAGGGGCAACGCTTTTTTAATGGCGCTCTGAAATGCCTCCTCATCGGCAATGTGGTGATCTGCCGGCAGCACCAGCATTACTGGATCAACACCATGGGGATCTGTTGCGGGAGAGTCTGTAGCAGGGACAGCTCCTGCCTCTGCCCCGTCTCTGCCCATATATTCATCAACTCTCGCCCCTCCGACATGATTTCCCCCAATATGGCGCCCCGCCTCAATACTCTGCAGTGCCGCCAGTGCAGTGGCAGGTGCGGTATTACGCCCTTCTGGCTCCAGCACAATAGTTGCACCATCAACCCCCAAACTGCGTAACTGCTCTGCCACTAAAAAGCGGTGCTCTTCATGACACACAACACACGGCGCCGCCATATCCAGCCCTTCAAGGCGCAACAGGGTTTCCTGCAGCATGGAATGTTTTGTGTTCAGGGATAAAAACTGTTTGGGATATAATTGGCGGGACACTGGCCACAAACGCGTGCCCGAACCACCACACAACACAACGGGTATCACCATCACTTCACCTGCTACGCTAAAAGGTTAAAATAAAGCTGGAAGGGACTCATGCTTCAAGATCGCAGTAACTTCAATTACTTAGTTTCAGGCTTTGCATCCACAAACTTACTGGTACTGTAAACCCTGCCATTTTGCAGGAGAGTCCACTGCCCGCCGTAGGGATCCTGCGGCAGCTCCTCCAGATAGCCACTGCGCACCAAATCACTCAATTCATGTGGATCAGCGCCATTAGTGTCCCGGTACTGCTGCAGCGCTTCTTCAATCTGCACCGCCCCCTGCAGAGCCAGCAGGCGTTTTCCCATGTGCTGCTTCAGGGCTTCGCTGTGTGTCTCAGCCAGCATCTGCTGTAGAAACAACAATGCGGTCTGCGATTTACCCCCATAGTAGGCCAGGCGCGCGGCCAGGGTTTTCAGATACGCTGGACTGCCGGGGATTTCAGCGGCCTGCATCAGATAAGTGCTGCCGGTGGCGGAGTCTCCGAGAAAATAAAAATAGTTAAACCCGACGTAGTATGGCAGCTGCCAGTCCCAGGTGCGGTACTGCATCCCCTTAAGCAGCAGGGCATTGGCCGCGGCGTAGCGCTGTGTATCCCAGGTGAGGAGCCCTTCTCCCAGAATATAGGGGTCAAGAAAATAAGGATCGAGATCGGTCACCACATCGAGGCTGTAGGCGAAAAAATCCCAATCCTCTGCGCTCATCTGTTGCCGTTTGACCGAGCGGTCACCATAAAAGGTGGCGGCGCGCAAAAACTCGTAATCACTGAGTAAACCCTGATATCCCATGGCCAATACGCGGCTGAACGCCGCCGGCATGGTGTAACCAGGGGGGGCTGTGCTGCGCACCTGCGCGCGCTGCTCCCAGCTGGCGCTGCTTAACCCCAGATACAGCGGCACTACCACCAGCAGCATCAGGGCGTTTATTCCTCCACGACGCCAGCACATCAGTTGAACTCCCGGCGCCGGAAAATCAACGTCGCCAGCCACAACAGTACCAGGATATAGCCGCACCCATAACCGGCGGTGGTCAGCAGACGCACCGGCTCCAGCGCCAGCCCGTGGGCCGCTTCGGTTTTAAGATCAAAGGCGGCAAAATTGGGCACCAACCACGCGACCACCTCCAGCACACTGCGCAGGGTCTGCGACGCAACAACCTCCCCCGCCGCAGCTTGCGACTTCAGATAGAACAGCACCTCTTCAAGGGTAACGCCCACCAGATAACTCGCCACCGAAAAAATAAGGGTGATAAACGATGAGGTGGTGATGGCGCTGAAAAAAACCACAATGGCGCATAGCAGCGCCAGTTGGAGAGCGATAAACGCCACCGCCCAGAAATAAACGCTCCAGGTAAATCCACCAAAATACGCCGGGTACATGGCATGAACCCCTGCCACCGTAGCCGAGGAAAACAGCAGCAGCAGCGTCAGGGTGCTCAGCACCAGCAGCACCAGCCCGAAGTATTTACCCACGATATATTCACCGCGCGAAAACGGCTTGGACAACACCAGATGAATGGTCTTTTTATCGATATCCTTGGCCATCAGATTGATGCCGATAAAAAACACCAGCAGCAGCCCCGCAAACGAGAGCGCCGCGAGATTCATATCCACCGTCACCTTGCCCAGATCGCGCATGAAAAATCCGGCCACCGCTACGTTCAACCCGAGAACAAACAGGGCAAACAGCAGAATTCCAAACAGGGAACGATCCCGAATTCCCTCTTTACCCGTCACCAGGGCCAGAGCCCACACCCGCTGTAACATCAGTGCACCCCTTCCACTGCCGCGACAAACTCATCTTCCAGACAGCGCTCTCCTGCACGGAATGCGCGCAGATCCGCCGCTTCAAACTCCCGCACCAGGCGCCCTTGATCCAGAATCGCAATCCGGTCGCACAGGCGTTCAGTATCACTTAAGATATGGGAACAGAAAAACACCGTTTTCCCCTGCTGCTTAAGGTGCAGAATTAGATCGCACACCATCTTGCGCCCCAGTGGATCAAGCCCACTCATAGGTTCATCCAGAATCACCAGCTCCGGATCGTGCAGCAGCGCAAAACACAGCCCCGCGCGCTGACGCATCCCCTTGGAAAACGTGTGCAAGCGCCGCTTCAGGGCGTAGGCAATCCCGGTCTGGCGCGTCAGGGCTTCAATGCGAGCCGCGATCTGTTCCGCACTCATCCCACACACCTGTCCGCCAAACCGCAGCAGCTCGCGCAGGGTTAAATGATCATACAGATAGGGGTTTTCCGGCAGATAGCCAACCGCGTGGAGAAAATCAGCGTTGGTAGCGGCAGAAACAGACTTGTCCGCTATGCGCACCTCCCCTTTATCCGGGTGGATGAGGTTGAGCAACATGCGGATGGTGGTGCTTTTGCCCGCTCCGTTGGGACCAACCAGACCATAAACTGTCCCCGTCGGAACCCGCAGACTCAGGCCGACAACGGCCTCAACCGGCTTTTTAAATAACCCGGGCTTGTATTTTTTATATAGTGAATCGATAACAATTTCTGACACAGATAAACTCCATTGGGAGGGCCAGCGGACAGAGGAAAGCCACAGTTTGGCACAGTCATTAAATTGCGCCAAACCTATTTGGCAGATAGACCGTAGGTATACCAATATTCCACCTTAATCACAACTGCGACAACCAGATGTTTCCGCTCCCCAAAATCTATATTTGAACGAATTATCTCAGCCCCATTTCTTGACCTTTGTCCCCGTCTGGAATAGTCTGGCGCATCCTTTTCCCCCGCGCGTGGGTAAACTGGAGTTTTACGTCTGTGCACGCACGCTTTTTCAGCCCGGAACCGATGGATCAATCTCTATGGCGCAGGATCTTCTGCAATTCACCCTGGCTGGCCTCACCAATGGGGCTATTTACGCCCTGATAGCCCTTGGATTCAGCGTGGTCCACAACTCTATGGGGATTGTCAATTTCACCCAGGTGGATTTTGTCTCCCTGGGGGGGATGTTGATGTTCTCCGCGCTGCTGACCCTTGGGCTCCCGATGGTGCCGGGGCTGCTGCTGGCCGTGGCCGGAGTGGCGCTGGTGGCCATGCTGGTGGAACGTTTCGGGCTGCGGCCGGCGCGCTCCCACAACGAACTGGTGCTCATCTTCCTCACCATCGGTATCTCCATCATTCTGCGTGGGGGGATGAAACTGATCTGGGGCACCAACCGCATGGCGGTCCCCCCCTTAAGTGGCGAAGAACCCCTGACCCTGTTTGGCGCGTCTATCCTCCCCCAGGCCCTGTGGATTCTGCTCCTCACGCTGGTGGCGGTCCTTTTGCTCCACTGGTTTTTTCACCATACCCCCATGGGACTGGCCATGCGCGCCGCGGCATCCAACCCGACCGCGGCGGCGGTGGTGGGGATTTCCCCAGGGCGTATCCGCCTGCTGAGCTTTGCCATTGCCGGCGCCCTCGGCAGCCTCGCCGGGGTACTGGTGACCCCCATCACCACTTTGAGTTATGATGTGGGGGTTCTGCTGGGGCTGAAAGGCTTTGCGGCCGCCATTCTGGGCGGGTTTGGGTCCTTCCCTGGCGCGATTCTGGGCGGAATTGGCCTTGGCTTGCTCGAATCGCTGGCGGCAGGATATATATCGAGCGCGTATAAAGATGTGGCCGCCTTTGTGGTGCTGCTGCTGGTACTGTTTGTGCGCCCGAAGGGGCTGTTGGGGAAATGATATACAAAGGGGAGAGACAAGGGCAATTCTGCGTCATTCAACCGTAAGGGCGAAAAATTTTTCGCCCCTACCCGTGCATCGCACCATAGGTGGATAAAACCCTCATAACCTCGTTCCCACGCTCCTGCGTGGGAATGCATATATTTTAAGACTTGGAACCGAAGATGAATAAAACAAACCAGATTGAACTGTTGATGGGCAACGAAGCTATGGCCTGTGGCCTTATAGAGGCAGGCTGTCAGGTGGTGGCGGCGTATCCCGGCACCCCGTCGACCGAGATCCTGCAGGCGGTGGCGGATCGCCATACCGACGCGCTGGAACCGTTACATGTGGAGTGGTCTGTCAACGAAAAAATAGCCTTTGAGGTCGCTCTGGCAGCGAGCTACACCGGCAAACGCAGCGCCGCCATTATGAAACAGGTCGGGCTGAACGTAGCTGCGGATCCCTTTATGCGCAGCGCCTATCTCGGCATCAAGGGGGGGATGCTCACCATTGTGGCCGACGACCCCGGTCCCCATAGCTCGCAGAATGAGCAGGATACGCGCCTGTTTTGCCTGCAGGGGCGCGTCCCGGTGTTTGATCCGGCGAGTCCGGCTGAAGCCAGAGAGTTAATCCCTCTGGCGCTGGAGCTGGGGGAGAAATACGCCATGCTCATGGTT
>CAYUJC010000121.1:0-5089 GCA_964444945.1 uncultured Desulfuromonas sp.
GGGTCGTAGAACTCCTTGATTTTATGGATTTTACCGTTTTCACCATAGCCAAAGAAGGTGGTGGCATATTCACCCTTGCCATCAATCCCAAGAATGGCGGTTTTCCCCTTGAATCCGCTTAAGTGGTAGGCACTGCTGGCGTGGGCCAGATGGTGCTCTACCGGCACAAACGCAACGGTGTCCCAGTTTATCCCCAGTTTATCCGTGAGCTTGCGTACGTTGGCGACATTACGCCGATAGTGGCGATTGCCGTTGAAAATGGCGTTGAGGGCACGATCGGGCGCGTACCAGTAGCGCTTCGCGAAGTGCCAGCGTTCGGGGCGGTTGAGCCCTATCGGTGCAAACGGAAACGCCACAATGTCGACATCGCGCGCTTCAATGCCCGCATATTCAAGGCAGAAACGGGCGGCTTCGAGGGGGATGCGGTTCTTGGCGTGTTTGTCACGGATAAAACGTTCTTCCTCCGCCGCGGCTATCAGCTCAGAGCCGATATACAGGGCGGCGGATGGATCGTGGGTCAGAGCGCCGGACAGGCCCAGAATCACTTTAGACATGGGTAAATTCTCCGTTATCGTAGCGGGTAGTTTTCAAGTAGCTGTTTTAAGGGCAGTCTATGGGCAGCCCCATGGCCAGTCTTATGGCAGTTTGGCATCAAACTGGCGGTGCATGGCGCTGTTTGGTTCCCAGTTCCGCAAAAAGCGCGCGCGGTCCACCTTGTAATGGTGTAAAAAATTACGTCTGGAGCGAAACTCGCGCATGGCGTCGAGGTCGATAACCCACGGGGCCCCATCTTTGAGTAAAAAGTTAGTTGCCTTGCAATCGCCATGGTGGATGCCAAGACGATACAGGAGGTGAAACATCTGCGTAAGGGTATCTATGGCCCGCTGTTTCTCTGCGTCAACCGGTGCGGCTGCATTGAAATATGTGCCTGCATCGGGGGCGGCCACATATGCGCACACATAGTAACCTGTAAAACGGAAAGGGCCAAAGCGTTTTTCCGCCATGGCCAGCGCGTGCGGCGTGTTGATCTCGCTGATTTTGAGGCGGTGGGCGTTGCCCCACGAAACCGCTGCTCTGGTGGGGCGCAGACAGCGCTTCAGGCCATGCCAGAAACCCTTTATGTTGTAGCGTTTGATTACCCAGTCCCCTTCAGCGCTTTGCAGGCGTACCACGGTGGCGCTGTTGCCATCCTTGAGGATCTCCCCCTGGGCAAGCAATGCGTCCGGTGCATCCAGCAGTTGTTGAATCAGGCTGGCAGGGGCGTCTGTGCGGTGGAGCGTAAGTTGACTGCGGGTATGGTGGCGGGTGAATTCGCTACAGGTGCGAAATGCCTTGGCTATATACATCAGACGTCTTTTTTTGCGCCGCGCCGGGACCTTCTCAGACAACAGCGTGGCCCAAGCGTTCAGCTTATCCCCGGTTTCGGCACCATAATACTCCAGCAGGTTCGCAAACAGATGTTCATACGCTGGCGGAATCTGCGCCAGAAACAGGGTGAAATTGGTTTGCCGCATGCGCGCAGGGAGCAATTTTGCTGCCCTGCGCGCGCAGATAGCGTCCCCGTCGATGGTGAAAATTTCCCCCTGACTGAGGAGGAAATTGCCCAGATGCAGATCCTTTTGCCATAACCCCTGGCAGTGCATGTGGGCGATGGTGCGGGTCAGTGCGCGCAGAAGCGCAAGGCGTTCCTGCTCTGTTTCGCAGCGCTGCCACTGCTCCTGAGCGGTGCTCGCTGTGGGGATGAATGCGGTGATAAGTATCGGGGTGGCGTCAGGCAGCGTGCCCGCAAACAGCAACTCCGGGGTTGGAATATGGCGCTGACGCAGAAGTTCGATCCCGCGTTTTTCCCGTTCCCAATAGCGTTTTGCGCCGCGCCCTTCAAATATTTTTATCCCCACCGGGCGTTCCCCCCAATGTCCCGCATACATGCGGCGCTTCTTGGGGAGGTGGCGCAAAAGTTCCTCACAGCGGATTGCGGGGAACTCTGCGGAGTCGAGGGTAAGCGAAAATGGGCAGGGAGGGCAGTTCAAGGTGGTGTTCTTCAACTTTGCTTGGGGATAAGGTTTTGCGACTCTGTATGAATTAAAGGCGCCAATCCTAGCACAAGCCAAGCGTTTAATCCAGCAATCCCCCGCTGCTGGCGGGTGTTATATCCGGCGTGAGTCGGAGTTTTCTACGAAAAGACCGACTCACGCCAGCGGGGTTATCTGCCGAAGATACTTTTGAACGCGTCGTCAATCAGTTTACGGGCTTCATCCTGCTCGGTTGGTTCTGGTTCTGCGCCGGTATCCTGGGCGTTTTCCTGGACGCTTTCTTGGACACTCTCTTGTTTGGGGGCCAACTTATCCAGCAGGCGTTGTTGGAGGGTATCTATTGCTTTTCTTCCCACTTGTTGTTGGAGGGCGGCTTCATCCAGGCTGATGCGCGGGGCGGAAAAAGTGCCTCTGACTTTTAGCGGCAACAGGGCCCAGCCCTCGGCATCGGTGAGGAATCCAACGATACTCCCTTTGCGATCCAACTCCTGCGCCAGCTTTGGAGCCAGGCGCGCATTCAGCGCCAGATTCAGGCTTTCGTCCAAGCCAATAGTACCCTTCGGCTGCGCGCGCAGGTTGCTTCCGGAGAAGTTCCCCTCCACCTGGGCCGTGCCGTTGCGCAAAGCTAAACTAGCGACACAGGTGTCGAAGCGGATATCATCCAACTGCGCCAGATTCAAGAATTCCGCCAGAGCCTGTGTCAGCTGGGTACCGCTGATGCGGGCCTCTGTCACCTCCATATTTCCTGTGGCGTTGAGGTTCTGCTTGAGATTGTCCGGCAGGGTACCGCGCCCATTGAAGTCCAGGTCGAGAGTCAATGCCCCGAACAGGGTTTGAGCGGAAGCGGGGGCGAGTGCGGTAACCAGGGGGTCGAGCTGCAACCCCTTCAGACTGGTTTTGCCGGTGTAGCTCAACCCCTTCTGGCGCAGATCGACGCGCGCGCTCTGGGAGAAAGTCCCACCACTGGTGGCGCCGCTTAAAGAGGAGATGTCGAGGACGTTATCCTGCAGGCGGTACAGCATGTTGAAATCTGTTATGGAAAGCCCCTGATACAAGGCTTGCGCGACAGAGATGCTGCCATTCAGGGTCAAGGGAATCGCAAAGGGGCCGAGCTCTTCGGAGGCGGCGGCGCGCGGGGATTTTTCCTGCGGTGGCTGTGTTACCTTTGCACTGGCCGCCGCAGGGGCCGCCGCGGAAGCTAAGATGGCATCGAGATCAAAGCGTTCCGCGCGCATATTGTGGGTCACCACAATCGGGGTGCCAAACAGGTTGCGCGCCGAAATCTCCATCTGGGCCACATCGGCACCGACTTTCAGGGTCAGATCCTCGCTGTGCAGGCGTTCATTTTCGAGGATAAATTGACCGTTCAGGCGGGGGCGTAACCCTGCTGCATCGGCCTGCAGGTCGTCCAGTTGCAGCTCCGCGCGGCGCAATATGGTGGCACCTTCGGTGAGCGCCCCCTTAAGATATGCATGCAGACTCACTGCGCCGTCGGGTTTGCTTGCTGCAGCGTCGGCACTCAGGGCGGGGGGGAGCGCCGCAAGGGCAGCAACCACAGATATATTCTGCGCCACGAGCTTAAGCTCTACGGCGGGGTCCGTATCCAGCGCGCGGATGGTTCCACTGAGCTGCGCTTTGATCCCATTATAGTCCATATCCGCTTTGCTCAGATGCAGTTGCGCGGTGTCGGGCCTGTATTCCGCCGCATAATCAAGTTTGAAGCCGGCATCCGTAATAGGGGCATCGGGGAGCGCGTCCAGGGTCAGGGAGATATTTCCCAGGGTCAGATTGCCGCTGGAGGTGATCTTGGGCGGAGCAGCGTTTACCTGCAGTTTGGTGCTGAGGGCAAGGCTGCGCAGAGTGCCGGGCAGCGCGGAGGCAAAGTAGGGTGAAAATGCTGCGATATCGAGCTGGTTCAGGGAGAGGTCGGCATTCATGGACTTCTGCATGAGGTCGAGCTCTCCACTCAGAGTCAGGGGCGCACCATTGATGGTGCATGAAAGTTTAACCGGGAAGGGTTGGCGTAATGCCAGATCACGCGCGTTGATCTGAAGCTGGTTGATTTCGTATTGCAGTGAGTCCGGCGCGGCAACGGTGTTATCGATAAAGCGCAGCTGGCCATCTTTAAGGGAAAGATTCGCGATCCTCAGGTTGATGGCTGCCGCCGCGGCACCGGTCTGCGCCGCAGAGGGTTCTGTTGGGGGTGCCGGCGCGGGAACGGATGTAGTGGGGGGCTGCTCAGCAATTGCAAGGAGGTCCGAAAAGTTGAAGGTGCCGTCGCGGTGCCGCACGATGGTTATCTGCGGCTGTTGCAGGGTGATTTCATCCACCTCAATCTGCAGGCGCAATAGCGGCCAGAAACGATAACGCAGCAGTGCGCGCTCCGCTTTGATGAAATCCTCCTGGCTGTCCACCTCTTTTATGCGCAACCCTTCCAGCACGATGCCGGAAAACAGGCTGATATCGATGGAATCAAGGGCAACACTCCGCCCCAGTTGTTGTTCTGCCAGCGGGATGACGGTAGCCTTTACCCGTTCGGGGGTGATGAGTACTTTGACTAATATTGCCCCACCTACTATTCCAACGATCAAGATAACGCCGATAATGATACCGATTTTCTTCATTTTGCCCATGCTGCCCTCCCTGTGGCGTTGCATAAAGTGTTAATATGGCACCAGTGGATTATACCGCGATAAAGGCGTTTGTCACAGCGGACACTTTTTTCGGTCCTTTGGGGGCAGTTTTTGGAGAGCGGCCTCGTGACGAACAACCTCGTAGATGTGGGAGGTCTTGCGCGTGGTAGAGTAGTTGTGCCAGAAATTCTATATATGTAAATTCCTATGTGTATATATTTTTTAGCGTTATTGAAGCAGGAGAGTGCAGAGTGCGATTAGTTTTGTTTGTATGTGTATTAATGCTGCTGGGCGGATGTAGCTCCACGTATCAAAAAACCTTTAAAACCACGGCATATTGCGGGTGCTCTTCCTGTTGTTCCTGGGAGCGCGACTTCCCCGACTTCTGGAACCGCCATTTTGTGGCGGGGCCGAATAAAGGGG
>CAYUJC010000122.1:0-4581 GCA_964444945.1 uncultured Desulfuromonas sp.
AGATAAGTTTTTATGCTGGCGTCGCTGGAGTCTTCAAGGTTGATGTGGAACGCCTGCAGCGCATAAACGCCATCGCTATCCCTTCAGTCCCTACATTCCATAACAATTTTCCGGTTGTATGTGCCAAGCAGGTAGCCGCGTTCAGAATCATCCCCTTGAGTTGTGCCCCTGCCGTGCTTGACCAAGTCAAGGCAGAGCTGGAGACGCCGTTGTTCACGGTAAAGCCGTACCAGTTGCGCCGCGCCGCGATTCTGGTAACGGGCAGTGAAGTATTCAGTGGCACGATTCAGGATGACTTTACCCCGCGCCTGCGCGCCAAGTTACAGCGCCTCGGAGTCGAAGTGGTCAGCGCCGAGGTTGTGCCGGATAATCAACAGACCATCTGCACCGCACTGCAGCAGACCATTGCCGCTGCGCAGCTGGTTCTGGTTACGGGTGGGACCTCCGTCGATCCTGACGATTTGACGGTGCAGGCTATGCAAGAAGCCGGAGTTGAATTTCCGTTCCGGGGGAACCCGCTCCAGCCGGGCAACAATATGACTATCGGTTATGCCGGTGCTACCACCGTGTGTGCGGTGCCGGCTGCTGCGTTGTTTTTTGCCGCCACCGCGCTGGATATTTTTTTGCCGCGCCTGGTGGCCGCAGATCCCATAACCCCGCAGGAGATAGCGTGCAGCGGGCATGGGGGGCTGTGCCATTTCTGCCCGCAGTGCGTGTACCCGATCTGCCCGTTTGGCAAAGGGATATAAACATATGCTTGAGGTGGGGATACAAAAACAGCTGGGGACCACCACGATAGAGTTGGAGTTCAGCAGTCCAGCAATGAAAACCGTGGTGTTCGGACCGTCGGGGTGTGGCAAGACCACCCTGCTTAAAATGCTTGCCGGTCTCACTGTGCCGGACGCCGGGTTTCTGCGCTGCAACGGCACAACCATTGTAGCGTTAGATGATAACGTGGTGGTGCCGGCGCATCGGCGCGGGTTCGGCTATTTACCCCAGAAGAGCTGTCTGTTTCCCCATATGGATGTGGCCCGGAACATTGCCTACCCTCTGCGCCGCCGGGGGCGCGAAGTTGTTTCAGCCGCACTTGAGACGTGGGGAGAGCGCCTGGGGATCGCCCATCTTCTGCAGCGTTACCCCGCCCAGCTTTCGGGAGGGCAGCAGCAACGGGTCGCCCTGGCCCGGGTGTTTGCGGCGAACCCGAGACTGTTATTACTGGATGAACCGTTCAGTGCCCTCGACAACGCGGTGCGTGAAGAGTTGCGTGATCTGCTTATCGCTCTGGTCGATGAGCTGCGGATACCGACTCTGCTGGTTACCCACGATCGGGAGGAAGCCTACGTATTCGGGGAGCACATGGTGGTTATGCATGCCGGCCGGATCGTAGAAACAGGTCCGCTGCAGCAGATTTTTCATACCCCGACATATATTGAATCCGCGCGGATGCTCGGGTTCGACAATCTGTGGGAGATTGATGAGAAAGAAGGGGTCACGGCGATTCTGGCAAACGGCTGGTATCTGACGTGCGCCACCAGGCTGCCTGCGGAGGTTACCCATGTCTGTATCCGCCCCGAAGATGTGATGATCTTACGCCCCGACAGGCCGGTTCGCGATGCCCTGCGCAACAACGTCCTGGCGGTGACCCTTACGGAGGTTTACCCCCGTGGGCGCCATTACAAACTGCTGGTTACCACCTCCTCTGCCCAGACGCTGAGTGTAAATATTCCTGAACATGCCTTTAAGGTGATGGCGTTGCGCCGGGGTCAGCAGGTGGATATCTCGTTGAAAACCCAATCCCTGGTTCCATGCAGACCCACAATGGGGCTGGCCCCAGGGTATGTCAAGGTGGAGGAGTGATGAAAAAGTTATTGCTTTGCCTGGTACTGCTCATCCCCGGAGTAGCCTCTGGCGCCGATATCTACTGGTATGTGGCCGCCGGCATGCTGCGTCCCGCAACCGAGATTGCTCAACGCTACAACTCCACCCAGGACAAACATAAGGTTATTTTGATCACGGGTGGCTCCGGCCAGTTGATCAGTAAAATGCGCGCCTCAAACCAGGCGGACCTGTATCTGCCGGCGAGTCGTAGATTTCTGCAGCTGGCGCAGCGCTATGATCTGGTGCAGGACAGTCAGCCGCTATTGCGCCTGTGGCCCGTGTTTGCCCTTAGCCCCAGGGGTAAGAAGAATATTGCAGATATTAATGATTTGAGCGCTGACGGCGTGCGTCTGGCAATAGGGAACCCTGAAACCATGGCCATAGGGGAGGCCTATCAGCAGATCGAACCAAAACTGCCGCCTGCTCTGGCCGCAGGTTTGCGCCGGAATGCCCTTATAAATCCAATCAATATCCAACAGACGGTGAGTTACCTCCATCAGGGGACAGTGGACGCTGGCCTGTTGTTTGACAGTGTCGCAAGGGCCCATGATCTGCGCTATGTGGAAATCCCCACAGCATGGAATTTTGCGGTGCAAGCGTATCTGGTTGAGCTCAAATGCAGCAGAGAGCCCATAGTTACGGCGGAATTTATCGCTTTTATCCGCGCGCATCTGGATATTTTCAGCGCGCATGGGTTTGACGTGGTGCAATGAAAAAAGCCTCTGCCACTATAGGGATTCTGCTCAGCGGTTTTGTGCTGGTGCTGCTTGCGGCCAGCTTTACCGACTTGGAGCTTCAGACCCTGATCAGGTTGGGGCACAACGCCCGTTTTGTCCAGGCGCTGCTCTTCAGCCTCCTCACCTCCTGTGGTGCGACTCTGTGTGCTTTCATTCTCGGGGTTCCCGCGGCATTCTGGCTGAGCAGAAGCAGGCATGGGCTTGCGCGAGTGGGAGGGATATTGCTTGAGGTCCCCCTGGTTGTGCCCCCGCTGCTCATAGGGGTGCTGCTGCTCAAAGTGTCCGGCTCGGCGCCGGCGCAGCAGCTTTTTAACCTGGTGTTTACCTTTAAGGGGGCGCTTGTGGCCCAGTTTATCGTGGCGGTTCCGTTGCTGATAAAGTCCGCTGAGAGTGCTTTCAGCCTTGTTCCGCAGCGCTATGAGCAGTTGGCCACGACTATGGGTTCTTCCCCCCTCAGGGCGTTTGTGGACACCACCTGGCCCCTGGCCTGGCCGGGGATAATGAGTGGAGTTCTTATGGCCTGGATGCGCACGTTGGGCGAGTTTGGCGCGACACTCATGGTTGGCGGCGGGATCCCGGGAAAGACAGAAAACATCCCCATATTTATATATCTGAGCATTTCGGAAGGGGATTTCGCCGCCGGAATGGGGGCCTGCGCCCTGTTGTTGTTGACGGTTGTGGCGCTGCTTTTGCTGCTGCGCTGGCGTGCACCGCGCCGGGTTGCGGCGCCAGAACAGCAGGATGATTAAATTCATAAGGGGCGATACTTATGCACGATTTCCATGAGGCTCTTGAGTGTGTTCTGCAGGCGACGGTACCGCTGCCGACGCACACCGTCGCGATAGCTGATGCTTATGGGCGCATCTTAGGGGCGGATCTTTTTACCTCCCGCCCCTTCCCTGATACCCCCCGCAGCGCCGTCGATGGCTATGCGCTGGGGCAACTGGGCAGGCAGAGCTACAGCGTCAGAGAATCCCTGGCGGCGGGGGCATTGCCACGCTTTAAGCTTAACCCAGATGAAGCAAGCGCAGTGATGACTGGCGCCACGGTGCCGCAGCCCTGTGAAGCAGTGGTGCGGGTTGAGGATACCGAAGTTCAGACAGAGCAGGTGCTGATCAAAGGGGCGGTCAGCCGTGGGAGCAATATCAACACCATTGGTGATGAAGCGCAGACCGGGACGTTGATTATGGAACGCGGTCGCCCGGTAACAGAGGTAGCTTTCAGCGTGCTGTGTTATGCAGGCCTGAAACAGATTACCGTGCACCGAAAACCGAAAATCGGCCTGCTCATCACCGGCTCCGAACTCCTCCAGCCCGGGGCGGAGCATCAGCTGGGCAAAACCTACAACAGCAACTGTTATCTGCTGCAGAGTATCTTGGCCCGCCTCGGGATGGAGTGCGAAGTGTGTGGCCCGGTTGAGGATGATCTGGACACCCTGCAGGAGGCTCTGGCACACCTCGGTACCCACAACGATGTGGTGGTGAGCTCCGGGGGTGTTTCCATGGGCAAATATGACCATGTGCGCCCGCTGCTGCAACGCGAAGGATTTTCCTGTCTGGTGGAGCGTACCAGAATCAAACCGGGGCGCCCTTTGATAGTTTCGCAGCGTGAGGAGACGCTGTTTTTCGGCATGCCGGGTTATCCGGCCGCCTTTCTGACCAATCTCTTTGCTTATCTGCTCCCGGTACTGAAAAAGATGGCCGGGTGGCAGACCTGTCGGCCGACGTGGCATCCCGTGCGCCTATTAGCTCCTGCACGCGGACGCAAGGGGCGCTGCGATTTTGTGCGGGTGAAACTGACGCAAGAAGCAGGACAGTTGTGCGCGCAGCCACTGCCCAGTCAGATGACATCGCATTATCTCAATATGGCCGCGTGTGATGCCCTGCTCCTGCTGGATTCTACCACCGACAACCTGCCCCAGGGCGCGTTGGGCAACGCATTGATTTTCAAACACGAACTCTGTTGA
>CAYUJC010000123.1:0-4487 GCA_964444945.1 uncultured Desulfuromonas sp.
TATTGCCACCTATCACATGCTCTCTAATTCCGGGCATCAAAACGCTATTTCTGCAATGAAACGGATGCAGGTTCTGGACAGTTTACTCATCAGCATGTCAAATCTGCAGGTGGTTGAGGGGGAACTGGTTGCCTCTGCCCGGCAAAATAGTTTCGGGGAAGTTGAAAAAAAAGCAAGTCAAATAAAGGAAGTACTGCTGCATGTTGATGCAGAACTCAATCAGCTGCGCAGGATCATCGCTACCGATAGCGGCGATGCAGATGCCTCCTGGGTTGACAGGGTTTTGCTCTATCTGAAGATTCGGGTGCCAGATTTCACGCGCTATCAATCTTTAAAAACACTCGATATCTTAGAGGATATCTACGCCAGTGTTGCGGAGCGTTTGGCACTGGTAGTGGAAAATATGGAGCGCGGAGACAGTTTCCCATCAATTAGCGCTCAGTATGCCGAGTATAAGCAAGATGTGCGCGAGTTTAATCAGAATATCAATACTCTTAGGGGCAATTTTGAAAAAGAGGTAAGCCTGCAGCATTCAGCCTCAAGTCTGGATGTGGTTTTCCATACCCTGACAGGAGGTATAGCAGTTCTGTTTTTCGTGGTTGTGGGGATAGCAGCGCTCCGGAACCGCCGCCTGCTTGGATCGGTTCAGTTGTTGCGCCAGAGTGCAGACCGTATAAGTGAAGGGAATTTCAGTGAAATAACGATTAATCCCCGCGATGAAATTGGCGCAATTACAGTGCAGATAAATGAGGCTGTCGGGCGCTACAAAGAGGCTATTCTGGCGGACGCTGACCGAGAGACAACCCAGGAGAACCTGATTGGATTTTTAGATGTGGTCAGTGAGGCGGCAGAAGGTGACCTCACCCTCAAGGCGCCGGTTACCGCTGACGCCTTTGGTTCTGTTGCTGATGCCTATAATCTGATGGTGGAGAGTTTGGCAGATCTGCTCAAAGAAACGAAGAGAAGCGCTGGCGACGTTGGGATCCAGTCGAAATATCTCATGCAGATATTTCAGGATCTCGAAACCGGGGCACGGGCTCAGAGCACCCAGATTGAGAAGGTTACCAAGGCGGTGGAGAAAGCTGAAGTTGCAGCACAGGAAATTACCGAAAAAGCGGCATTGGCGCAGGACGTGTCAACCCAGGTGGACTTGGTTACGGCAAAAGGACAGGAGCTGGTTAACGATAACATTGACGGAATGCAGTTAATCCGCATCACGGTGCAAGTTATCAATAAAAAGATGAAAAACCTGTCAGAGCGGATACTTGAAATCGGCAGCATCTCAAAGCTGATTTCGGATATTGCTACACGAACCACGATACTGGCGATGAATGCCTCTATTGAAGCTTCGCGCGCCGGTGAGCAGGGGCGGGGGTTTTTAGTTATATCAGATGAAATTAAACGCCTGGCAGACAAATCGACTGAAGCGACAAAACAGATAAACGGGGTTATAAAGTCTATTCAGATAGATGCAGGTGAAGTTACCGCTTCACTTGAGGAGGAGACCAAAACTGTTGAAGGCCAGACACGGCTGGCTCAGGATACCGGGGATGCATTTAATTCTATTAAAGATGCAATTGATAAGTCGAAAAGCGTGGTCACCGAAATTTCGGAACTTTCCAGGGCTCAGCTTGAAATGACCAAAAATGTCGATGAGGCTATGTTAAGAGTGGTTGAGATCTCCCAAATTGCCCAACGCCATGTTGAAGATTCCTCTAAAATCACTACCGGCCTTAATAGACAGTCCTCTGACCTGCTTTTATCCGTAGATACATTCCGTTTGCCCGAAGACGAGTAGTTTCTTTTTGCTTTGCTGCAGGGAGTTTAGATATGAAAAAGATGTGCGTAAGTTTAGGGTGTTTGATCTTGTTGGGAGTTTTTGGTTTTGATCTGTGTGCTGCCGCCGACTGGCGTGAAGGGAAGAAGTCCTATCGTGTCGTGTGCACCAGCTGCCATAAGACCCGCGGTGACGCTGGTCGTCTTTCCCTCGACAGCAGAACCCGTGATGAATGGTCTGTTTTTTTTGCCCAGGCTCCTACCCCTGTGCATCAGAAGGCGTGGGAGAAGTTGGACAAGGATAGTATCAGCAGCCTGGAACAGTATTTCAGAAAATATGCTAAAGATGTAAAAGAATTATCGGGGTGAGGCTAGAGATATCTCATCGTTGATGAGATAAGGGATAAAAGGTAAAAGCTTAACAGATAAGCGGTGTGGTTCGGGCCGGAAAAGAGCTTCTGCGTTGAAGCTTTTCTGACGGTCCGAACCTTTTATTCAATTGCGCTGATGTCGGCTTCAACAACAAAGCGCTTAATTTTTCGCGTCGTTGTCTTGGGGAACTCATCTTCACGGACAGTGAACTTCTTGACTTTTTTGTAGTCTGCCAACTCTTTACCAATCCTGAGAACTTCTTGCCGTAAGAGGGCCTCAATCTGCGCTTGGGTCATCGGGTAGGAGTTGGTCTCCTGCGCATAATTGTCAATCGCCTCTTGATCTGGATAAATCTGCGCATGGACTTCCTCCATCGCTGCACCGACTTTGTGGCCATAAACCATCACTTCGCTTATGAACGGGCTACCCAGAAGCTCATTCTCCACCTCTTCAGGATAAACATTTTTACCGTTAGGGGTGACAATAAGATTCTTTACCCTGCCGCAGATGAAGATAAATCCATCAGCATCTATCTTGCCCATATCTCCAGTATGGTACCAGCCATCGCAAAGGACGTTCCGGGTCGCTTCTTCGTTGTTGAGATAGCCCCGCATAACATTGGGCCCTTTGCAGATTATTTCGCCTGCTCCATCCTCGTTGGGGTCTTTTATGCGAATCTCAACAGACGGAAGAGGATGGCCGACGCTGCCGATTCTGGTGCACCCAGGTTGCTCTGCGGTGATTACTGGGGCCGTTTCTGTTATGCCGTAGCCTTGATATATCTGAATCCCGAATTGCTTGAACTCTCTGACCAAGTGCGGATCCAATGCCGCACCACCGCTGACAAAGACCGTTCCTTTTCCGAGACTGTCACGTATTTTTTTGCGTATTAAGGAGCGGGCCAGGGGCAGGGTGTAGAGCGTTTTATTCATCCTGCTGGCGTTGATACCCTTTTTTATCCGTTCAAGAAAAATTCTGTATACCGCCGGAACCCCCAGCAAAAATGTTGGCTGTACTTCGGTGAGATTTTCTCCCAGCTTTTTAATGGACTGTGCAAAGGATACCGTCCCGCCGAGGGCAAGCGGGAGGAGTACACCGCATACCTGCTCAAACACATGGTTTATAGGGAGAAAGGAGAGGGTGTGGATATCAGTGGTGAGGTAGAAATGGGGGATAAGGTCTTTGATGTTGGCGCTGATGTTGGCATGGGTGAGGATAGCACCTTTTGAGCGTCCGGTAGTTCCGGAAGTGTATAGGATGATGGCGGCATCGCTGCTTTGCGGTGATACCGGAGTACCAACTTCTTTACTGATAAACTGGCTGAACTTTAGCAACGCCCCTTTTTTTAGCGCCTCTTCTCGCAATTTTGCATGGGGGGAGAACAAATTATGTTTATCCTCCGCAGCGGGGGTCTTCGCCCCCACTGTGGAGGAGGAGGTTAGTAATCGGTGTGCTTTGCTCGCTAGTTTTTCAAGCTTTTCGGCTTTCTTCCGGGGGATCTGTAGCTCATTAGTCAGGGTGTGCCACTCATTTACCAGGTCGCCTATCAGGCTGAATGCTTCAATGTGGGCGTTGAATTCCACGCCAGAAGAGTCCATTACTATTATATGCTTCAGCTCCGGTAGTTTGATTTTCAACTCAAGGAGCAGTTCCACATAATCGGTGGTGGTAAAAACTGTACAAATTGAAGCATCGCTGAGAATATGGCGCAGTTCATTGCGCTTCAGGTCCTTGTCTACCGGAATGGCGATGCATCTATTTTTCATGATCCCCAGATAGCTTGTAACCCAGCGTACCGAAGAGGGGCCAAGCAGAGCAATGTGTGCCTGCTCTTCAATGTTCAGATGTTGCAGGCCTGCGCTTATAAGGTCGGACTCGCGCCATAGATCAGCGTAGCTGGTGTTTACCCAAGAGTTGCTGATCTTTTCGCGTAATGCTGTCTTATTGGGATGTTTGTTGCAACTACTATGCAGCAACTCTATTATAGTAGTACTTTTATTAGCACTCACGCCATGCTCCAGAGAAAGGATTGTGGACTGAATTGGGGTGGTATTATTTCATGTCCATGTTCGGTGTTGAAGTTTGACGCCCAAGTTCCAGTTTTGTTCCATCTGGCAGGTGCTATTGATATATTAAAGTGGCGCCAGGGTAAAGAGTTTTTGCCCCAGCCAGCATGTTTTGACCCAATTAGACGCTTGACAGCACCCTTTGAAACGCGTATAAGTCCACGCAGTTATGCAAGGTTGTACTGATTGACTGATTGCAGGCACGTAGCTCAGTGGGAGAGCACTACCCTGACACGGTAGGGGTCGGCGGTTCAATCCCGCCCGTGCCTACCA
>CAYUJC010000124.1:0-4479 GCA_964444945.1 uncultured Desulfuromonas sp.
GCCGTCAAGGCGGTGGCGATAATATCAATCCGCTTGGCGGCACCTTCCATCCCCACAATCTGCGCACCGAGCAGCAGTCCGCTGCCTTTCTCGCCCAGCAGTTTCACCGTGATAGTACCTGACCCGGGGTAATAGCCAGCCCGGGTTCTCGTTTTGATCGTCGCCGTAGCATAGTCAGTACCGAGCTGCTGCAGCTCTTTTTCCTGCAGTCCGGTGCGCGCTACCTCCACCGCGCATATCTTACTCACGGCAGTTCCCACAACACCCGGGAACCACCCTTGCCCACCAGAGATGTTGGTGCCTGCCACCAGCCCCTGTTTGTTGGCAATGGTGCCGAGGGCGATATGGACCGGTTGTCCGGTCACGCGGTGCAGTGATGCGGCGCAGTCCCCCGCCGCCCAGACGTTCGCCGTGCTGGTTTGCATGCGCCCATCCACACTGATTGCTCCCCTTGGCCCCAACTCGATCCCCGCAGCTTTGGCAAGATGGGAATTTGCCCGCACCCCAAGACCCAGGATAACCATATCTGCCGGCAGGGTGCGTTCAGGGGTGACCACACCGGTGACCCGGCCTTCTTTAACCTCAAACGCTTCAAAGCCCTCGGAAAGAAAAAGTTTAACTCCGATACCTCTGAGTGCCTGAGAAACCAAAGCACCCATATCCGGATCAAGAGTATCCATCACTTCGGGGCTTTTTTGCACCAGGGATACGTTGAGCTTCAAACGCGTCAGTGCCTCCGCCATTTCAAGGCCAATATATCCGCCCCCAACCACCACCACATTTTGGGGGGATTTATTGGTCAGGAACTCCTGGATATTTATCCCGCTTGCCAGGCCTGACAGACCGAAAATTCCAGCGGCATCCATCCCCTCCACCTGCGGGCAGAAGGGGCGGGCTCCGGTGGCTATCAGGAGCTGATCATAAGATTCCTCAGTAACACGAGCTGCTTCACGCTCCTGAACTTTGACGCGTTGCGCCCCGAGATCTATCTCAATAACTTCATGCCCGGTGCGAACATCGATATTATATTTTTCGCGAAATTCTTCCGGGGAACGGACAACCAGGCGGTCAACTTCTTTGATCATCCCTCCGATAAAGTAGGGAATGCCGCAGTTCGAATAGGAGGTATACGCTGTTTTTTCCAGCACCAGGATGTCGCGCTCTGGCTGCTCGCGCCGAATTTTCGAGGCTGCGCTCATACCGGCGGCATTGCCACCTATGATAACAACTCGGCCTTTGCCCGTACTTGTGTTTGACACGTTTGCCATTGAAGACTCCTTTAAAGTGAGAACTGCTTTCATGTCACCCCTGAATGATAGCGTAGATATTACGGAATTAAACCGTGGCACAAAAATATTCTGCACGCGAAGATCGGCAGAGGCACGCAGCGCCTTCGACCGCCAGTCTGAGCCAAGGGCAGGTCGAATCCAACCATTCTGTCTGCACCATGATCAGGCAAACCGGATGGGCTCGATTCAGGCTTGTTTCAGCTGCGCTTATGACTCCAACTTCCCCGCCGGGTAGATCACCCTGTTCTTCTGAATCTGCGCTCCTTGCGTAAGATGCGCCGGTTCGATTTTATTGTTTCCCATAAGGTGAAAGACGGTCTCGCCCCGCGCTATGAGATAATCCGCGACAATCCGTCGATGACAACGCCACCAGACCGCTTCGGCGCACATTATGGCACACCGCCTTTTCCGCCCCAGCGCCACAAGTTGCGCCAAGCCGTCATGGAACATATCCGTGAGGGCATAATCGGCATAGTTGTGAAAACTCTGGTTCTCCCAAAAGGCGTTCACCTCCGCCGCAACCTTCTTGCTCTTGCCCCGCAGACCGCCCAATTCCGCGCTATGCACATAGTCGATTCCATGCGGCGCTAAGTGTTGCGGCAGCACCGCCTGATTGTACTGTGGATTGGTGCGAGATTTCGGGATTGAGCGGATGTCGACCACAAGCACCACTTCGGCGAGGCGCAGCAAGTCAACAAACGCCTCGATGGTGCGGGTGGAATGGCCGATGGTGTAGAATGGAAGCATCATTTTCCAGCTACGCCCTAAGCAGACTTTGTCAGCGCACTACCCTTATGCGCCGCGATATGTTCAGTTTTGTCGCTTTTAATCTCATATTGCGGTTCCGCAGCAGAGGCATGATGGGTGTAGCCCTTAAATTCAAAGTCGCGCTTATGAATTTTCTGGATCGTCCCCCCGACGCGGCCAGCCTCCGAGTTCCAAGTCACATGGTCTCCAACCTTAAATTTCTCTGCCACGGTGTTACCCTCCTGCATAGATAGAGATATTCGCGGATAAATTTCAGCTCGGAAACGTGGAAGTAAAACAGCCATTCCACAACCCACTGAAGAAGTTCCGTGCATTCACCCCGAGGGAGCGATTGTTATAGCCCCCCTCCTGCAACACCAGTGTGGGTAGCTGCATCTGCCCGAGGGTTCGCCCCAGCGCGGCAAAATCTTTGGCTGTAAAGCTCCAGGTTCCGGTCGGATCCCCCTTGGCGGTATCCAGCCCCAGGCAGATAAGCAGATATACCGGTTGATGGCGCCGAATCCGCTTCAATCCTTTGTGCAGCGCCTTCGAATACTCTTCGAAATTGAGCATCTCAGGCAACGGCAGGTTAAGATTGTAGCCTTTCCCCTCATGCTCCCCCACCTCCTCCCCGAAGCCGCAGAAATAGGGATAAGCAAAGCGGGGATGGCCATGGAGCGAAACTGTCAGTACATCGCTGCGTTGATAAAAAATCATCTGCTGGCCGTTGCCGTGATGATAATCGATATCGAGCAGCGCCACCCGCCCGAACTTGCTCAGGTACTGGGCGGCCACAGCGGCACTGTTAAAGTAGCAGAAGCCCCCAAAAGCCTTATATTCTGCGTGATGGCCGGGTGGGCGCACCAGCGCGTAGGCCAGACGGCGTCCTGCGAGCAGCTCATCCGCACAGGAAAGGGCGCAGTCCACCGCGCGCTTGGCCGCACTCCAGGCGTTCTTATTAAGGGGAGTAAAGGTGTCTATGCAGTAATATCCGGCACGCACCGCCATCTCTTTGGGTGGACGGGCCGCGTTACGCAACGGGAAAACATACGGATAGACCGACTTCCCCGGTTCGAGGGTTTGGCACATGCGCTTGAAATAGTTGATGTAGTCGGCGCTGTGGACGGCGCGCACATGCTTCTCGGCATAATCCTCAACCTTGATTTTCTCGAAGATGTCGAGTTTGTCCAGCTCCTTAAGAATGGAGCGGATCCGGACCGGTGCTTCGACATAGCCCCGCTCTTTGATGTGGTGGATGTCGTGCCGATCATTGATCGCCAGCGCAATTCGCTTAAACTTCCCGGTCGCCGGGTGGAGCTTTTCCAGCTGCTGCACCTTCACATACTGTGGTGGCCGCAGGCGGATTGGCTCATCGACAAACGAGGCGACCACCCGTTCGATATACTCTTGCGGACAGAGGTGTCCGTAGCGGCGTTCAAGAATGGCGCGCACGATTTTCTGGGCTGCATCCGCCCCCAGTGGTTGCGCCTGCCCCAGCGCATCGAACACCAGATATGGAGGGTTGTCAGCATCCTCCGGCGTGACTGGTGTTTCGTAGGCGGTGCCGATAATTGGATACGCCTGATAGGCTTCGTAAAATTTCAGGCGCGCACGATTCTGCTTGAGGATCTGCGGGTCTTTGCACAGGTGCGGGTCATCGGGCAGACACTCGAAAAAAATCCCATACACTCCCAGCGCCAGAGCCTCCTCACGCACATGCGCATACAGTGCCCCGCCGATTCCACCGCCGGTGACATTCTTTGCCGCGGAGATATAATCAAGATAACAGAAGCGCAGCTGGGCGTCATGCGAGAGCAAGGCGAATCCTTTGATCGTGCCATGCGGGTCTTCGGCCACATAGACGATGGAGCGGAATTTATGCTTAAGCGGGTTGAGCAGCAGCTCGGGGATCTTGTCGACATCGTATTTAGCTAGCTGCGGAAACTGGTCGCGCAGAATCTGCTGCACTTGGGCAACAGCCTGACGATTGGCGGGGAAGACATCATCAAATACACGGCGAATTCGAAACATATGCGGGCCTCAAGAATTATGCAGAAGCAGAGTGAACTCTAGCATGAAAAAACCTTGCGTAAAGGGGCCAGCAACAAATTCAGGCGGGTAATTTTCCTTCTGCGATTTATCCGCTATTTTTATGTTGACAAGGAAAATCCGGGCGCGTATAGGCACAGAACAACAGCATTTCGGCACGGGAAAAGCGTAACGACCACAGCGTAAAAAGTAACCCCTTTTTACAGCCACAGCCGCCAGGCTCCCGCACCGAAAGAATGCAGCCTCCCCATCGGGGAGATTATTCCGCACCACGGCTTTTAAGGGGTTATAACATGCATATTGCGCTTGTGTTCAATTTACACGAGGAGTCCGTCGCTAACGACGAGCCTCCGGCGGAACCTCCCGGTCATTCCAACGCCGATATCTACGCCGA
>CAYUJC010000125.1:0-4252 GCA_964444945.1 uncultured Desulfuromonas sp.
TCCAGCAGTGGAGATGATGCCGTCGAGCACCACGGGTTTCCGCTTGGCCGCGGCGCCGAGAATAAGCCCGGCAATGGCGCCGATCTCAAAGCCACCCACCTTGGTCAGCACATCGAGGCCATCATCGGGGTCGGGGCGGTTCAGATTCAGAGCTTTGTCGAGGATGGCGATTTTAGCCTGGAGGGCGGCATCGTCGAGACCGGCCCCCCGCCCGGTGACGCTGGCGATATCACAGCGGCACAGGCAGGCGATAATGGCACTGGAGGGGCTGGTGTTGCCGATCCCCATGTCGCCGGTGGCGTAGAGATCGGTGCTGGGGGCCAAGAGGTTCGCAACCTCGATTCCGACCTCAATGCACCGGAACGCCTGCGCGCGGCTCATGGCGGGCCCGCGCGAGAAGTCCGCCGTTCCCGCCGCGATTCTGCGCTCGAGCAGAGCGGGGTTTGGATACAGCGCAGTCAGATCTCCGGCAACCCCGACATCGACCACCATGAGGTTCGCTTCAACCTGGCGCGCCAGCGCATTGATGCTGGCTTTGCCCTGCAGGAAATTGCGCACCATCTCCACCGTCACGGCTTGGGGGAAGCGACTGACCCCGGCGGCGACAATGCCGTGATCTCCAGCCATGACAGCGATAGCTTTCCGCCGCACGGAGGGGGTGATACTGCCTGTAATGGCGGCGAGCTCTTCGGCTACATCCAGCAGGTGTCCAAGCGCGCGCGGGGGGATCGCCAACTGGTCAAGGCGGTTGCGGGCCTGCGCGCGGGCGGCAGCATCGGCTGGGCGAATGGCGCTTAAGGTTTCGCTGAGGAGGCAGTGCGGTTCAGTATACACGGAGGGTGGGTTCCTTTAAGGTTGTTTGAGGGGCAGAGGGAGGCCGGACACCATGAATACCGCTTCGTCGGCATGGGCGGCCAGGGTCTGGTTGCAACGCCCCACCAGGTCGCGGTAACGGCGCGACAGAGCATCCGCCGGAACGATGCCCATCCCCAGTTCATTGGAGACGAAGATCACCGTCCGCGCAGTGCTGCGGGCGGCTTCAATCACCTTGTGGGTGATGGCATCCATCCAGGCTTCGTCAAGCTCCTCCTGGCGCGCTGCGGCCGCATAGAGCAGGTTGTTGATCCAGAGCGTCACACAGTCCACCAGTACCACGGCACTGCTGCGGGTTGTATTCAGGGCGCCGCACAGATCCACGGGTTCCTCAGTGGTGTGCCACCCCTGCCCGGCGCGGTGGCGGTGATGGATGGCGATGCGCGCCGCCATTTCAGCATCAAGGAGCGGACAGGTTGCGATGTAGCTGTGCGGGCCGGGGAGCGCCAGCGCACGCTGTTCGGCGTAACGACTTTTACCGCTGCGTGCGCCGCCACTGATGTACAGAAGATGATGTGGTTGTTTCAGAGGAGCAGGGGTCATGAATTGTACAGTCCGGTCAACACAGCATGGTCAGTTTCCAGCTGCAACGTGGCATACCCGCCCCGTTCGAGGTTGAATTTCAGGTGGTCCTGTAATGGCCAGCGCAGCAGCGCGCACAGCAGGCTGCGGAGTACACCGCCATGGCTGACAATGGCCAGGTGGCTGCAGGTTTCGGCGTGGATGGCCGCCGCGACGCCATTTACGCGCTGGTGGAACTGAGACAGAGCTTCTCCGGCGGGAAAGCAGAAGGTGGCGGCAAACGCGGCCCATTGCTCGACAAGGTGCGGATCTTGGCACAGAATCTGCGCAAACGTCAGCCCTTCCCACTGGCCGAAATCAATTTCATGCAGGCGTGGATCAAAGGTGACCGGGATAGAGGCAGGAACAGCAGCCTGAGCGGATGGAGGGCACTCCAGGCGTTGGACCAGGGGGTGGGCGGTCTGGCGCGCGCGCTGTGCCGGGCTGCACCACAGCCGTTGAATGGGCTGGGTATCGGGGGCCGTCAAGCGCTGCGCCAGCTGCTGGGCCTGCGCTACTCCGGCGTCACTGAGGGGAACATCGCGGCGTCCGATGTAGCGCCCGCGCCACTGCGCGCCAATGGCCGCATGTCTGATCAGGGTGATTTGTTTTGGCATGGGGGCTGCTTTCACGCATCTGGCGGGGCAACAAATAAAAAATCCCCGTAACCTCAAAAGGGTTGCGGGGATTGCGTATTTAATCCTCGTCAAGGTTCTGCCGCCTCGTTCCGCGAAGACGGGGAGAACATATGAATCGGGCATGTATCTGACTGACGTCGCCGGAAAAGCGACGAACACAGTGGCGGGTCCGTGACGGATTTGCGCCGTCTTCCATGCTGCCGATTATCTGTCAGGCGGTTAATCAATGGCCTGTTGCCCCTATTGGGGGGGTGTTCAACCCCCTGTTCTTCCAATGGTGCGCCGCTGACAGTAACAAAAAACTGCCAGGGTGTCAGCAGAATATCACCTGGCTCCTACGGTTTCTTGCCGTTACTGGTGGCGCTGACCAACAGACCAACGAGCCCACCCAGAAAAGCCCCTGACCAGGGGCTGGCAGTTGCGCCTCAAGTGTTACCTGCGCATTGCCCCAGATAGCCAATCCCGCCACCGATGAGGACTCCAAGTAGAGTTATAAGCACCACTGTTGTATATTTTTTATTCATCAATCCATCCTTTAGGCAGACGCTGTTTACAGCGGTTTATGGTGTATATGAAATTGCATATGGATTTGTATAGTATCTGATTTGCCTTCTTGGGTAAAGAGGCAGAACGCACTATGCAGATAAATGTTACAAAAATAGTAATAAATTGATCTGGATCATGTTTCCTCGGCATGGAAGGCGTTATCCTCACCGCAACAGTACGGCACTAATAGTTAAACCAACGCATGCACGCACCGAAACGAGAACCTGGGAGGATGGCATGAAATTAAAACAGAATTTAGGCGCACAGGCGATTCAGGATGTATTGACCACCCATCCCCACATTGGGGAAATTCTGCAGCAGTTTGAGATCGGCTGTATTGGCTGCGGGGTGGGAATCTGTCAATTGCAGGATGTGGTGAGTATTCATGGTCTGGGCGCGGAAGCGGAGCAGCAGATCGAAACCCAGATCAACGCTTACCTGGAAAGTAGCAGCAGCGTAACCCAATAAATCAAACAAATCATTTTTAATATTAAACAAGGAGATAGCTATGAAGAACTTAGCCTGCGGATGTCCCGGAACTATGGTACAAACCCTGAATAAAGCAGCAACCGCCACAAATACTGCTACAGGGGTGAAACTTGAGTCTCAACTGCGCCAGTGGCCAACTCAGTTGCATCTGGTGCCCCCTACTGCGCCTTACCTGCAGGATGCGCATCTACTGCTGGCGGCAGATTGCACTCCATTTGCATATGCAGATTTCCATCGTGATTTCATCAAGGGGCGGGTGGTTTTGAATGCGTGCCCGAAGCTCGACGACACCAGCCCATATCTGGAAAAGTTGACCCAGATCATCCAACAGAATAATATCCAGAGCATCACGGTCACCATCATGGAAGTGCCGTGCTGTCGCGGCCTGGGGATGTTTGCCCAAAAGGCCATTGAACAGGCGGGCAAAGATATTCCGCTGGAGATTGTGACCATCGGTATTAATGGGGAAAGGAAGAGCGCATGAAACCCGGCATAAAACCTGAAATAACCAAGGTTCTGGTGGAGGAGCATCAGCTTATTCTGCGCATGATTGCACTCCTTGAAGCCAATGCCCAGCGCGCAGAACGCGCAGAGTCCCACGATTGGGACTTCTTTGCCGCGGCAATAGATTTTATCCGCACCTTTGCCGACCGCTACCATCACGCCAAAGAAGAGGAGGTGCTGTTCACCGCGTTGGTGGATAACGGCATGCCGGAAAAGCGTTCCCCCATCGAGGCGATGCATATCGAACACGAGCAAGGACGCGCCCACGTGCGGGGCATGGAAACGGCGCTCACCCATATCCAGGCGGGGCACCTGGAACAGATCCCCACTTTGGTAAGCCATGCCAGAGGCTATGCGGAGTTACTGCGTCAGCATATTGCCAAGGAAGATACCATCCTCTATCCGCTGGCGGAGCGGGTACTGCCAGAAAATGTACGCCGCGATATTGTGCGACGTTATGCCCAGGCCGAGGCGCAGGCGGCGCAGGTGGCCCAGAAATACCAGAGTCTGGTGGAGGATTTTGAGCGTAGATATGCGCAAGGGGCCTGATTGGGTTGAGGGCAACGCCAAGGCAGGGGCGAAATTCCAATCTCGTTCCCACGCTCCCGCGTGGGAATGCATAAACAATTCCCCTCCTTACC
>CAYUJC010000126.1:0-3754 GCA_964444945.1 uncultured Desulfuromonas sp.
CATGTGTCCCACCACTGGCCCCAGGAATTTAAAGTGGATATCGGCCACCGGCCTGCGTCTGCCCGGATTACTGACGTTGTGCCGGGTGCTGATATTCATCCCCCCGGTAAAACCAACACATCCATCCACAACCAGAATTTTTCTGTGGTTACGCAGATTTATATGGAGGCCGCGTTGTGACAGGGAGAACGGGAGAAACAGGGCAAAGCGAACCTTCGAATGTTTAAACAGTTTTCTGGCTCTGGGCAGGGTATACATCTCCCCCAAAGCATCCACCAGGATCCGCACCTCAACCCCACGTTCTGCAGCTTTAACCATCGCGCTGGCAAATTTCATTCCACATTCACGCGTATCGAAAATATAGCTGGATAAATCAATGTGGTGCTGCGCGTTGTCGATGGCGGCCAACATCTCTGGATACGCCTGTTCCCCGTTTAGCAGGGCCTGAACCTTGTTACCCTCTACCAACGGTCTTCTGGTTACGGCGTCCGAAAGCTGGCGTAACAGCACGTAATTCTGCGTTTTAAATGGAGCCCGTAGAATGGCCGGAACTTCCCGCGGGGGCTCTACCCCCTCGGGCAAATGGATTCCTTCGCCGCTGGTTTGCCACACCCGCGCCCGAGTGCGGATGCGGTTCCGCCCGAACAGCCAGTAAAAGAACGGACCAAATCCTGGTAGACCGAGGCAGACAGCCATCCATCCCAATGCAGCGCGCGGATCCTGCTTATGCAGCAGCACATGCACCGTTGCGATAACTGACACGCCGTATAAAATTACAATTATAAATATATCCAAAAACATCGGTCTTCCTATAGGCAGACGCGGCTGCAGGTGCAACTATTGACCGGTTAAATCAAGCATTTATTCCGTTAGCCAAGAACACAGAGCTCCGGCGCTGCGCCCATTACGGCGAACAAGGGGATAGCATAGCACAAACACCCGATTTCTATTACAGTACATATGCAAGGGGGCCTCTGGACGAGCGCTATGGCAGCTGCCCGGTTATTGTGGGCAGCATTGGTGACATGGTGCTGGATTTATGCTTAGATGCGCCACATAGTTAGAGGGTTAGTTTTTTCGGCACCATTGCATGACAAGGAGGATTTATGAACCGGATCAGACAGCGCATCCTGATTATTGGCGGCGTGGCCGCAGGAATGAAAACGGCCTGCCGCCTACGGCGTCTTGATCCCGATGCGGATATCAAAGTGATAGACCGCACCCGCAATATCTCTTATGGGGCATGCCCGCTCCCTTACTACATCGAAGGGCTGTATGATGATATCTATGAAGTAAGAAAAACCCCCACCGGAGTGCTGCGGGATGAAAACTTTTTCGCCCGCGTCAAGGGCTTTGAAACCCTTACCCGCACCGAAGCTCTGCAGATAAACCGAGCAGAAAAAACCATCCTGGTACGGCACCTGGACAGTGGAGAGGAGACTGAATTAGGTTACGATAAGCTGGTTATGGCGACGGGGAATGAGCCCATCATGCCACCACTGCCGGGGATGAATCTGGCTGGAGTGCTGCCCCTGAAAACCATGGAACAGGCGCAAGAGATAGATCGCTTAGCCCTCGAAGGGAAGAATGCGGTGATCATCGGTGCGGGCTTGATTGGTCTTGAAATGGCTGAAGCACTGAGCACGCGCGATCTCAATGTCACTGTAATCGAAATGAAGGATCAGGTGCTGGCAACCGCGCTGGATTTCAACATGGCCGCCATGGTGCACCATGAGCTGGAGCGCAACGGCGTGAATCTGCGCCTGGCTGAGGCCGTGGAGCGGATTGAAGGGGACAACCACGTTACCGCGGTGGTAACCAGCAAGGGGACTTATCCCGCAGATCTGGTTCTGGTCGCGGTGGGGGTGCGCCCCGCCGTTCAGCTGGCCAAAGATGCAGGTATTGAACTCGGCACCACCGGTGCAATCGCGGTCAATGCCTACCTGCAGAGCTCCGACCCCGATATTTATGCCGCTGGTGACTGCGCTGAATGCACAGACTTTCTAAGTCATAAAAAGGTTTACGTTCCCCTGGGCTCTACCGCCAATAAACATGGGCGGGTAGTGGCCAACAATATCGCCGGGCGCTATGAACAATTCCCCGGCATTCTAGGCTCCATGGCAGTCAAGGTGTTCGATCTCAACGTCGCCCGGACCGGGATGTCATCGGTGGATGCGCGCTTGATAGGCTTAGACCCTGAGAGCATGGTGGTGTCCGGGTTCGACTTTGCGCACCTGTATCCGGGCAATAAGCCTATCGTCCTGAAGCTGATAGCGGAGCGCAGCAGCCGCAAGATCCTCGGCGCCCAGGTCGCGGGGCCGGGGGTAGTGGACAAGCGGGCTGATGTAATTGCCACGGCCATCACCCTTGGGTGCACCATTGATCAGCTGGCGCAGTTGGACCTGTGTTACGCGCCTCCCTTTTCCAATGCCATGGATGTCCTGCATCAGGCCGCCAATGCAATGCGGAATAAGCTTGATGGCATCGCTGAAAGTTTAAGCGCTGTCGCTGTCAAGCAGCTGCTTGATAACAACGAAAAGTTTATCTTCCTCGATGTACGTTCCCCGGCGGAACACGCCAAGCAGAAAATTAAGGGTGCGACCCTCATGCCCCTCGGCGCGTTACGCCAGAAGTTGACGGAATTGCCGGTAGATGCCCTGATTGTTCCGTTTTGCAAAATGAGTCTGCGCGGCTATGAAGCGCAGTTGATACTGCAGCAGGCAGGGTTCAGAAACGTGCGCTATATGGAAGGGGGCATATTGGGGTGGCCGTACGCGCTGGAGGGATAGGGGGGCACTCACGGACGTGGCTCTGAACTAACCGCCCTGCCGGGCGCACAACTAAAAAGGCGCTCACCCGCAAGGGGAGCGCCTTTTTACATCTGCTCTGGATTCTGCCGGAGAGCTTACCTTACAGCGAGCTCCATAACCTGTTCTGTAAACGGATTGGCGAACAGAATGATCATGGCTACTACGAATACGTAGATTGCCAGAGACTCGATCATCGCCAGACCGATCATCATTGTGGTCAGAATTTTACCGCTGGCGCTGGGGTTGCGTGCAACACCTTCAACGGCTGATTTAATCGCCATCCCCTGGCCAATACCTGTACCGAATGAACCGATAGCCATTCCGAAACCAGCTGCGATCATACACCATGCAAAAAATGTCATCTTCGTTCTCCTTCTAACAATACGAGTTTATTCTTCCTATACAATATAGGACCATTTAACCGCCTGGCGGTTACACTTAAATACGTTAGTGTGCCTCTTCCAGCGAGCCGGCGATGTAAATCATGGCCAGCAGGGTAAATACAAACGCCTGGATAAAGGCGATCAGAACACCCATCAGCATCATGGGGATCGGCAACAAGAACGGCACCAGCGCAAAGAAAATCATCAGGACAATCTCATGGCCGTACATGTTTCCGAACAGACGCAGCGAGAGTGACAGTGGCCGCGCCAGGTGGCCGATAAGCTCGATGATGAAAATCAGCGGCGCCAGCACAATAATCGGACCCATAAAGTGCTTTAAATAGGCAATCTTGTGCTCTTTAAGACCGATTAAATGGGTCATGGAAAATACGGTAATGGCCATGGCCGCGTTGGTATTCAGATTTGCGGTCGGGGGATAAAACCCAGGCACCAGACCAATCAGATTTGAGACCAGAATAAACAGCGCCAAGGTGGCAATAAGGGGGAAATAGGTCTTGCCCTTTGGGCCCATGGTCTCCTGGATGAGGTTTTCAATCCCGC
>CAYUJC010000127.1:0-3700 GCA_964444945.1 uncultured Desulfuromonas sp.
CAGAACTCAGAACTCAGAACTCAGAACTCAGAACTCAGAACTCAGAACTCAGAACCAGTACCCGACACTCAACACCCCATAGCGACAGTTAAGTTGCTGGTCTTTAAAATATTTCTGCGGGAAGTAGAAGTCCATGTCAATCCGGAAGCGCTCGTAGCGCCAGTGAATCCCCGCCTGAAAACTTTCATAGGTGCGCTTTGGTTCTACAGAATAGTCACTGCTTTTCACCCCTTCAAGGAACACATTTTTATCCACCACGTGGAAGTCATAACCCGCGCTTAAATACAGGCTGCTCTGCGGGTGCGGGTTGTAGTGCGCCTCCAGCTCGGGCACGTTAAGACCCAGGCGCACAGTCGCGCCGACATTGGCATCCACATAAATATTGCCCCCGCGCCCTTCAAGCCGCCCGATGATGTCGGCGCTCATGCCGGAACGCGTGTGCCACACGGGGATGCGCTCCGCGAGCGCCAAGTCAAAAATCCAGCCCCAGCGTCTGGAGATTTGGCTGTCCCAGCCATGGTATTTGCTAAACCCCAGGATGTTATGCGTTATATCCTGGGTTTCTTTTCCCAGTGCCCGTTCTCCCGTGGTTCCCAAGGTGAGCCCGGTGGTCAGCAGCGTGTTTTGCTTGAGCTTGATCCGGTATTCCCCTCCGGCATACAGCCAGGCACCGTAGGGGTGCTGCCCTTCTGGGGGCTGTTTGGCTTTGTTAGCATCTGGAGTGAACATATCCTGTCCGAACCAGAAGCTCCAGGGGCTGCCTGCGGCGCTTCTTTCAAACTGAATCCCGCTGGTGTAGCCACGGTCCTGATTTAAAAAAGCGTCGTTAGCTACCTGAATAGTCCACAGAGCGTCCTCTGCGGCCGCAGCGTAGCGTGGTATAAGGCACATACCAAGCAGCAGCGCGGTGCTTACGCTCCGGAAAAACCCTCTGAATAGCATAGAAACCTCCCGTGAGATGTGTAGTAAAATTTCCAGAAAAACATTGCGTCAGTAAAGCGCTGCGCCGGACTCTTGCTTGACTCCTGTTGCTGCTGACGTATGGTGTGCTCCAATTGAGGCACAATATACGGTGAATGCTGAAAACATACCTTGATTAAGTCGGAATATCAAAATTATTAGAGGTTAATGTTTCTAGGCGTGGAGGGTTACCGCCGGAAGTGGCTGGAAAGGTAGTGATCTTATGGAGGGAAAGCCGCGGGAAAAGAGCGCGACAGAAAACAGACACGAACGCGGCATGTTGCTGATGCTGGGATCTGCACTGTTGCTGCCCGCGATGGATGCTGTGGCTAAGTTGCTTTCGGCGCAGATGGCGGTAGGGCAGGTTTCGTTTGTCCGTTTTTTACTGCAGGCGCTGCTGCTGTGCCCTGCGGCGTTAATGCTGCGTTCTGGGTGGCGGCAGATGCTGGGGTTGTCATGCAGGGCGATGCTGAAGTTGGTGGTCGCCGGTGCTCTGGTTGCGGCTGCGATTGTGTGTTTGTACTGGGCACAGGCCAATATGCCGCTGGCCAACGCGATTGCGATATTTTTTGTGGAGCCGCTGCTGCTCACCCTGCTTTCGGCGCTGGTGTTGAAAGAGCAGGTCGGGTTGCGGCGCTATGTCGCCGTTGCGGTCGGCCTTTGTGGGGCGATGATCGTTATCCGTCCCAATTGGGCGATGTTTGGCCCGGTGGCGGTTTTACCCGCATTGGCAGCGTTGTTTTATGCAGGACATCTGGCTACAATCCGCTCAATAACCGCCTCCCTCAGTGGCTTGATGGTACAGGCACTCAGCAGCGTGGTTGCGTTTGTGCTCCTTGGGTTGCTGCTCTGGGGGGGAGATGTCAGCGGCAGTTCGTTATTTAACTGGAGTACCCCCGACGCAAGGGCCTGGTGGCTGTTTGCGGCGATGGGGGTGATGTCGGCGGTGAGTCATCTGATGCTGACGGTGGCATTTAAATACACCCCGGCCTCGATTTTGGCGCCGTTTCAGTATCTGGAGATTTTCAGCGCCACCATCCTCGGATATCTTCTATTCGGGGAGTTCCCCGATATGCTTACCTGGGTGGGAACGGGAGTGATCTTCGGGTCTGGGTGTTATGTGTTTTATTCGGAGAGAAGTCTGGCGCGGCGGGGGTAAAACGCTGCATGGAAGCAAAAAGATCCTCAACCAAAAAAGCCCCCGCCAAATCGGCAGGGGCTTTTTTAGGATTGCTTGAAGGTGCTTACCAGTTCTCACCCAGCAGTTCGAAGTGCGATTGGGGATGGATACACGCCGGGCAGAGATCAACCGCTTGCGTGCCGGTGTGGATGTAGCCACAGTTGCGGCAGCGCCAGGTCACCGGCTGCTCGCGCTTGAAGACCTTGCCGTTTTCAAGATTGTTGAGGAGGTCGCGGTAGCGTTTTTCGTGCTGTTTTTCCGAGATGCTGATGGCGTCCCAGGCGGCGGCGACGGTGTTGAAACCTTCCTTGCGTGCTATTTCGGCAAAGCCCGGATACAGCTCGGTGTGTTCTTCCTCCTCACCGTTGGCTGCTTCGAGCAGGTTCTCAGCCGTGGTCCCCATTTTGCCCGCCGGATAGGACGCAGTAATTTCGAGAGCTTTGCCGCCGTCAAGAAACTTGAAGAAGCGCTTGGCGTGCTCTTTTTCCTGGTCGGCGGTCTCTGCAAAGATATCTGCTATTTGAACATAGCCTTCCTTCTTCGCGATGCTGGCAAAGTAGGTGTAGCGGTTCCGCGCCTGGCTCTCGCCAGCGAAAGATTTCAGGAGATTCTTTTCTGTTTCTGTCCCTTTTATACACTTGCTCATTGATTTGGATCCTCCAGGTAAATAATGGAATAAAATGCGCGGCCAGACCGAATATCGGGCCCTGTATGCGCTGTATACGCGAAAAACGGGGTTATTCTTGCGCGCTATTCTTGCCGGCACGGCATTGCGTGCAGGTGCCATACACCACCATGTGTGCCCGCTCCACCTCACCCCAAGCGTGCAGTTCATCCTGCAGGCTGGTGTGGTCAACCAGGTTCCAGGTCAGATCCGTAATTGCATTGCATTTGCGACAGATGACATGGTGGTGGTGAATGTGCTGCACCTCAAACCGTGCCTGGTTCTGGGTTGACTCCACCTTATGCACCAGATCGTGGCTGATAAGGGTGCCCAGGGTGCGGTATACGGTGTCCAGCGAGAGGGATGGCATCTTGGGGCTCAGACGTTGATACAGTATCTCCGCCGTTGGATGATCGGTTGCACGTGCCAGCTCACCATATATCTCCAGGCGTTGCGGAGTTATGCGCAGTTTTTTCTGGCGGCACACATCCTCGAATAGTTTCATATACTCTTCCGGGGCCTCATTGCGCACCCGGGTCGGGGCCTTTTTGCACATAAATCCACCTGTTGAACAGATAATTGGGCAGCTTAGGAATAATTACTATGTGCGATAAATTACAACTTAGATCCTGCGCTGTCAAGGACAAAATGTAGCTGTGGTCACAGGTTGTTTTCCATCTTGGGCGCGGTCGTTGCTGGGGGAAGCGGCAGCATATGTGGGATGTTGATCTGATCGAGGCGCGGCAGCAGACTGCGCACCCCCGAAAACCAGGTGTCCAATTCTGCCCCTGGTTCCAGCGAGGTGATAACCGTTCTGCCGACGAGAACCCGTGATTCATTTCCCGTAACAGAGTGGTGTCGAATCCCCCACAGGGTATGCAGAACCGCGATTTTGC
>CAYUJC010000128.1:0-3685 GCA_964444945.1 uncultured Desulfuromonas sp.
GAGCGCCTGCGCGAGGTGATTAATAAAGGGATTAAAGCTGAAGACCTGCTCGACAGCGCCCGCACCATCTATACCTTGGGCTGGCGCCTGATAAAGCTCTACTTCATGCTGGGGCTGCCCACCGAAACTGATGCAGACCTGCAGGGGATCGTCGATCTGGCGGCGGCGGTTAAAAGATGTGCGCGTGGCACCGAAGGTGGCGGCGACGTCAATGTGGCCGTTTCCACTTTTGTCCCCAAGGCACACACTCCGTTTCAGTGGGAAGCCCAGTTGAATCTGGAGCAGACCAAAGAACGGCTGAGTTGGCTGCGTGACGCCCTGAGAAAGAAGAAGCTGCGCCTGAAGTGGCACGAGGCTGAAGTCTCGGTACTGGAAGGGGTGTTCGCCCGCGGCGACCGCCGCCTGGGGGCAGTGATCGCCACCGCCACCGACCTGGGGTGCTGTTTCGATAGCTGGCGCGACTTCTTTGACTTCTCTCGCTGGGAGGAAGCGCTCCAGCAGAACGGCCTTACCTTCGAATTCTACCTGCGCGCACGCGCCATGGAGGAGATCCTCCCCTGGGACCACTTAAGCTGCGGCATCCCCAAAGAGTTCTTTGCGCGCGAACGCGCCAAAGCGCTGGAGCAGGAATATACGCCCGACTGCCGCACCGCAGCGTGCAGCCAATGTGGTGTATGTGACTTCAAACATATAAAAATGCGCTTCGCCGCTGCCGACCCGACCCTGCCCCCAACTTTACCTATGCCACAACCGGCAGCGCTGCTGGAGGGAGAACGCTTCAAAATCCGCCTGCAGATGAGCAAAACCGGCAAGGCGCGCTTTGTCAGCCACCTGGAGTTCATGACCGTGGTGAACCGGGCGCTGCGCCGCATTCAGGCGCCAGTGCGTTACTCCGCCGGTTTTCATCCCCATCCGCGCATCTCATTCCCCGATGCGCTCCCCACCGGGGTGGAAAGTCTGGCGGAAATTATTGACATCGAACTATTCCGCCAGCCAGACCCTGCAGACTTTGCGGCCAACCTCAATGCCGAGCTCCCGAAAGATTTCAAGGTAGTGCATGCGCAAGAGCTCCCCTGGAACAGCGCCGCCCCAGCCATGACTATCCATACCAGCGTCTACCGGGTGCCGCTCAATCCCGCGTTTCCGCCGGACCTGAACGCGCGTATCGGCGCGGCGCTGCGCGCTGAAAGCATCCTCCACACCCGCACCAGAAAAGAGAAGCAGGTGGAAGTGGATCTGCGTCCCGATATTGCCGATCTGCGCCTGGACCAGGATGGACTGGAGTTAACTCTATACAAAGGGAGCCCCGTGGTGATCGCCGCATATCTGCTGCGTGCGGAGCAAGAACAGGTGCGTTCTATGGGGATCTGCAAAACCAGAGTTAACCTGAAGAACACCCTCTGACAGAATTCATTTATGGCGAAGCTGGCCAGGAAGCCGATTCTGACATAAAGTAAACCCTGAGAGAATCCACCGCGCCAGTTCAGTACACCTGGGGGCCAAGAGGGTCTCCAGCGTCAGCTGGGCCGCACTGCGCAAGGATGAAACCAGAGCCGTACAAAACCATTCTTAATTTACGAACACTATATGCATATATATATCCATAATCTGAAACTGGCATCTACAACCAAAAGGAGTTCCGACCATGGCAAGAAAACTGGTCATCAACAAAACCGCCCACGAAACCAGGGTGGCACTGCAGGAGAATGGACATATCTCCGAGCTCTATATCGAGCGCAGCTGCGACCTGGGCATTGTGGGCAACATCTACAAAGGACGGGTTATCCGCGTACTGCCCGGAATGCAGGCCGCTTTCGTCGATATCGGCCTCGACAAAGCGGCTTTCTTGTATGTAGCTGATGTATTTGACGAAATGGAGGCGGTAGTCGACTATATCGATGACCGCAACGATAGCACCGAACCTGATTTAACCGAGACCGAAAGTGGCGAATCCGAGGTGGAGCGGCCCCTGCCACCGATTGAAACCCTCCTGACCGAAGGGCAGGAGATCCTGGCGCAGGTGTCCAAAGAACCTCTGGGAACCAAGGGGGCGCGCATCACCTCCCACATCTCCCTGCCGGGGCGCCACCTGGTCTATATGCCTACGATAGATCACATCGGAATCTCCCGCCGCATCGAAAACCTGGAGGAGAAGGAACGTCTGCGGGAGATTGTGGAGAGAATCAGGCCGCCGCACAGCGGTTTTATCGTGCGCACCGCCGCTGAGGGGAAAAGCGAAGAGGAACTGCGGGCCGACATGAACTATCTGGCTGAGTTATGGTGCGAGATTGATCAGCGCCAGAACACCCTGGGGGTTCCGGCCCTGGTTCACTCTGATCTGGATGTCACCAGTAAGGTTTTACGGGACATTCTCACCGATGATATCAAAGACATTGTGGTCGACTCGCAGGAAGAGTACGACAAGATCCTCAAGTTTTTAAGCACCTATATGCCGAATCTGCAGTGCAATATCGAGCTCTACACCGATGATATCCCCCTGTTTGATGTATGCGGGCTGGAGGTAGAGATTGCCCGCGCCCTGGAGCGCAAGGTGTGGCTCAAAAGTGGCGGCTATATCATAATAGAGCAGACCGAGGCGCTGACCGCCATCGACGTCAACACCGGACGCTATGTGGGCAAGCGCAATCAGGAAGATACCATCCTCAAAACCAACCTCGAAGCGGTCAAGGAGATCGCCTATCAGGTGCGCCTGCGCAATATCGGCGGCCTGATCATCATCGATTTCATTGACATGGAAAAAGAGCTGCACCGCGATCAGGTCCATGGCAGCCTGGAGGAAGCCCTGAAAGGGGATAAAAACAAGACCAATATCCTGAAAATTTCTGAGCTGGGGCTGGTGGAAATGACGCGGAAGCGGGTACGCGAAAGTATCGGGCGCACCCTGTGTGAGCCCTGCCCCTACTGTGAGGGGACCGGGTATATCAAAAGCCGCACCACCATGGCCTTTGAAATATTCCGAAAGCTCAAACGTGAAGCGCGCAATCTGCCCGGATACCGCATTAATCTGCAGGTACACCCCGACGTGGCTACCCTGCTCTACGATGAAGAGCGCTGTATCATCGACGGGATTGAGCAGCAGTTCCAAAAGCAGATCACCGTCATCGCACGCCCAAATTTTCACCTGGAACAATTTGTGATTGGCGATGGCTGATCCACCCTGTTGCGCAGAAGACAGCGCTGGAAGATAGATCGATATGGGGATGAAACCGCTGGATCATGCCTCGACTGAGGCGATCCTAGAAAGTATATGCGACGGGGTGTTTACCGTCGATGCCGCGTGGCGCATCACCTCGTTCAACCGCGCCGCGGAACAGATCACCGGGGTGGAGCGCGCAGACGCCATCGGCCAGCTATGCTCAGAGGTGTTTCGCTGCAGCCTGTGTGAGAACAACTGCGCCCTGGCCGAAACCCTGCAGAGCGGCAACCCCATAGTCCAGCGCGAGGGATTTATTATCCGCGCCGATGGGCAGCGGATCCCCATAAGCATCTCTACCGCCGTTCTGCGCGATGCAGCCGGCAACGTCATCGGCGGGGCGGAGACTTTTCGTGATTTAAGCGAGATTGAGACTCTGCGCAATACGCTGAAACGGCGCTACCACATCGGCGACCTCATCAGCCACAGCCGCACCATGGAGCCGGTGTTTGATCTC
The DNA here is from genome assembly GCA_964444945.1 of uncultured Desulfuromonas sp. GTDB lineage: Bacteria > Desulfobacterota > Desulfuromonadia > Desulfuromonadales > Desulfuromonadaceae > JAIVHC01. Next base: position 3,672 of record CAYUJC010000128.1, read on the forward strand.
ATCCCACCCTTGGC
>CAYUJC010000129.1:0-3685 GCA_964444945.1 uncultured Desulfuromonas sp.
TGCCGGTAAAAAGCGCCGTACCGCGCTGCGGGTCACCCGTGGCTGCAATAGTTGCTGCAACTTGGGGTGTGCTTGCTTGGGGTGTGCTTGCTTGGGGTGTGCTTGCTTGGGGTGCGCTTTCTTGGGGTGCGCTTTCCGCCAGGTAGGCGATAAGCTCATCTACCTGGGTTTGGGTTAACCCGAGGTCGGGCATTACCAAACCGCCGAACTCCTTGAGCAACTCATTGGCAACCTGGTCACCGCTGGCAAGCACGTGGTCCGGAGCGGGGATGAATCGCGCAAGCCAGGCATGGTCGCGGATGGCAGTCACTCCCTTAAGGTCCGGCCCCACCGACCTGCCGCCACCGATCGTATGACAGGGTGAGCACTTCGCCTGAAAGAGCTCTTTCCCTATAGTGGCGGGAGCATTTTCTCCGCGTGCCAGTTGGGGCTGGAAAGGCACAGAGAAAAACACCCACATCAGAGTGGTGGCAAAGAGACGTACAAAAATAGTGCACTTCATAGCGCGTCCATTTGATAAGGGGTAGACCCGAGCACAACCTCCGGGTTTTCATTCTCTGCTTCTGCCGGGCATGTAGCCCGCATCCCATGGATCTTGGCCATCGGTGTCATGGTGTGGGGTTTAGCGTTTTTCAAAGTAAAGATATCCACAACAGCGACACCGCGGACGAGCAGGGCAATATGCTAATCTTAAATTTAACCACAGCTTAAGTCCTTTCATCCCGCAATTTGCTCAGGAGTTTTCCTTTCCCAACCCGCTGTTCTTCCTCCGGAAATACACGCCGAGCAGCGCTACCATAATGAGAGCAAATATCCCAATCACGCCAAAAAGAAACGTTTGCGGGCGTAATCCAGGGTGAAGGATCTCTCCTCGGTTTACACCGTTCAGGTCAAGTATGTAGGCTTCAAGATCTGCTATTTCCTCCTGCGTCTGCGAGCGGAGATCACCGAAAGCGTGCATGCTCAGCACAGGATATGAGCCGGTCGAGCGCGGTCCATGCTGGATGATCAGGTCGATATTTGTCGCAAAAAGCTGCGGCGATTTATTGTAAAGACGCCGGTCGATTGGGTTTAATGCCGGGGCCGCCAAGGTGGTCGAACCCGAGTCGGAAGCGAGACCAGTTCCGCGAGGGCCATGGCAGGAAGCACAGTTCTTTTCGAACAGAACAGCGCCGTGTTCAGCACTTCCGATAATGAAAGCCGCTTTCCCCGGTACCCGGTCAGCTCCATTGGCGGCAGCGGCAGCTTCTGCTGGCGCGGCACCGGAAGATGTTCCGCCGCCGGCGGGGACACTTTCGCTCTTCAGGCTCATAATATAAGCGATGAGCTGGTTGATCTGTTGTGCAGACAGCGCAGAAAATGCAGGCATGATCGATTGTGGATTATGGGCTTTAGGAGAGCGGAGCTGCGTCTGCAGCCACTCTATGGATCGACCTTTTAACCCCTCACCGGAGAGATCCGGCCCGATGTTGCCGCCGCTGCCGTTTACTCTGTGGCAATCAAGGCATCCCTGTGACTGGAACAGCGTCTTGCCTATGGCGACATCCTGCACCTGCGTGGCCGCGGAGGAAGCTGCTGCCGTGGTGCCGGAAGATGCTCCACCGCCGGCGGGCGCACTGTCGCTCTTCAAGCTCATAAGATACTCGGTAAGCTGGTTGATCTGTTGTGTAGACAGGGCAGAAAATGCAGGCATGATCGATTGCGGATTATGGGTTTCAGGAGAGCGGAGCTGCGCCTTAATCCACTCCACGGAGCGGCCTTTTGTCCCCTCACCGGAGAGATCCGGCCCGATGCTGCCACCGCTGCCGTCTATCTTGTGACAGCTTGCGCACCCCTGTGACTGGAACAGCGCCTTCCCTGTGGCGATATCCTGCGCCTGGGGGGCAGATGCGACCGGTGAAGCCGTAGCCTGTTTCTGTTCGGCGCCAGGCTTGCTGTAGTACCCGGCAATGGTAAGCACGATCAACCCCACTATGCTAAGGGCACCGAACGACAAGGCAACAATGCGATGTCTGGGAGCGCGCTCCTTGTTTCGATCATAAAACGGCAGCAGTACCAATACGAGCACCCCCAGTGCGGGGACCCCCACCGTTCCGACAGCTTCAAGTTTTCCGGGGAAAAATTTTAGAATCTCGTACAGGAAGAGGAAATTCCACTCCGGTTTTGGAACGTACAACGTGTCGAGGGGATCGGCCGGTCCAGCAAACGGAGGCGGGACAAAGACAACCAGAGCAAGCAGAATAATGAAGAGAATTGTGCACGCGAGGGTGTCCTTGAAAAGCTGATCCGGCCAGAATTGACCTCTGCGGGCACGCTTTGCCTCATCCCAGGGACCAACGCTGCCATTCCGGCGGAAAGCCACCAGGTGAATTCCGAGCATGGCAAGCAGAGTTCCCGGAATTATGGCGATGTGGAGCACGAACATTCGGGACAGTGCCAGCTGCCCCATCGACTCGCCGCCGCGCAGCAAATGCTTGATCAGGTTGCCTATAAAGGGGACCGTGCCAGCGATGCTCGTCCCCACCTCGGTAGCCCAGTAACCCCGCTCATCCCACGGCAAAGGGGCGCCGGTGAAACTCATGGCAAGGGTTATGAAAAGAAGACCCACCCCTGCCAGCCAGGTCAATTCGCGGGGGCTCTTGTACGCCGCATAGATAAAGACCCTGATGGCGTGGCACAACAACAGAATAATCATGGCGTTGGCACCCCAGTAGTGGAGGCCGTGGATCAGCCACCCGAAGGGAACTTCGGTGCGCAGGTAATTAACGCTGGCGTAGGCATGCTGTACCGTGGGCACATAATAGAAAAGCTGCCAAACCCCGGTTGCCGCCTGCATGGCGAAGGTGAACAGGAGGAGGCTGCCGAAGATATAGGCGTAGCTACTTCCGCCGATGATTTCCTCTTCCAAGCCCAGTTTAACCAGGTTTGAAAGTGGCCAACGCTCGTTGATCCATTTTCCCAAGCGAGTCAGCATACGATTCCCCTCCTAAACAGGTATTTTCCGGGAGGTACCGGTTTCGAAACGCTCCCACCCTACGTAGAGTTCACCATTCTCGATTTTTGCAGAAAGGGTGTCGAGCGGGCGGGGACTCGGTCCCGCGAGCACGGTGCCGTCGAGCGCAAAGACGCTGCCGTGGCAGGGACAGGCGAAATGCCCGCTGGCCTCATTCCAGTTGTAATGGCAGCCCAGATGGGGGCAGATGGGGGAATATACCGTCAGTCCGCCGGAAGGAAGCTGCACAATCCAGATATTGCGGGTGACGTTCTCACGCAGATAGGCATCCTCTACCATGTCGGTAAACGAAATATTGGCCGGATGTCCAGAAGCGAGGGCCGGGAGTTTTCCCACTTTGGCCCAATGAATGTCCTTCCGCCTCAACGCCGGGCCGAACAGCGAGGAAGCAAAAGGCACGGCAAGCACGGCGGCCGTTACCGTACCCAAAATAAGGGTTGAATACTTCATAAACTGCCTGCGCGTGGTTTCCCATCGTTCACTCGGCGGCGGTGATGCATTGTCCATGGCTATCTCCTCACAGCTTTCGCACCCGTCCTGGAAATTTGCCCGTGCACCGAGGGCGATTCGCGGGCCGAGTCGCTGAATTATTTATTCCACTCCAAGCTCCGGCTATTGTCTGGATTAAATCACTTTTTAGTTAAGTGTCAATTCACGGCCGAAAACAGCAGC
>CAYUJC010000130.1:0-3672 GCA_964444945.1 uncultured Desulfuromonas sp.
GCAAACACGAAAAAAACAGCCTAACGGCCTTAAGCGTTCTCGTGCGTGAAAATGCCATTCAGAACTACAACATCGTTCCGCTCGCTTCGCAGCTTGCGCCGGTTGACAAAGACAGTGCCAAAATCTTCATAGAGCATCGCAAAGGGGCAAAAAAACACTATGCCGACGCCATCGCCGCCAAGGGCATACGCTACTTACAGCTCGCCCCTGAAGACTGTCTGTACCTGCACGAGCGCCTTGCACATGAAAGACGTTACAACTATCAACTGGAGGAGCCAAGAATTGAGCGTGACTTGGATAATGAAGCGCTTGGAATCATTATGGGCGTATGCCAATTTAGCGAGCCCGCTCAAGCCCAGAAAGTGAAGATCTACAAGATCAAACGGCTCTTTGGTGAAATCACGCCTTGGACCTCAGGCCAGTACGCACGAGACAGCTGTACCTCTTGGGCACAAGTCGAAGCTGAGAAAACTGAGAATCTGATGGTATTAGTGAAAAAGCTAGACGACTTGCGTTCGGGCAAGATTACCGCCACACGTCTAGCAGGCAGTATGACCCGAAATAAAAAATTGCAAGCGGCGTTTCTTGCACTTTCAGACAATGACATGGAATACACCCAGCTATCAGAAAACTTCTCATCGCTTCGGACGGCACGAAGGACCTCGCGCATCTCTGGGGGCAGGAACACAAAGGCCGAGACTCAAAAACAGAGCCTAATCTTTCTACGCAAGCTCTTAGAGCCTTTAGGTATCACCTACGGCAAAAAAACAGTCCGTGGCCGGCAAGTGACGGATTTGAACAAGCCTATTGTGCCTGCGGGGTGGGATTTGTCAAGCATGCTACTGAATTTGAGACGCCAATCCGCTCGACTCAAAGCATTGCCGCCGACACAAAAGACCCCAATGGAGGATCCAGGAAAGTTCGAGCACGAAAAAGAAGTGCGACTGGAGGTTTGCCAGAGCTGCATACTATTTCATCAGAGCCAGTGCGCCGTCGGGCACCCTGTGGATTGGCAAGGAGTCGGATGGGAAGGCCAGTTGACCGACCAGTGTGCTGACTTCAAGCGAATCCCGATCAATTTGTTGCATTAAACGGTCCACCAAAAACCCACGAGTTTTGAAAATTCGTGGGCACTAGATTCTCTAAAAATCAATAACCATTGCGTTATTTTAAGGCTTCTCATTTTCTACTATATAAGTACCTCCCCATCGCCAAACTAACGAAGTTACAGTCCATTTAGCCTCAGAAGACGCCTGAGTGTCGATCGTTAGTCTGTTTAGTTAACTTACTGGTATCCAACAGTATTGAAAGCAACGACTCCACGCTTTAAAAACGTGAATCCAACTTGCTCAGTCTGAAATCGCTGAAGCTCAAATCTATCCAACACGAACTCATCTAACTGAAAATGCAAAGGTGCGAATAGGTCAAAACCAGCTTTTCTTAAAACCTCCTCAGGAACTGCATAAGACTGATCCACTAATCCCCAGAAAGTCCAACCAGACTCAACACAAATACCGAGAACCTTAGCATTTGCGTAGGTGACTCCGACCCCTCCAAGGGTTGACCCAACCACATTACCAATCAAGGCCCCAACAATCGGGAAGGGGATCACCATCTGACCGACTACTGCCCCAGCCTTGCCCATCATGAGTGCTACGGCATCTCGGGATAACTTAAAGGCCAACTCCTTACCGGAAATCAGTCCTTGTGAATAGCGCCAAGAATTCTCAATGGAATTCAAGGCCATTGTGGTCGCCATACCGATAGACGAAGGCGAAATATCTTTTAGGGCGCTTCCCATCAATCCAGCCTTGCACGAACCCGCTATAACAGCGGCTAGAGCACCGCGAAGACCGGCCCCGGAAGCATTTGAAAAAACCTGGCTGACCCCTTCTCGAACATCCTGTGTATCAAACATACCCGACCGTACATACTGCGCCATAATACGATACACATGAGGAGCAGCGGTTAACGCGGCCGAAAATGCGGCAGCGTTAATAGCGGCACTTCCCGACTCCCTTAAAATATCTGACCACTCGACAAAGCTTTCAGTTTTCAAACCAAAGGAATCGGGATCAAATTCTCCATCTCTCTTTAAGTCTGCAGCGATTTTCTTCGCATCGCCCTCGCTGAGAGGCTTAGAAGCGATACCAGCAATCTCAATGCGATCACTGGCATTCTCCGCTGTATCTCGGTAAGCACGTGCTACCTCTGGACGAAGTTCTTGGTTTCGGACTGCTTGCCTTTGAGACTCCGAGATAACTTCTGATAATTGGTCAGCAGGAACTATCTTTTGGCTGTCCGTATAATCCGGATTCCCCAACTGCTTAGCTGTATCCTCGGCTGTTCTATAATATTTCAATTCAGCATATTTTGTCGTAGATGAGTTTCCGTAGGCAATATCTTGGCCAGTACGATTATCATGCGTAGCTGCTGCCCATACTTGATCATTACCTTTTGCAACGGAAGAAACTCTCAACGTTTCCGCATGCCAGACCTCAGCAAGATTTCCTTTAACGTAGTCGACTGCAACGTTTTGGCGGCGCTCAGACTCTTTCTGCAACGCGAGAAGTGCGGTATCAATAGCTGACTGGACGTCATTTACATACGCTGCAGACTCTAATGCCCCACTAACGCCAGAAAAGTCTTTGCTCGCCCTGTAATAAGACTCAGCAAACGTTTCCATGATCGTTAAGCACCATCCTTGAGCCACAGATCCAATTCAGTTTTGAGAAAATTATAGATTGCTAACTTCGTTTGCTCATAACGAAGTTCTTTTATTAATGATTTTTTTTGATAATAGTATTCAAAAATACCAAGAATAAATGTCTTTTTTATCTCTTTTATCATATCAATTGGAATGGCAATAATAAAATCCAAGCCCACTGCCTCACCAAAGTTTCGTCCGAAATCGGGGGAGATATTGACACCCCCCCAGTTGATAACCCTAGAGTGAGCATTAAAAGCCTTCAACTGTTCCAGACTACCCTCGCCATAAACCACAGCCTTAGAGCCGTCACGCCCAAAGCAAGCCCCACATTTATTTACGATATTCTTGATTTGAGAAAGGTAAATTTTTGAATAACGATTTTCCTCACTACCACCAAGAAATATTACGTTAGTACGAGCCGAAAGTGTCGGTAAATTTTGCTTGTAATGATCAACCGTCCATGCAGCAGCATCAAACGCATCGAGCTTTGACAGTTTATGCTGTAACACGAAAGCCAATTCCTCATATTCATCTGGATAAATCACTAATACTCGTTTAGTAGGAAACATGCTTAACTCAGAAATAATGAAAACACTGTAAGCTCAAGGAAGAACTCCACCCCGTACACTAGAGAACAAACTCACAAAGCAAAGTAGCAATCAAATCATTGCACAAACTCTCACCCAACTACTAGAGATACACACAACTGCATCTCAACCTGAGTGTTAAGGAAGGTCTGAAGAACTCGATTTCAAACCTTCAAAAATCGTTTTCATGACCCAATCATCAAAAAATGGTTAAAAATTGCTCAAACCATCGCCACTTTCGGGAAGTTTCTACCCCGATCAGGCCCGTTCTCGGGCCTGTTGGCGCTTTTTGGGCGCACTTATCCTGCCGCCGCCATCAGCGGGCGGCGTGCCATCCAGATATTGGACAGCGTAAACAACATTTTCAAATGCGCA
>CAYUJC010000131.1:0-3623 GCA_964444945.1 uncultured Desulfuromonas sp.
CCTATCGTTCGGATCTCGTATCCAGGTGGACTCGGAAGTGAACGAAACATAACGACACCTGCTTCAGGGGGACAATGCTTGTAAAGATAATCAATGACTGTTGTAGCCACTGAATCTTTGACCCCTGAAACAAAAACATTGGGCCTTGGCTCTATGAACCACAGCTTCATTCTTCCCCTTACTGCGGGCGGCAAGTCATTGGCGACGACGACGAGCATCTTTACTTTCCAGCATCTCAGGGATATCACCCGCCAGTTTCGATAGCAGATCCATTCCTATCACACGCTGACGAAAGGCAGCGGATACCTTGTACTTGTCGTAACGCCCTGCCATGTCACGGGTCAGGGCGAAAGCCAGATCAATACACAAATGTTCTTTATATAGGTCAGCCAAGTCGTAGACAAAAGGTAACGGACTACCGGAATGGATGAAGCCTATGTGAGGGGAATAGCCCATGCTATGAACTGCAGAGCACAGAATACCGTACAATGCAGCATTGCTCGCGGTCATAATTTTATTAGTCACGTCACTCAAATCGAATTTGCCGGGCGTAAAATTCCTGCCTTTCCATCCGACCTGGTATTCCTCAGCCTTATCCCGATACAAGGTTCTGACTCTATGGCCTTCCATACCCATCATTTCCTTGAGGGCCTTGCCCTGCAAATCTGCATCGGGAAAGCGGCGCGCAAACATTCGTCGCGCCACTTCAACTGACTTTGCAGGGTCTGCAGACAGCTCAACCTGTCTTTTCAAATTGCGGGTGTCCGCTGTCGGCAAAAAGCCTGCCGCATAAAAAAGCAAACTATCTTCACCCACCCAACAGACGGCGCAATTGGCCGCCGTTGCTGTTTTTATCGCATCGTGAGTTATCGTGGTCCCCGGCCCCAGGAGCAGCGCATTCAAAGTAGCAACCGGCAATGGAACCACGTTGGCGTCGGCATCAACCCATTTGATACTGCTGTCGTCGATTTCCAGCCGTCCCCTCTCCAGATAGATGAAAGGATACTTATCCTTGACCTGGGGCAAGGAGTCCCGTGTCACCTTGACGAAAAGTCGCTGTCCTGAGGCCATGCCCATCACTCCATTCGTTGAATGCTGACCTGCCTGTCACGGTATTTCTTATATTCACCAAACTGCAAAGGCACATCGTTCAGCGTCAGCACGTCACCTTCATGTTCACCTTGCAATACCTGGAAGACGGGGTGCCGCCGCTTACTTTCCGCCAACTGTTCCGCAGTGTGCAGCGCCTGCTGAACACCAGCATGAATGCCCTGAAAAACAAATTCGGTGGGCACACAGTTCTTGCGTCCGAGGTACAGGTCCCACACTGGAGATTTCAGTGCATTGGCAACTGTAGCAAGCTCAGATTCAGGCCCCTGTAGCAGGACAGCATAGGTCATATCTTGCAGATAATAGCGGTAGGTCATTTTGGTCCCACCACCAACCGCCTTTTTCCCTTCGCTGGTTTTCGGGATCAATAAGCTGGCCCAAGGGTCCTGATCATCATATCCACTACCTACCATGTGGAAGTCCCGCATCAATGGCAGTCTCGGCAACGGCTGGCCACGACGACCAACAGGAACATAAGCAATTACCCGCATATCTCGATCAGCCCACTTTGCCAACCACTCCGATTGTTCACCCGCAGCACCCCGCGCGCAGCAAAGAAGACCGAGCACACCAGATTTTGTTGGAAAGTCCAAGCTGTCACGCCGACCAAACTTGGAATCATGCCCCCAGGACTGTAGAGGCCCTTCCAGCCACAATAACAAATAAGGGTCACTCACAGGTTCACCTCACTGGACATGACTTTGCAGGTCTGCAATCAGGTCGTCGATGCTATAGTTTTCATCCTCTCCCCAGTCGTAACAGCCCTGCTTGCCGAACAACGAGCCAGACAGTTTTTCCTTTTTACTCAGGTACTCTTTCAGCACCTCAATGCTGGGCAACAGGTATCCGCCATCACGCGCCTTGACCGGGGTTTCAAAAGGAGCTTGCAAACGCTGGCCTTTACGTACCAGAACCCGGGCAAATTCCCAGGGACTGGCCCCTGATTGTGTAGTCTGACGTGCGCTGGGTACAGCTACAAACAATGCCTGGGTAAAAGCCTCTACCGCTTTCTTGAGATCATCTGAACCCATGGTCTGAGCCAACTGACCAATATCGAGGCTGACATAGCGATAGTAGGTCGCGGAATTGAATTCCAGACTGCCCATATGAGCAGAGCCCGGTTCCGCCTGCAGGTCATCCAGAGCAGTAAAGAACTCCACTTCGTTGCTGACCTTGTGGGTAGAAATCGCATGAGCGAAGGATGCGGCAGCTTCAACATTCATGTCTGCGGCCTTGGCAACCATGCGGCCGAACAAAGCAACGTCCAGGGCATCAACGGCGGGGTTAAGAGCCTTCTTGGCAATCTTTGCCAAATCTTTGGCTTTCAGTTTGTCTGCTTCAAAGTCCTGCTCTGAGGCATAGGCGGCGAAGGCTGCAGCCTCAGTATCGGTGACGAACAGCAAGGTATCATCGCTGAGCAAGTCGGCGATCTTTTTGCCACAAGCGGTAGCCTGCTCTTCACTGGCACCAACTGCAACACATGCCCTGATAAAAATTTCCTCAGCTTTTTTAGTACGAATGCCCAGTTTTACACCAAAGTCCTGCAGGGCTAGGCGCACTTGGCGCTTCCAGCATTGGGAGCTGACCCGTGCACGAGTCACACCGCCGACGATGGCGGTCTTTGGTGCCCCGACATCATCCCGGTTCAAACAGGTCACCGGGAAGGATTGTAAAATGTGGTATTCAATACGTAGATTAGTATAAGCATTGGTCATGATGAGTATCCTTTTCAAGCGAAGGGGTTATCAAGAAGGGGAACGATTTGCAGCAGGCCACAGCCATACGCATGGGCACGGCCTATCCCGCGAACAAAACTATTTTTGAACACTGCCCGGTCGGTAATACTGAGCAGACCCTGCACATGCGCTTGAGCAATGGTCACCGAGCGTTGTTGTTTATCCTTAAACTGCTGAACCTCGACCTTATCGACCTGCAGGTGTCGGGGTGATACAGCAAAACCCCAGCTTGCCGTCGCGCGCTCAGCAAACCATGGCGCAATATTTTCCCGCCCCCGGACGGGAATCAGCTTGCGGCTTGCACTGTCCCGCCGGGTCGGGTTGACGATAACTTTAAAGCGATACTGCTCATACTCCAGGAACGTCTCGGGAATAATCCTGCTGTCCACCGACCCATATTGACCGTCCACTGACTCAGCCGGCTGGCGATCCGCCAACATCAGGATTTTTCTGCCTTGATAATCCCCACCCTGGTCGGCGTACAGAATACCGCTGGACTCACTGGCTTCTTTTGATCGGGTATCGCGCACATCGTCATACAAGCTGTAAACAACCCGGTGCAGAGAGTAGGCATCGGTGATCCGCAATGCCTTGACTGCCCGCCGATCCAGGCGCAGCACGCTGGCAATCATGCTCATGCTCCGCTCTCCCTGTCCGACATGGCTACAGACTGGCCATAGAATTCCTGAGCCCACTGCGCCTTGACCCTCTGGCCGTTGAAATAAAAGTTGCGCAACTGTTTTAGCAAACGCACAAAGTCCAGGGGCTGACCCACCT
>CAYUJC010000132.1:0-3426 GCA_964444945.1 uncultured Desulfuromonas sp.
ACCTGTTCAGCCAACAACTAACCGCCATTGGCGGAAGACTTTTGCAAGAGGTTCGGTGGAATGGATATGCCACTTGCCGTGAGGCGTGAGGCAGTTGAGCATGAGCCCTTTGCCGGCCGGCCGGCTCTTGCCGAGGGCACCAAACTCAGCGGGGCTGATCTTTGTCTTGAAGGCGGGGAGCGCCTCGCCGAAGGCAAGGTACCAGGGGTGGTCCAGGTAGAAGTGCTGGCGACCAGTAAGGGTTCGCCACGGAATAAGCCGTTCCACATTCTGACAAAAAGCCGCGTACGGCCGCCCATTGTTGGTAATCCCTGACCAGAAGGGAGAGGTGAGCACCCGCCGTGGTTGCGCCACCAGATCGGCAAATGTGTAGCGGACCGCACGACTGTCGGCGGCAAGATCGACCAGAGGGAGACCAACCCGGCGTTCCAGGGCCTGAAAGCTGCGACTGGCAACTTCTCCGTTGGTCTCCGGGGCAAAGTGGAGGATGGCATTGGCGGCATCGACTACATTCTCCAGAGAGGGGAGCGTCTCTCCCTGCCATTCCCGCACCGGGGCACTTTCCCGGAGTTCATCATAGAGATCGGCGACTGCCCAGCTGACTCCCTTGCTTTTCATCCCTTCGCGCAGCTTCGGCCCGAGGGAGGCGAAGCGTGCGTAGATATTCGCATAGTCACGTTCTACCACCGCAAGATGCGGCATGGTCTGGCCGGGGATCGCCGCACACTCACCCCGATACCAGGCCTGTACCTCACTTTGAGAAATTTCAGCCGGGGTATCATGGCAAAGAGGCGTCGCCACAACCTCACGGAATGGCGCAGAAAAATGAGTTCGGGCGAGTTCCCCGGTTTTTGCCGCCAGCGCCTTGAAGATATCCCAATCACTCCGTGATTCCCAACAGGGAGGAACGGCTTCTGACAAGGGATGAATAAAGGAATGGAGGTCGGTACTGTTCAGGTCGTCCTTCTCGTACCAGGTGGCCGCAGGGAGAACCAGATCGGAATAGAGGGCCGAGGTATCCATGCGGAAGTTGATGTCCACTACCAGGTCGAGCTTCCCCACGGGAGCTGGATCCCGCCGCTCTACCCCTTCCGGCACGTCGTCAGACTCGTCGGCAATTAAGTTATTATGGGTGCCGAGGTAGTGTTTCAGAAAATACTCGTGCCCCTTGGCGCTGGAGAGGAGTGCGTTCCCCCGCCAGATCATCCAGACCCGTGGCCAGTTCTCGGGGGCGTCCGGGTCCTCAATGGCAAAACGAAGCCGCTTTTCTTCCAGTTCCTTTGTCACCCAGGCGATGATCTCCGCGTCGCTCTTTGCCCCCGCCTTTTCTGCCGCACTTACCAGGGCGGCGGGGCTGCGGTCAAATTGTGGATAGAAGGGGAGCCACCCCATCCGCACCGCCGCAGCCTGCAGCTCCATCGGATGTCGTCCGACTGGCCCCTCCTCTTCGGCAACAACCCCCTCTGTGACGCCCTGATCGTAGCGCCACTGGTCGGAATGGACATAGTGGAACGAGGGGGCGTTCTGCAACCGGGGCGCGGCCCCCCAGTCGTCCGCAAAGGCAAGCGTTGCCCAAGACGCTTCAGGCTGGACCTTTTCCTGGCCAGTGTAGTGATTGAGCCCGCCACCATTAACCCCGACGCAACCGCAGAGGATGAGCGCCATGATCCCGGTACGATAGGTTAGATTGCTGTGGTACCAGTGGTTAGTTCCTGAACCAACAATAATGGTGCATTTGCCGCCGGTTCGGGCAGCAGTCTCTCCCCACTCACGGGCGAAGCGGATCACCGTCTCTCGCCCCACTCCGGTGTAACGCTCTTGCCATGCCGGGGTGTATGGCGCCTCCTCATCGTCGTAGTCAGGCGGATAATCGCCTGGAAGGCCGCGGCCAACGCCACAGCGGGCCATGAGGAGATCGAAGACCGTCGTTACCGGCACCCTCCCCTGCTCCGTCTCCAGATACCTGACCGGCACGCCCCGTTTTACCGTCTTCCCGCCGGCATAATCGGCGAAATCGACCTGAAGCACGTCGGTATAGCTCTCCAGGAGGGTAAGAATCGGCGTAATCTCCGTGCCATCCAGACCATCCTTCATCTCCAGGTTCCACTCACCTTCCTGTTCCTGCCAGCGAAAGCCGACGCTCCCCTGAGGCATGCGCGGCTCATTGCTCAATTCATCAAAGACCAGAAATTTCCAATCCCCCTTCTCTACGTCGCTATAGCGAGGAAGCCCAGCGGCGCGGACAAAGCGGCCGGAGGCATAACCATCCTTGCTCTTGGCCAGTTCCACCAGGAAAGGGGCATCAGCAAAGCGTCTCAAGTAGCCGGTAAAATAGGGTATTTGCCGGTTGGCGTAGAATTCCTGCAGGATCACATGGTCAACCGCCAGCCAGAATGCCCCGTCGTGTCCGGCGGTGACCGGGAGCCACCAATCAGCGTATTTGGCAACTTGGCTGAAATCGGGAGAAAGCACCACCAGACGGCTCCCGTTACCACGGGCCTCTGCAATAAAGTGGACATCCGGAGTGCGGGTCATGTTAAGGTTCGACCCCATAACCACAATCAGTTTGCTATTGTACCAATCCGCACTTTCAGCCACATCGGTCTTCTCCCCCCAGGTCTCGGGAGATGCTGGAGGAAAGTCGGCATACCAGTCATAAAAACTTAGAATAACCCCGCCAAACAGGGAGAGGTAACGGTTGCCGGCGGCATAGCTGCACATGGACATGGCTGGAATCGGCGAAAATCCGACCACCCGGTCCGAGCCGTACTGCTTGGCAGTGGAGAGGTTGGCAGCAGCGACTAACTCCAGCGCCTCGTCCCAACCGATACGCCGGAAACCGCCTTTCCCTCGTGCTTCCTGGTAACTGCGGCGCCCTTCTTCGTCCCCAACGACCGCCTCCCAAGCCGCAAGCGGGTCAGCATGCTCACTGCGCGCCCGCCGCCAGAGATCGAGGAGTGCCCCACGGATGTACGGATATTTTATGCGGAGCGGGCTGTATATATACCAGGAAAAAGATATCCCGCGCTGGCAACCACGCGGCTCATACTGGGGGAGGCTTGCATCGAGGAGCGGGTAATCAGTCGCCTGCATCTCCCACACAATGATCCCCTCCTTGACGTAGATCTTCCAGGAGCAGCCGCCGGTGCAGTTGACTCCGTGAGTACTGCGCACCACCCGGTCATACTGCCAACGGTTACGGTACATTTCTTCCCAGAGCCGTGCCTTCGGCTTTACCAGGTCCCTGATCCAGCTCATCTCATTTCACCTCTTGTCTAAAGTCATTGTTGTCACAAACGTCCGGCGGACGCTTCGCAGGCGTTTGCGCCACACCACTCCGGCGAGAAGAAGGAGTAGCACGCAGCCGGTTACGATCGTTGTCAATAAAGATGTCGTTTTTTCTATGCCGCTTTGCGCTTGATTGTA
>CAYUJC010000133.1:0-1730 GCA_964444945.1 uncultured Desulfuromonas sp.
CTTGAAAGATTTAATCAGTACTTGATTGAAGGATGGGTAGCGAATAGCGACGGTGGGCACTTCTTCGATATAGCGCATCCATGCTCTGACGCGTGCTCGACCGGCAGGGTCTGGTGGCATTAACGGGTTTTCCGGGAAAGCCTCTTCGAGGTATTCCATGATTACGGAGGAGTCTACGACTATAAGACTGTCATGTTCAAGCGTTGGCACGACGCCATTGGGGTTAAGCGCAAGATACTCTGAAGTGAGATGTTCTTCCGCTCCAAGGTTGACTATACGGCTTGCAAACTGAAGCTCTTTTGCATGCAGCGAGAGTCGAGTTTTTTGGGAGCATGTGGATATGAGCGAGTGATGCAGTTTCAACATCTATCGACCTTTATAGCGAAGGTTATTGGTAGACCACAGCGGGGTTAATGTTTTTCTCGGAAAAGGGCTGTTTCTGCATCAGTCGATTACCGCCGTTTATTCTTTTTTTAGAGTGGCTCCCGAGAAAGTACGTTGGGGAGTGTAAAGAGCTTTCCGCAAATTAGTCACTAATCTATCCTCGAGATCTTCCACATTCTGCAGGCCCGTGGCATAGAAAGCTTCTAATTCGTCGCTAAGCAGGGCCGGCCGGGATTCCACCTGTTTGCCGAACCAAAGAATGCTTTGATTCGAAGAGTCGTAACGTGACCAAATTTTCCCAGGTTCTCCAGTTCGAATGAATGATCCAAAGAGGGCACTGACCGTTTGAGAAACGGATTCCAATTCTTCAATATTAGCGCCCTCGAACGGCGCATTACGGGCCAGTCTATGGCTCTCTAGATTGTGGAAGATGAAGGGTGTGTCTGCCGTATGAATGGCGCGAAACTTTCCATTCTGGCCCGGCAGGTCGTATGAAAATTGAAACACGAAAGTGGGGATGTTTTGTTGGGCGAAGTTTCGTGCAATTTCTAAAGACGAGAACTTGAAGAACTCCATTGACATGATCGAGTTCAAGATTTCGTGTGGGGCATTGTCGCCCGCTTTCAGCTGGCTGTATCGCTCGTAAAGCGTTTCTGATTCGTCACCAAAAACTTGCCGTAATACATCCAAAACCTGTTCTTTGGCGCCGTGACGCATGGTATCGGAGTGGCCACGGAAAAATTTCCACTCATCTTTGGCGAAACCGATGATCAGCTCAAAATCCTTGCGCGGATAAGTGCATGTGGAGAGATGCTGGGCAGGCATAACGGGAGAAGATTCGCCAGTCGCAACTGGTCCAAGCGGCCTCCAAGCGATATTTTTGTCTGCCGGCCAGTATCTGGAAAGAACACTATGAACCGCCAGGAGTTGTTCTGGATCCGCATCCAGCAACTCAATTGGATCGGAGATTTCCAGTAGCTCAAGATACATTTGAGCTACCGTTACGGCTTCTTGCTTTTGTTGTGTGCACCAGATATTGAACGGCGACAGCGATTGAACTACCGCTCTTCTTATCATGGGCTGTAGCTCAGGGAGCAGCAAAAGGTGAGAGACAGCCGTGGCGCCACAGGACTCTCCGCCAATGGTAATGTTCTCGGGGTCTCCGCCGAACGATTTAATGTTTTCGTACACCCATTTCAGGGCTGCGGATTGATCTTTAATCCCCAGGTTTACGGCTTCAGAGAAGCGGTCGTCCAGCAAACCAAAGTGCACCCAACCAAGGGCACCCATTCTATAAGTGGGGTGCACCACAATGACACGTTGCTCGCGTGCAAAGTTGGCGCCGT
>CAYUJC010000133.1:1740-3413 GCA_964444945.1 uncultured Desulfuromonas sp.
CGGAACTGACGAAGTTGGCACCGCCATGGTAGTAAATGTATACGGGCAAACTTTCTTCGTGCGCGCCTTCGGGAACCCAAATGTCGAGATAAAGACAATCCTCGCTAATTTCATCTTCGTTGATGTAGGACGTGACGGCGTATTCTGGGAATGAAAACACGCCGAGGACGCCGGGATCCATCGCTTTTGCGTGGGCTATCATTCGGTCCTTGTTTTCCCGGTTAGGCTGGATTGCTGCAGGGCCCGGCTTAGTGGCGGGTCTTACATCGTTCCATGGCTCCATGGCAATCGGTGCGGCAAATCGGCGTGAACCAACTGGGGGCTTGGCATAAGGCACCCCATTGAAAACAACGCAGCCGTTTTCTTGTCGTCCCAGCAGCTGGCCAAACTTAGTCTTCGCAATACGGTTTTGGATCATTTTTGTGTCTTCCTCTTGATTCTGATAACAGTGACAACCAACATAGAAGTGCGTTGGGTATAGTTTAGAAAAGAGAATTGGCGAGTACTGAATTCGTTTCTTCCCCAGCAGTTTGTTGGTCCATTCGTTAAATGCGCTTGGCGCCCGCCCGCCAGTTTCACCTACGGCATAGATGGCAGGAAGGTGATTGCAACCGGTACCTCAGGCGACTCCAGCTAGACATATTCCTGCATAAGTGCGGCATCGGGCCCTTCTTTAAACCGCTTCTTGAAAAGAGCAGCCAATTTCGCGGGATTGAGTGTTTATGTGAGGAGGTCGGCCGGAATCCTAAGAATCTCTGGGTTACTAAGTAGAGTCATTTTGACAATACTATAAAAACAAACACTGTTCGTTTTTATAGTATTGATGTGCGTATTCTAAAAATATTGGGATTATCCCGGATAAACCCGGAATGCTCATCCACTCAAGACCCCCCGCTCACGCACCTGGCTGCGACAGTTTCAAAATTTAGTAACAGTTTGGTTTCCTGGCTCGCGTTGTTCTTTTTTTCTTTTATTTCAGAACCTTAACTAAGTTTCAATGCGTATGAAAGCGTCGTGCAGTTAGGGAAACTCCTACGCTTATCACCCAAAAATTAACGCAATTCGTTATTGACTTGGGAAAATTAACAACTTAGTCTACAGAAAACCTTAGCCATTTATGGGATGAGGCGCGGCGGGCAGACTATCAACATTTTTCGACTTCAACGGGTGGTGGTGATGTCAGATACATACAAAAAATTAAGGTTGGCGGCGGTGCAGGCAGCGCCGGTATTTCTAGACAGAGACGCTTCGGTTGAAAAGGCGTGTCAACTTATAAGGGAGGCTGGTAATCAGGGGGCCGATGTCATTGGTTTCCCAGAAGGCTTTATCCCCACGCATCCGGGTTGGTTTAACTTCATACCCGATGTGGGCGACGAGGCGCTCCTGATGTCTCGGGAACTATTCAAGAACGCGGTAGAGGTGCCCAGTAAAGCAACCGATAGTCTGTGTCGTGCTTGCCGTGACGCGAACATCATCGCAGTCGTGGGAATTAATGAAAAAATTCCAGGCACAACCGGCACCATGTACAACACGCAACTGTTTATTGGCAGAAAAGGAGAGGTTCTAGGCAAACATCAAAAAATGGTTCCTACCAACGGTGAGCGTTTGGTTCACACTGGTGGTCAAGCCAGTACGATGCGTGCCTTTCAAACAGACTTCGGTGCAATCAGCGG
>CAYUJC010000134.1:0-3324 GCA_964444945.1 uncultured Desulfuromonas sp.
CCCCCGCCTTGATCAAGGAGGGGGTTGGGGGGTGGTCTAGGTCTTAGCGGTGCCGAAAAAACGCGGGCCGAAGAGCAAAAGCCACCATCTCTCACAAAACCCAACCACCCCTAACCCCTCCTTAGGTAAGGAGGGGAATTATGTGCTGCGCCCTACTGCGCGGCAGCTCTGGCGGCGGCCATCCACTCATCCCACTGTTGTTGATTGGCTTTAATCCACTCCTGAGCGTGGCGCTTAATATCTCTGGCGGAGTTTTCACCGTTGTTCATGCGATCGTTCTGCTCACTTACATCGGCGAGAGAGATGGTGAAGAGCTCAAAAAAGCGCTTGGCCGCGGGGTTGGCTTCGGCGAATTTCTTATTGGCGACTATTTGGATGTCGCTGGCGATGAAGCCCAGTTTTATCGGGTCGGTTACGGCACCTTTGAGGCCGGAGACTACCATGCGGTCTTCGGAGCCTTTCTGGGCTTCGTTAGGGTTGATTTCGGGGACGTTGATCCACATGACGTTTTCACCTGGTTTGAATTTGGACAGGGTCCAGTTCGGAGCCCAGGTGTAGAGGATTACAGGCTTGCCTGCTTGTTGTTTGGCGAGCGCTTCGGCGATGCTGGCAGAGTAGGATGCTTTGATGGGCTTGATGTGGTCGTGGAGGTCGTAGACCTTCATGTGGTGGGTGATCGCTTTTTCGCAGCCCCAGCCCGGCGGACATGCGACCAGTTCCGCTTTCCCGTCACCATCAGTGTCAAAGGCTTTTTTTACTTCGGGGCGCTTGAAGTCTTCGAGGGATTTTATATTGTATTTTTCCACTGCGTCTTTGGAGACGAGGTAGCCCTGGAGTCCACCTGCTTCCATGATGCGCCCGTACTTGGCGGCACCTTCATCAAAGCGGCGTGGGAGCTGGTTGTCGTGGCTGGGGAACCAGCCATTAGCCCAGTAGTCGACATCGCCGAGGTAGACGGACTGATAGAACAGCGGGTTGGTCAGTTCTTTTACCGGAGCTACGGTATAGCCCAGCTCTTCCAACCCTTCGCGTACGATAGCCTCGAGGATGTAGCCGGTGTTCCAGGTGGCGCGCGCTGGTTTTACGGTGATGCCGGCGCCAGGTTTCTGGTTTGCCGCTACCGCTGCCATTACGGAAGATGCGCTCAGGGCGCAGATCGATATGAGGAAGGCAATTATTAAACGTTTCATTTGGATTCTCTCCTTCTGTTACAGGTTTGTTTGTAGGGTGCTATTTTCTGGAGGTTGAGGCCAACCCCTGGGTGATGCGGTCCAGCGCCATCGCCATCATGACAATACAGAGGCCACCGACGGCGGCCAACCCAATGTCGAGGGTGTTGAGCCCCTGCACGACCGGCTCGCCGAGGCCGCCGGCGCCGATCATGGCGGCGATAACTACCATGGACAGGGCCATCATGATGGTCTGGTTCAGCCCTGCCATTATGGAGGGGAGCGCCAGGGGCAATTGGACACGGCGTAAGACCTGCATGGGGGTGCCGCCAAAGGTGACGGCGGCTTCAATGAGCTCGACATCTACATGGCGAATACCCAGGCTGGTCAGGCGGACAACCGGCGGCAACGCAAAGACGATGGTTGCGATGATGCCCGATACGGTACCGATGCTGAACAGCATCACCACCGGCACCAGATACACAAAGGGGGGGGTGGTCTGCATCACATCGAGAAACGGACGCAGAATCATTTCGAAGCGGTCGCTGCGCCCAGCCATGATCCCCAGGGGGATGCCGATGAGGGCGCAGATCAAGACGGCGCTGAGTACCATCGCCAGGGTGATCATGGTCTGGTCCCACATCCCCAGAAACCCGCACAACAGCAGGCTGACGAGGGTAAAGGTGGCGATGCGCTTCCCGGCGGCGCGCCAGGCGAAAAGGGTCAGCACCAGGATTATCAGGATGGGGGGGAGCGCGGTAAACATCCACACGAACCCTTCGAGCAGGGTTTCGAGGGGTTTCTTAACCAGCTGGAATACTTCGCGATAGTTGTATACGAGCCAGTCGATGCCGTCCTGAATCCAGTTCTCCAGCGGGATGCGCAGGTTGTCAAAATCAAGTATTTTCATCGTTATTCCTCCCCCTGAATCTGGGTGATGGCGGCGCCGTAATGTTCTTCCTCATGGGTGGTCTGGAGGGTGCGCAAGAACAGGTTGCGGGAGATCACTCCGAGGTAAATTCCGGCGTCATCTACCACCGGCACCGGCCACTTATTCCCGGTTATCTGCGGGAGTACTTCCTGCATGGTCATGGAGGCGAGGACCGGTTCGGCATCGGGTTCGACGAGGTCGAGGAGCCCTTTTTCGCTGCCGATATTTTCTTTGAGGGTAGCGTGCGCTACCACCCCAAGCAGGCGTCCGCGTCTATCCAGCACGTAGCCGTAATCACGATCGTGGCTGATGAGCTGCTGCAGTGCCGAGCGCGGCCCGTTACCGGGGTGTTTGATTACGGTGACCTGGGTTTTGCGTGCGATATCTCCGGCGCTGATGATGCCGGTGGGGTCTACCCCGCGAAAAAACGCCTGCACATAGTCGTCGGCGGGGTTCTGCAGAATCTCTTCGGGGGTACCGACCTGCACCACGCGCCCATCGTGCATGATGGCGATGCGATCACCTAAGCGCATCGCTTCATCCAGATCGTGGGAGATGAAGACGATGGTACGTTGGTCTTCGGCCTGCAGGCGCAACAGTTCGTCCTGCATCTCGTTGCGGATCAAAGGGTCGAGGGCAGAGAAGGCTTCATCCATCAGGAGGATTTCGGGGTTTACCGCCAGCGCACGGGCGAGACCGACGCGCTGCTGCATTCCGCCGGAGAGGTCGGAGGGGTAGCTGTCCATATGCTGGGCGAGCCCAACCCGTTCGAGGGCGGCGAGAGCGGTTGCGAGGCGTTCTTTTTTGCCTACGCCGCAGATTTCGAGCCCGAAGGCGGCATTTTCCCCCACGGTCATGTGGGGCATGAGGGCGAAGGACTGGAACACCATGCTCATGATCTTGCGCCGCATGTCGACGAGCTCGGTTTTGGACATTTTGACGATGTCACTATCGTTGATATATATCTCACCGGTGCTGGGCTCTATCAGGCGGTTGAGAAGGCGCACCATGGTGGATTTGCCCGAGCCGGACAGCCCCATGATGACGAAGGTCTCGCCCGTGCGGATATCGAAGCTCGCATCGCTGACCCCCATGGTCATGCCGGTCTGTTTAAAAATTTCATCCTTGCCCATTCCCTGCCGGTGTAACTCGACAGCTTTTTCCGGATTGTCTCCAAACACTTTGTAGATATGTTCTACACGTATTTTTACTGGAGCTTCTTCC
>CAYUJC010000135.1:0-3260 GCA_964444945.1 uncultured Desulfuromonas sp.
CTTGAGGGGGTAGTGACGCAAGTCGTGCCGGTTCAAATCCGGCCCTGGGCACCAATTAGACGTTCTGTAACATCCAGTAACGTACGCTAAACCCCGGTTTTCCGGGGTTTTTTGTGTCTGTAGTGTTCATAAATATCCAATGCTGGTTACTGGCATCCGGTGCTATCTGGTGCTACCTCGGTTCAATTTTGATTTGGTAGCACCACATGGCACTTACCGACACTCAGATCAGGCAGGCCAAGCCTCAGCAAACAGACTCCTGGCTCACCGATGAGAAGGGGTTGCGTCTCCTCGTCAAGCCCAATGCAGCCAAGTATTGGCGGCTCAAGTATCGCTACTTGGGTAAGCAGAAAACATGGATGTTCAGGACCTTGTTGGCAGTGTTATCCGTGTCCATCCTGAAGTGATGGAAGTAATCCACAAGTTTGGTAGTCACCGGGCCGCAGGTCTTACATTAGAGCGTACTTTATCATAAGTTTCCGACAAACCGATGTCACCGCCATAGGTGACATCTACCTCCTCGTAAAATGTTTTTGTGTCACTTATTCTGGCTGGCAATTTCTGACTGGCAATTTCTGGCTGGAAATTGTTGAATAATAATTTTTTAGGTAAGGCGTATTAACGCTGACGTAGAAGGACTGCGTACAAGCTTGCTTAAGATGTTATGAGTTGTAATCGAGTCGCGGGCTATTCGTCCCTGTTAAAGGGTACATATCCTTGCCCCGTTCCTTGTTACAAATAAACACTGATCGTCAAGGTGGCCTAAGTGGGAGGTCGTTCGGCCAAGGTTCGTTCGGCCAAATGGCAAATGAGGCTGGCGGCAGGGTCAGTGTTCGACCTGGGTATACTGCTGCTCATTTCGCGAATGGTCGTTGAAAATGAAAAAAATCGATCAATTCTAAAATCAACTATAAAGGGTATTTGACATGAATAATTCGATCAATAACAAGCGT
The DNA here is from genome assembly GCA_964444945.1 of uncultured Desulfuromonas sp. GTDB lineage: Bacteria > Desulfobacterota > Desulfuromonadia > Desulfuromonadales > Desulfuromonadaceae > JAIVHC01. Next base: position 954 of record CAYUJC010000135.1, read on the forward strand.
GATTATCAGGGCGCGCTAACCAGTTTGGCTGTGGCTATGGTATTGGCATCTCCTGTATCTCTTGTGTCAGCGCAGACGAGTGAACGTGGGAGATCATCTCTCCTGGAGGAGGTTGTAGTTACGGCACAAAGAAGAGAAGAGAGTATGCAAATGGTGCCTATTGCCATTAACGCCTTTAGTGGAACTGCCCTCTCGGCTGCGGGCATCAATAGCGCGGAAAGCCTGCAACTGGTCACCCCCGGTCTGACATACTATCGAGCATCCTCCTCGGCATCTCCATTTATCCGCGGCATGGGCGGTATCACAACTGCGGTGGGTAGTGAAGCCAGCGTCGCTACCTATGTCGATGGTATCTATCTGCGGGATATGACAAGCGTTAACCAGCCGTTTAATAATGTTGAACGAGTGGAGGTTCTTAAGGGCCCGCAGGGTACTCTGTTTGGTCGTAACTCCACAGGCGGCCTGATCCAGACCGTTACTAAAACACCGGGGCAAGAAAGCGAAGCCATTCTCAGTCTGAAGGCGGGGAAATTTGATATCATTGAAGGCGATTTCTACGGCAGCACAGCTATTAGTGACAAGGTGGCCGCGGATATTGCCATTGCAGCGCGCACTCAAGGGGAAGGCGCTGGCAGAAACCGCACCCTTGGCATCGATTCGGGCTACGAGGAGTACACCAGTATTCGCACCAAGTGGGTTATTAACGCAACGGATGCAACGGATGTCACCCTGACCTACTCGTGGAGCGAAACAGAAACGGATTTCGGGTTCAACAAGGCCTGTGATCCGCGCTATTATTGCCTGGCCCCAGTATCACCAAATTTTGCCGACACCTATGCAGACCACAGGCCGTATAAAGATGCCGACTCCTGGCTGGCGGCCATGCACATTGACCACCGTTTCGACAAAGTGAACTTCAGAAGCATTACATCCTACCAGGAGAGTGATGCCGAGCTGTCCAATGATGTGGATGGCTCCGCCCAATTGGGCACCAATTTCGATTTATACCAGCACTCTGAAACCTTCAGTCAGGAATTCCAGTTCTCTTCCAGCTATGAAAGTGATCTTCAGTGGATTGCCGGTCTGTTTTACTGGGACGATAAGGCGTGGCTCGATCCAAACTCCAGGGTTGCCACGGGTAGCGGCTTTGTAGCAAATTTTGAAAGTGCGGTGGAAACCCAGTCCATTGCAGCCTATGGTCAAGTCTATTACAACGCGACGGACAAGACCCAGATAACACTGGGTACACGCTACACTTACGATGACAAGGAGCTGACCGCGACGACGATTACAGGTAACCATTATATTCCCGCTGACTTCGAAGAATGGACCTTTCGTGTTGCGGTAGACCATCACTTCAACGAAGATATCATGGGCTATATCTCCTACAACCGCGGCTTCAGGGCGGGTGGTTTTAACGGCACGGTCACGGTTAATCCTGACCCCCCGCTGGCGCCCGAGCTGGTGGATGCCTACGCCATCGGGATGAAAGGGGATTTTCTGGATGGCCGGTTGCGCGTCAACTCCGAGATGTACTTCAATAAAATCAAGGATACCCACTACAGGGCTTATCTGCCAGGTTCTACAGCATTGGCGTATTTAAATGCTGCGGCGGGCGAAGTCTTCGGGTTGGAAATAACAGGTACGACCGCAATTACGGATAACCTGACCCTGCAGATAGGCTACAGTTACATGGACTCTGAGTACACCAGTTTCCCTGGTTGCCCTACTTTTGCAAATGTACCAAATAGAGGCAATGGCACACCAGGGAATATAATTACACGAGGTGATTGTGAAGGAAATGAAATGGTCAATACGCCTGAGAATACCGTGAATCTGGTGCTGGACTATTCGATTCCACTCGCGGCGGGCCGGATTGATACCAGCCTTATTTACTATTACAACAGTGGTTACTGGGTCGGTGCGGATGAAACCTATGACCAGCCCAGTTATGACTTTATCAACGCCAGCACCAACTGGGTTAGTGATAATGAAAAATATACTATCGGATTGTATGGTATAAATCTCACGAATGAAAAATTCGGAAATGGCAGAGATCAAACTGAGTTTGGTAACAACGTGCCCGTCGGTAATTTTCCTCGGGAATATGGTATCAGTTTCAAAATTCGATTTCTTTGATTGATATTCATCTGCCAGTAGTCAACAGCCCGGTCCGGTATTGTGCTGGATCGGGCTTCTTTATAGGGCAACAGCTTGTATGAAACAGGCCAGACTGTATCTGAGATACATTGCTAAGGAAGGTCTGATCAATTGATGCATACAGCGATGCAATCATTCAATTCGTCA
>CAYUJC010000136.1:0-3177 GCA_964444945.1 uncultured Desulfuromonas sp.
GTCCTCGAAAATGATGTAGATGAACGACACGCCAAAGAACGAAAAGCCTCGCACCACCTTGGATTTGGGTACGCTGAGGAGCGATGTGGTCAGCGGATAGGTAACCTGGTCCTCCACCACCTGTGGCGCCTGACCCGGATACTCGGTGAAGACGATCACCTGTACATCAGAGAGATCGGGGATAGCGTCGATCGGGATGTTGCGCAGGGCATAAGTCCCCCCTACGATGATGAACACCGTCGCCAGAATCACCATGAAACGGTTGCGGCTGGACCATTCGATTATTTTTTCAAGCATTTAAAGAAAGTCCTTTGTCAGCAGGCTTGCGTCTTCCTCCCTAGCGGTGGGGAAAGAAGACATTCTGATAAAACGATAATCAATGGCGGATGCTACAAATTATTAAAATAGATCTTCCAGGTTCTCTTCTTCCGCCGCGGCATCGTGCGTGGCATCGTGTGCCTCTTGGGTGGTTGGTTCATTTTTCTTCGGCGCCAGCATCTTCTGGATCGCCTCGCGCAGGGTGCTTTCGGAATCGAACATGAACTGAGCGGAGGTGACAATGTGTTCACCTTCGAGGAGGCCCTGCTTGATCTCGATCTCCCCTTCCTGGTTCTGCAGCCCCGTGATCACCTGGCGTGGCTCAAATTTGCCGTCACCAAGGGCCACGAACACGGTCTGCTTTTCGCCCGAGTGAATGACAGCTTCGACGGGGACGGTCAGGACGTTCTGCACCTCCTGCCCGTTAATATGTACGTTCACGTACATGTCGGGTTTGAGCTCGAAGTTGGGGTTTTTGAACTCGAGGCGCGCCTTGACGGTGCGCGTCTTCGGCTCCACGTAGGGGTAGATGTAGGTGATCTGTGCTTCGAGATCCTCGCCGTCGGCATAGGGCAGGGTGACGGTTGCCTTCTGCCCAACCTTGATCCAAGGCAATTCGTATGCGTAAATGTCGGCGTAGACCCATACTTTGGAGATATCTGCGAGTTGAAAGAGCTCCTGTCCAGCTTTAACGTACTCCCCTGCGTAGGTCATCTTCATTTTCACAATCCCGTCAGAGGGGGCATAGAGAGTCAGGGTTTTATTCACGGTGCCGCTGCGCTCCAGCTCGCGGATCTGGCGCGCGCTGATATCCCAGTATTGCAGGCGTTTGCGGGAGGCCTCGAGCAGGCGTTCGCCCCCCGTGGCGATCTTGTTAAATGAGCTGTTTTTGAGCTGGTTGCGGTTGCGCAGGGCGAGCAGGTACTCCTCCTGCGCCGAGACCAGTTTGGGGCTGTAGAGTTCCAGCAGCGGATCGCCCTTTTTCACCACCTGTCCAGTCTGGTCGACGTGCAGGCGCTCGATCCAGCCGTCAATCTTGGCGTTGACCGAATACTGCTGCGGTTCAGCGTAGTCAACCAGGCCGACAGTGCGGATGGTACGGTGCAGATCGCGGCGTTCCACCGCTGCCATGCGCACCCCCATGTTTTGCTGCACCACGGGATCGATGCTGATGATGGCACCGCCGGCAGCCTCGTCCTCGTAGACGGGCACCAGGTCCATCCCCATGGGAGATTTGCCCGGCTCGTCACGGATGTAGGTCGGGTCCATGGGGGCGACCCAGTATTTGATCTTGCGCTCCCCTCGTGGCTTTTCTGCCGCGCCGGCTGTTCCAGTCTTAAGGGGTGTCAGATCCATGCCGCAGATAGGGCAGCTGCCGGGCTCATCGGTGATGATCATGGGGTGCATGCCGCAGGTGTACTTCTGCTCGGCATGTGCATGTTGTGGCCCGGTGAAGGGTCCCCACTCCATCTGTATGGCGCATTGCAGGGCGTACCAGGTGCCGCCAGTAAGGACAAGGGTCAGGCTCAAGAGGCCGATGAGCAAAAATCTTTTACGTGATTGCATATTCAAACCTTCCTTCGTAGGAATTATTCTATGGTTGCTTCATTTTTAAGCGGTACGCCGGAGATCGCTTCAAGCCCGGCAATAGAGCGTTGATAGTCGGATACGGTCCGATAATAATCAATTTCGTAGCGATAGAGGGTTAACAGACTATCGAGTAAGCTGAGAAAATCGACGTCGCCAACCTGATAAGCCGTTAGACTTGCTTCGAAGGTCTGTTGGGCCTGCGGCAAGATGCCTGACTCGAAGAGGTCGACCAGGATGTGGTTTTTCTCAAGCCGCGCGTATGCATCGTGAATATTTGCGAAAACCTGGTCGCGGAAGTTGTCATACTGGCGGCGTGCCATATGTATGCCGGAGGTGGCTTCGGCCACTTGTGCCCCCCGTTTTTCACGCCAGATGGGTAGATTGATACTGACCCCGGCACTTAAATAATCGGTGCCGCCGTCAGGCAGGTTGTCGTCCCGAAACCGATAGCTTACGAAGACGTTGAAATCTGGATAATAGTCCAATTCTGCCAAATTTTTCTGCGCCTGGTACTGGTCGATCAAGGAGCTGTAAGAGGCAAAGAGTGGGCGGTGTGTGGAGGCTTCATCTTGTAAGCGTGCCACATCGGTAGTGACCTTTTGCATTTCGATTTTCTCCGGCAGCTCCAAGGGGCTCGTTGCCTGTCGCGCCAGCAGACGGTTGAATTCGGCGAGCAGGCTTACGCGTTGCTGGCGCAAGGTAAACAGGCGTTCCGTGAGCTTTGAACCCTCTATCTGAGCCTTAAGCACATCCTGCTGTAACCCTTCGCCAACCTCGTAACGCGTTGCGGTCAGTTGGATAAAATCATCAAGGAGGGCGATATTCTCTTCGGTGATGGCGATGGCCCGGTCTTGATAGTAGAGGTTATACCAGGTGTCCTTGACCTGCATGGCGAGTTGCAAGCGCGCATCCTCGTAAACGCCTTTGTACCAGAGCGCCTGCTGCTCAGCAGCTTTCCCTTTTGCGCCGAGTTTTCCGGGGAATGGAAAAGACTGTTCGATACGCAGGTCGTTGCCGGTCATATTCGTCTCATCGCTTTGGAACGAATCGACCGGATAGCTGTTGAACGATAACGCCAAACGCGGATCGTCCAGGCTCTGTGCCGGCAGCACCTTATGGTCGAACATTTGCCAGCGCTCCCGTGCCGCCTTGAGGTCCGGGTTGTTGGCCAGCGCTTCGCTGACTAATCCCTCCAGAGTGGGAGCAGCCAAAGCGGGTACAGAGGGAGGGGGACTCTCAGCCGCGGCAAATGCGCTCAGGGAAACAAGC
>CAYUJC010000137.1:0-3176 GCA_964444945.1 uncultured Desulfuromonas sp.
GCTACGCTCCCTTCCCCCCTATTTCATAGGGGGGATTGAGGGGGGTCAGCCCTTTTCCGCCGTGGGTGGTCCAGACCACCCCCAAGCCCTGGACCACCCCCCTTTCCGCTGCGCTCCCTTCCCCCCTATTTCATAGGGGGGATTGAGGGGGGTCATAACACCAAAGGGCGAAAAATTTTTCGCCCCTACTGAATTGGCGCGGCAGTTGGCTGCCGGATTCATCGACATATACTGGTGCCTAGAATTGCGGCCCAAACAATCGCGCCAAACACCAGGCTTACAAATACAGCGGCGGAGCCCAGATCTTTAGCGCGGCCAGAAAGTTCATGTCGTTCATATCCGATGCGATCAACCACCGCTTCAATGGCTGAGTTGAGTAATTCCACCAGCAGAACCTGAACCAGTGCGCCCAGAAGCAGCAGACGTTCAACCATGCTGACCTCGAGCAGCAGGGCCACGGGGACGAGGATAATGGACACAACCACTTCTTGGCGAAACGCCGCTTCATGGCGCCATGCCGCCGCCAGCCCTTTCAGCGAATAGCCTCCAGCCAGAACGATTCGCCGCAGTCCGGTATTTTTCTTTGGGGTAGACATATCGGTTACATCCTCTCCCTGCCGGGGGCGGGGGTTTGGGCTCCGGTGGTGTTCTGCTGCAGACTTCTGGTTGCTGTTTCTATGTAGGCTTGAAGAATGGTGCTCAGTTTTTCGCTTAAAGGCAAATCTTCCACCTCCTGCGCGGAATGCTGGCGCAGATCGTACTGCTGCAGAGTCGGCTTGCGCTCCTCGGGCCAGACCAGAATGTGATTACCCTGCAGGATGGCAACGGTCTGGTCGCTGCCGGAGGGCTTGATGATGGCGAAACCGGGGTCGTCCGCGGGCAGTGCCAGCAGGTCGCGCCCCCAGCATTGGTGTTGCACCTGTTCTCCCAGACGTCCCATGATGGTAGGCACTACATCAACCTGCGACCCGACCCGGTTACTGCGTTTTCCGAAAGCATTCTGGATGCCAGGGGCGAGCAGGAGGAGCGGAACGTGGAAGCGGTTGAGATCCATCTCGGTGATCCGTTCATCATTGCCGAAGCCGTGGTCGCCTACCAGCACGAAAAGGGTCTGCGCATAAAAGGGCATCTCGCGGATGGCGGCAAAAAACCGCCCCAGGGCCCAGTCGGAATAGCGCATGGCGCTCAGGTGTTTATCCACCGCGCCCACACCTCTGACCTCCTCTGTGGGCAGCGGATTTGGCAGGGGATACGGGGTATGGTTGGACAGGGTCTGGAGCAGGGCAAAAAAAGGTTCACCGGTTTGCATCCGTTCAAATTCCTGCACCGCGCGCTCAAACACATCCTGATCAGAAACGCCCCAGGTTGGGTCTTTTACCACCGGATCGATAAAATCGGAGCGTCCGATAAAGTTTTTCATCCCCTGATTGGCAAAAAATCCGAACTGATTGTCCCACGCAAAATCACCATTGTAGAGATAGAGGTTGGGGTAGTTCTTTGCGCTCAACAGGTTGGTCAGGCCGGAAAAGGTATGTGCCCCTTCGGGGATCTGCATCAGGTATTCATAGCCGGGCAGATTCGGGAACGATGTCATGGTGGCAAACAGCCCCTGATGGGTATGGGTGCCGTTGGCAAAAAAACGGGTAAACAGCAGCCCCTCCTCTGCGAGCTGGTCAAAACAGGGGGTGATGTTGTTCTCGTCGCCCAGGACGCCCACATAACGCGCGGCAAAACTCTCAAGTAGAATTACCACCACATTTTTAATCTCCAAAACTCCTGCCGGCGGGGGGGTGTAGATGCGCCGCACGGGAGCTATCTCTTCATCTACCAGGGTTTCATGCTCAGTTATCAGCACCTCGCGGACAATGGCGCGTGCCTGTTCCTCCGGCATAGCGTCATCCCAGAGATCTCCGGTTTCGCGCGAAAAGTGTTTGTTGGCCGCTTTAAAGAGGCTCCTGGTTCCGTTGAGCCCCAGCTGGTTGGTAAATATCGCATTAGTGGTAAAAGCGTCGCCCCAGCGCAACGGTGCCCCCTGCCGCAGGGTGCCGCGTGCAGCCAGAACAATCACTACGGCACACAGGATAAAGACGCCGCCCCGTTTCCACCAAGCAAGGGTGCGCTGCGTGGCGGCCTGGGTGCGGGTGCGGCGGTGTAACTGGCGATATCCCAACGCCACAATAACGCTGACTACCCCCCAGATACATAGAAACGTCAGTACCGGGAATCCGTACCAGAGCATGCTGAGCACGGTTTTGGGGTCCTGTTGCATATACTGAAATACGAGGCCGTTGAGGCGCTGGTGGAATTCGCGGTAAAACACCATCTCGATGAGGCCGATCAGGATAGTGACGGAAGTGGCAAACCCGAGCCACAGGAGTTGAAGGGTTCGCCGCGTGCCAGGGTTTGGCCAGAGCAGGGTAAACACCAGGGGGCTGAAAATATAGGCAACCAATTGCAGATCGAAGCGCAGGCCGTTGCCAAAGGCTGCAAGCATGTCCGCGCCGCTGACATTTACGGCCTGGTCAATATTGTACAATAGCAGTGCCAGGCGCAGGATACTGAGAAGCACAAGTAGCAGGGCGGCGCTGGCGCCGAGGAACTTAATCTGGTTGAATGTAGAGGAGGATCTGCTGGGTAGAAAATACATATGTCGTGTTTATCCTGTGGATGGGTAGTGGGCAACCAATTCTGCGCTCAAAAGCATGTGTTGAACGTTATATGGCGCAATGGATGTCTGATATTGGGAAGGACTTTCGTAAAACTCCCGATTTACGCTACTTAAAGCATGCTTTAAGCATGAAATATACCCAAAAACATTCTCCTATACGTAACTTCTTGAGTCAGCTATCATGCTCTGTTACGAATTTCCTCAGAATTTTTGTTATTTATACACGCACATAGCGGAGAAGATATGGATAAACCGTTCATTATCACCATGGGCGACCCGGCCGGAATTGGGCCGGAAATAATTATACAGGCGCTTCTTGCCGGAGCGCTGGGCGCTGGTGCTGGTTCCAATACCGCTGGATTTGTCGTCGCCGGTGACGTTGCGGTTTTGTGTCGCGCCGCTGCGGTGCTCGGGTACAAGCCGGGGGTGGCCGCGAGTACCGGGGCGGAGATGGTGCTTGAATTTCCACAACATAACCTGCGGGTGATGCCGCTGTCGCAGCTCAACC
>CAYUJC010000138.1:0-3050 GCA_964444945.1 uncultured Desulfuromonas sp.
GTGGTCTGGATATCCAGTATGCATTCCCACGCGGGAGCGTGGGAACGAGATTGAAAGATCAGAACCGCCGGGTCTCGTCCCGGCAGCCGCCACCTTTTTGGTCGGCGGATGCTGTGTTATTTACGTAGGGGCGAAAAATTTTTCGCCCTTTGACGAGCTGCCGCCTGTCGGGCGCCAGTTTTGACACAAGTGAACTTTTTCATGGGCTTAGTGGAGGCAGGAGGTTTGCCAATGTAGTACCGGTGCATCATTTTTACGTTACGTTTGCAAGACCTCCCGCGGCGGGAAAGGGCTGACCCCCCTCAATCCCCCCTATGAAATAGGGGGGAAGGGAGCGTAGCGGAAAGGGGGGTGGTCTGGGTCTTGGAGGTGGTCTGGATATCCAGTATGCATTCCCACGCGGGAGCGTGGGAACGAGATTGAATGTAGGGGTAGACCGATGTGTCTGCCCAGGTTCGAACTCGCGCCCAATCCCCTTCGTGCCGCAGCCGGAGCGTTGCTGCCAGCAGGCGAAAAAGATGGACCGTTGTCTGAGCGCTAGCGAGTTTCGGTCCATCCGCCTGCTGGCGGCATAAGTGGAGGGAACCCGCAGGGCTGCGGCGCAGGGTGTATTCTTTTGCTTCCTTTTCTTGTACACGCAAGAAAAGGAAGGCGGTGTGGGCCGCCGCCCACGTCATGTGGGTTCTGCGTGGAATATTGCAACAGAGGGGATAATCCGCTCCTTATGCATTCCCACGCGGGAGCGTGGGAACGAGGTAAAGGGCTGACCCCCCTCAATCCCCCCTATCTCATAGGGGGGAAGGGAGCGTAGCGGAAAGGGAGGTGGTCTACCAAACACGGATACCCCAGGGTGAATGCTTTCATCCCGGGGGTGGTAGTTTTCTACTTTTTTCTACGCTTGTTACTTTATGCTTCGGTTTCTACCAAGTTGCCGCGCAGTTCGCTTAAGCGCTGGCTCAAACCCAGCAGCTCTTCGGCGGGTATCTGGCGGATCACTTCGTTGGTTTCGGCGTTTACTACCTTTACCACCATTGCGTGGGCGGCTTCGTCGTTTTCAAAACGCACGCTGTACAGGCCATCTTCAGTCAGGGATTTTATCTGGCTCAAGAGTTCTTCGGGCTGTACCTGACTGGCTTTGTTCTCGGCCTGGGGCGCGGGATTTTCTTGCTGCTGTTTGCGCTGCAGGTCGAGCTGTTCGGGCGATTGGGTCATTTTCTGCAGGGTGTTGCCTGCGATATTCGCTGCATCTACGCGCATGGGATTTCCTCCTCCCTGTGGGATTATCCTGATGTTCGGTGCCTGCAGGGGAAAGGCAAAGCCGGGGGCCGGATTACCGGCCCCCGGTTTGTTGAGCGCAGGGGCGAAAAATTTTTCGCCCCTACATCATCAGGTCAGAGGTTGGAATTAACCGAGCAGGCTCAGCGCCAACTGCGGCGCCTGGTTGGCCTGGGCGAGGATAGATACCCCGGCCTGCTGCAGAATATTCTGCTTGGTCATGTTGGAGGTTTCCTCGGCGATATCCGCGTCCAGGATCCGGCTGCGGGCGGCGCTGAGGTTTTCCGACACGTTGGACAAGTTGGCGATGGTGCTTTCGAAGCGGTTCTGTACCGCACCAAGCTCACCGCGGGAGGCATCAATTTCAGCCAGGGCATTATCGACGCTGGTAATAGCTGCAACCGCACCTGCGCGCGTAGAGATATCAATTCCCTTAACGTTGGTAGTTTCTACATCGTCAGCGCCACCACTCATAGATACTGTGGAGGTTCCATCAGCAGCGAAATCAGCAGCATCGGTGACAGCCGAAACCTCAGCGGTTATACCAGAAGCACCATTGATTGCAGAGGCCGCAGCCGCGGCAGTAAGTGTGCTAGTTCCTGATGCAACATTTATAGTTATCGTGGTGCCTGAAAGTGTGGCTGCTGTGGCAGAGACACCCGCTGCACTCATATTAACTACGACTTCGTAAGAAACGTTGCCGGATGCGCCTGCTGTGTCCGCAGTAAATTTCAATTGGCTTGTACTTCCTTCAGCAACCGTTGCTGAAGCAACCAGAACACCTGCTTTTGCTTCACCAAGATCTGCAGTCTGGGCGCTCGCGATACCAAAGCTGATGGTCTGATCTACACCCGCGTTGGCGCCTACCTGGAAAGTAAAGGCGGAAGCAGCAGTCTGACTCCCATCCAACAGCGTCTTGCCGTTAAACTCAGTGGTTGTGGCAATACGGTCAAGTTCTTGCTGAAGCTGACCCACTTCGGCCTGGAGAGATACACGGTCGGTTTCGGTGTTGGTATCGTTGGCAGACTGCACGGACAGCTCGCGGATCCGCTGGAGAATGTTGGTGCTCTCCTGCAGAGCGCCTTCAGCGGTCTGTGCCAGGGAGATACCGTCGTTAGAGTTACGCACTGCCTGGTTCAGGCCGCGGATCTGTGCGGTCATGCGGTCGGAAATAGCCAGACCGGCAGCGTCGTCCTTCGCAGAGTTGATGCGCAGACCGGAAGAGAGGCGCTGCATAGATTTGTTGAGGTCTGCCTGTGATGCACCGAGGTTACGCTGGGCGTTGAGGGATGCGACGTTGGTATTGATTGTTAGTGCCATGATGTTTCCTCCATGAGTTTTGTAGTTTCGGGCTTCCTTGCCCTGTGGTTTGGGGTAAATGGTTATTTACCCCTACGTTGTGGTGGGCGAAAATTCTCGCCGTGGTGCAGTGTTACGGGGATGCGTTTAGGTTTGTGCGGGAATTCGTCCCTCCTTTCTGTACGCTTATTCTCCCTTTGCTCTATATGTCGGCAGGTTTAATGTCGGAGTTTAGTAAAATTTGTTTTTTTATGTATTTTTTTCCTGCGCCGGGTTAAGCCCCAGATCCTTTACCTCCCAGGTCATCTCTTCAATAAGGGAACACACCTCTGTGTAACCCTCTTCGTACACCTGCTGCCACTCTTCTTCATTGTTGGTAAAACACAACATGCGGTACCACGCCACCAGGAGTTCATTTACTACATTCATGTAGGGGGTGATGCGATTGTCCTTGTGTTTGGCCACAGCGCGCGGCA
>CAYUJC010000139.1:0-3050 GCA_964444945.1 uncultured Desulfuromonas sp.
ACGACGAGCCTCCGGCGGAACCTCCCGGTCATTCCAACGCCGATATCTACGCCGATATCTACGCCGAGTGGGATGATATTCACACCATCAATGCAGTCGCCGCCGCGCTGGCGACCCGCCATCAGGTGACGCTGGTCAACGCCGACCTCGACGCCTTCGAAAAACTGCGTGACCTGAAACCAGAGCTGGTTTTCAATATCGCCGAAGGGCTGCACGGCGCCAGCCGTGAAGCCCAGATGCCGGCGCTCTTCGAGATGCAGCAGCTGCCCTATACCGGCAGCGATCCGGTCACCCTCGGTCTCTGTCTCGACAAACGCCGCACCAAGGAAATCCTGGCGCACCACCGGGTGCCCTCCCCCCTTTTCTGGGTGGCCAACTCGGTGCTGGAGCTGCCGCAACGGCTGCGCTATCCGCTGATGGTCAAACCACCGCTGGAAGGTTCAAGCAAGGGGATCACCGATAAAGCGCTGGTGCGCAACCGCAAAGAGTTGCACCAGCAGGTCGAGTGGGTAATTTCGACCTATCGCCAGAGTGCGCTGGTGGAGGAATATCTCCCCGGGCGGGAATTCACCGTAGCGCTGCTCGGCAACGATGCTGACCTGCGCGTGTTGCCGCTCGTCGAGATAAATTTCGCCAGCTTGCCCCCGGGGGGCAACCCGATCTATTCCTTTGAAGCCAAGTGGATCTGGGATACCGCAGCAGAGCCGCTGCAGATCTTCAGCTGCCCGGCCCCGCTCGAGCCGTTGTTGCAGCGCCAGATCGAAGAGGTGTGCTGCAGGGCGTTTAAAGCGCTCGGCTGCCGCGACTGGTGCCGCATCGACGTGCGCCTCGATGCGGCCGGACATCCGCAAATCATCGAACTCAATCCCCTCCCCGGCATCCTGCCGCGGCCGGAACAGAACAGCTGTTTCCCCAAGGCCGCCCGCGCTGCCGGACTCAATTACACCCAACTGATCCTCAGCGTGGTGGACGCTGCCTGTGCCCGCCTGCAGCTCAACCAGGGGGACGCCAATGAATATCGCCGTCTGCTTTAACCTGGCTCCCGCCGTAGCGCTGCGCGGTGAGCAGCAGGACCGTATCTCCGAGGTCGGTGCCGCATTCGAAGCCGAAGCGGTGGTAGCAGCCCTGAAGCTCCTTGGGCACACCCCAACGCTGGTGCCTCTTGGCGCACAGATCGCTCCTTTTGTCTGCACGTTGCAGCAGCTGCAGCCAGAACTGGTCTTCAACCTCTGTGAAGGTTACTGGGGGCAAAGCAACCGCGAGTTGCATGTCGCCGCGCTGCTTGAACTGCTCGGCCTGACCCACACCGGTTCTCCCCCCCTGACCCTCGGCCTGACCCAGAACAAAGCGCTGACCAAGGACCTGCTGGCACAGCACAAGCTGCCGACGCCGGACTACCTGCTGATCGAGCCGGGCGCGGCGCTGCCGCAACAGCTGAAATTGAGCTGGCCGCTGATCGTCAAACCCTGCCTCGAAGATGCCTCCATCGGGATCGGTGCCGAGAGTGTCGTCAGGGATACGCATGTATTGCGCAGCCGCGTCGCATACATCCACGCCCAGTATCGGCAGGGGGCACTGGTGGAAGAGTTTATTGCCGGGCGCGAGTTTAACGCAGCGGTGATCGGGGATTGCTTCCTCGAAGCACTGCCAATCTCGGAGATCTGCTTCCAGCCCGGCTTAGAGTGCCAGATTGTCAGCTACGCAGGGAAGTGGCTGGAAGATTCCGCCGCATATATTGCCACCGAACCGGTCTGCCCGGCGCCCATATCCCCAGAGGAAGAAGAGATCATCCACGCAGTGGCACTGCGCGCCTGTCGCCTGCTCGGCTGTCGCGACTACGCCCGTGTGGATATCCGCATGCGCGCCGGCATCCCTTACATTCTCGAAGTAAATGCCAACCCCGACATCTCACCAGGTGCTGGTTTTGCCCGCGCGGCCCATGCTGCAGGGATGGACTATCCAGCCCTGGTTAGCCGAATTCTGGAGTTATCTCTTACCCGTCTGGAGAACACCGATGCGTAAACTGCTTGCTTCCGACCTGCTCCCGTTGCGCCAGATCCTGGTCGCCACCCAGGTCTTTACCGAGATAGAAGTCAACTGCGCCATGGAACTGCTTGAAACAGTCCTCAACGACCCGGAACAACAAGATTACCAGGTGATCGTCGCTGACTACAAAACGGCCGTGGCCGGCTTTGCGCTGTTCGGCCCTGTGCCGCTGACGCTCGGAACTTATGACCTTTACTGGATCGCCACCGACCCCGACCTGCACGGCGCAGGGGTTGGCCGCCAGTTGATGCTGGAAGTGGAAAAACGTCTGCGCGCTGCAGGGGCAAGACTGCTCTGCCTGGAAACCTCTTCTCAGGGCAGCTACACCCGTACGCGTAAATTTTACCAGCAGGCCGGCTACCTGGAGGAAGCGTGTATTCGCGACTTCTACCGCCCCGGAGACGATCGCATCACTTATGTCAAACGCTTTCAATACTAGGGGAAGGAGCACGCCATGGAAACCTGGCAAAAACAGCTACAGACAAGCATCACCAGCCCCGGCACATTAACCCGACGTTTCGGCGTTGACCCCCGCCCGCTTGAAGAGGTTGTGGCTAAATATCCCATGCGGGTTCCCACCTATTATCTTGGCTTGATCAAGGAAGTGGGCGACCCGATCTGGAAACAGGCGGTGCCTGACCTGCTGGAAATTCAGGATAGTGTCTGCATCTACGACCCCCTCGAAGAGGAAAATCAGAGTCCGGTGCCTAATCTGGTGCATCGTTATCCGGATCGCGTCCTGTTTCTGATTTCTTCGGAGTGCGCCATGTACTGCCGCTTCTGCACCCGGAAACGCAAGGTTGGCGGCGAAAACATGCGGATTACAAATGAGACCATCAGCGCCGGAATCGACTATATCAGCCACCACCCGCAGATCCGTGACGTCATTGTCTCGGGCGGAGATCCGCTGCTGCTCGCGGACGAAAAGCTCGATTCGATTCTGACGCGTCTGCGGGCAATCCCCCACGTACAGATCATCCGTATCGGCACGCGGGTACCGGTGG
>CAYUJC010000140.1:0-3045 GCA_964444945.1 uncultured Desulfuromonas sp.
TTATGATTTCTAATCCCCCTGGGAAGTTTCTTTTCGCTCATCGCGTAATCTCCATCTTCAGTGCCGTCCAAAGCGCATACAGAAACCACCCGGCACCCGCAACGCCTCCCACCTTGGCTGCGTGCGTGAGCGCGGCCTTCACCATCAGGTTCCTTGTCTCCCGCCATTCGATGACAGTCTCGTGATATCGACGATGCGCGTCCGGGTCGCCGTCGGGAAAGCCCCGGCGTAGCTCCTTGACTTCGCTTATCACCTCGTCCATCTTTCGATCGACATCGCCTTTTGTCTCGCGCAGCGCAGCGATGATTGCGCGTGTGTCCGGGGATAAGTCAGACATAGCCATCCAAAAGAAAAAGGCCCCGAAGGGCCATTGATAAAACCGGCTGATACCGGGCGTCATATGGGCTGCATCGCCTCCACGATGGAGTCCTTGCGCTCTTGGTCCAGCAGACCGAAGCCGACTAGCGCTTGCAGGCCTTGCTCCGTGCGCGGATCTTCGTATGTCACGTAATCGGCTGCCAAAAGCCGGTCATACCAGAGCTTCACAGCCGGATTCGCAAGCGTGGCGGTCACAACTGCCAGTTGCTCTTCTGTGGAGAAGAAGTCAAGCATCTGAAGCGCGGTGAAGCGTGGATACTTAGGCGGCTTTACCGGATCAGGTGGAGACTCTGCGAATACACGGTAAGGGTGAGCGGGTGCTTCTATCACGTACTCGGCAAAGGCTTCTGGCACCTCGCCGATCAGGTTTACGTGCCAGCCGGGAATGGCTGTGGGCGGCGTGATAACCTCGCCATCTTCGTCGTATTCACCCCCCTCGTATATCAGGCCGATAACGTCGAGGTTAGGGACGCTGCAATTGCCCTCCTCATCCACATAAGAAGCAATTGCATCTTTGAATGTAGCTTCATCAGGAAAATGCAGGAAGATTGTCATATGTAGCTCCAATAGGTTATTACGAGTGCCAAACTCACTGTGGCAAGTATGGGTATAAGTAGGTCCAGCTTCGCATCTGTAGACCAGCGCCAAAAGTCGAAAGCCTCGTAGCCTTTCAGGGTGGCAGGATTGCCGATTTGATACTCCCGTTGCGCGTGCTCGCGGCCTAAGAAGAATCCTATTGCCGCTGCTGCGCCGAGCCACCAGTTATCGGTTGTGAGGCCGAGGGCGAGTTGGATTAGCAGCGCGTAGGCGGCGTGTTCAAGGTGTGTCTTGTTCATGGCGTGGTCAGGGCGATGAGTTCAGAGTCGCTGAGAGCGCGGGGGTAGTAGACTAGCCTGGAGAAAGCGTCTGAACCCTGGAAAGGTTGAGGGTATATACGTTTAAAGCGCACTTGCTCCACGTTTTGATATAAAGAAAAGACACCAGTCTGATCACCTTCAGAGATATTCACTTTCCCGTTAACCGCTACCTTGTACATAGTCGAGTCAGCTATAGATAAGGCAACCTTGTTGATAGTTCCGTCAAAAAATACGTTATCTGGAGTAAAAGGGCTTGGTTGGTAAGGGGTAAGGCTGGAACGGGTTCTAACATTGGATTGGACCTCCACAGCCCAATAATCAACACCAGATCTCAGATCTAATACACAATCAGCTACTGGGTCTGTGTAGTTTTCTCGTCTTCGGAACTCCACAACAAACGTACCTTCGTTCGGATTAAACGGAAACTCCGACGTCGGCATCGTCACATTATCCGCCGCCCTCGTGACTTGAGAACCCTCGGTGGGGATGTAGGAGGTGGCGACGGGGCCGGTTTCGAGTTGGGCGAACTCAACATTCCCTGACACAGTGAGCGTCAGCGATCCAGCCGATGGGGTGAATGTCATGGTGACGCGCTCGTCGCCTGTGCCAACCAGTGCCCCTGTGTACGCGCCAGACAACGTAATCGTGCCGGTTCCGATAAACGAGAGCGTCATAGCCGTGGCGGTAACGACAACCGTCTGTGTTGCCGGGGAATCGCTTCCGAGAAGAAGATTCGTCGCCTGCCCCTCCACCAACAACCCCAAGCTCTTACCCGTCACAGGATCAAACGTCAGCCGAGGTTCATTCGCACCTGCAGTCACAATCCTGCCGAGCGCGTCGTAGTATGTGGCCGAGCTTGCACGCTCGAATACCAGCGCAGGAGCGGTTCGCGTTGCGCCCACGAACTGCAGGTCAAGTGAGGGGTACGGCCCATCAGCATACTGAAGCACTCGTATACGGCCCTGTATGTCTGCGATGGTAGGTGCTGACGCATCCAGCAGATCGATCACCTCGTCTCGCGCATCTTCAGCGCCTATCTTTGCGAGCAGCGCATCGTCCCTCGCTGACTCGGCTGCCCCTTGAGCGATCACCGCGTCATCGCGGGCATCTTCGGCGGCTCCTTGTGCGAGCTGCGCAGCATCCTTGGCGGATACCGATGAAGCAGCGGCATCGGTCGCGGCCAGGAATTGTGAGTCCATCTCCGCGAAGTTGCCATCCATTTCCTCATACGTAAGGGGCGATCCTTTGGCGACTCGTGATACATAAGCCATGCTTAGGCTCCTACAAACTGGATAAATCGAAGTTGGTATCTCTGGATATTCGACGCATCAAAGCTGTGATTCCGCGTGCTGGTGACAGAGTGCGAGTGACCGCCGTGCCCTGCTCCGTGGATAGTCATGTTCCCGGTCGGGGCGTATGCCGAGCGTGCTACGGAGTGGTCGTGCTGCCCGTCATAAGACGTGCTGGAGTCAACAATTACCGTAATCTCGTTATCGGACTCGTGCTCACTACCCGCTTCCGATACGGCAGTCAGGTAGATAAAACGGTCGGTGAGGTCTATCGTGCCGTTGTCCCCATCGCACAGCGCCCACCTGTTCGAACAGCGCATTTGCAGACTGAATCGCAGCAGCAGTCAGCTGCGCTACCGTCGCATCAGAGCCGTCCGGCATACGGTCGTCCTGGCTGGTGATGCCGAATCGGCCGCCCGCATACTCAACCTGTGTGCGTTGCTCGCGGCGTGTAGTGGGCTCGCGGTCGAATAGGCCGCCACCGAGAATGCTGCCGATGGCCAGAGCACCGCCGATCCAGG
>CAYUJC010000141.1:0-3035 GCA_964444945.1 uncultured Desulfuromonas sp.
GTAGTGGCGCCAACTACCCGCCCCCCTTCCAACAGCAGATCCTCGACCGCCTGTTGAAAGATAACAAGGTTAGGCTGATTCTGGAGTATGCCGCGAATGGCTTTTCTGTAAAGAGAACGGTCAGCCTGCGCACGCGTGGCACGAACAGCAGGACCTTTTGACGCATTGAGAGTACGAAACTGAATACCGGCTATGTCGGTGGCATAAGCCATGGCACCACCCAAAGCGTCGACTTCCTTTACAAGATGGCCTTTACCAATCCCCCCAATGGAGGGATTGCAGGACATTTGCCCCAAAGTTTCCATATTGTGCGTCAACAGTAAAGTAGACGCGCCCGTTCGAGCGGCCGCCAAAGCCGCTTCGGTGCCAGCATGACCGCCACCAACCACAATGACGTCAAAAGCTTCGGGATAAAACATAGCAATAAGGAAGAACAAGATAATTAGTCGGCCATTATACGGCCCTCATCCTGCCTCACAGGACCATCAGGACAAATATCTCTTGTTTGTTTCACGTGGAACAATGCTCCACAGCTTACCTAAATAGACAAACCAAAGTAAATTCAAGGAAAAATATTTTTATCCTTAGATATGACCTTGGGGAGCAAGCAACTATGCTTTTCCAACCATCAGGCGGCACACCCCGTCAGCAGTAGCTAGGCGTCAGTGGTACGAGGCGATGCCGCACGATTCACGATAGGAAGTACCCTCCAGACACTATCAGCAGAACTCCACAGAGCAACCTGATCACTAGAGCAGAGCAGCTTTCACAACAGATCAATGCACGCTGGTAACTAGTTCACGGATATCAATCTAATCCATCGTTCCAGCAGCAGACTAGTGCCGCATCGCCCCGTACTACTAAAACAAAGTACGAATTTATCTATTAACCACGCGCCAAAGCGCTAGCCTTGCCGCTCACAGCGAGGTCAAGCCAGGCCCTATCCATGCGGCGCCGAAGGCACCCCTGCAGGGTGGCGGAGAAACTCCAGCCCTAGACCGGAGTTCTTCACAGGGTTCCTGAGTTTCTCCGAGCATTCGATCCGTCGGCAAGACTCCTAGTGTCTTGTTTGGTTAATTTGTGCACTTATACTCGAATGCATAAGCTTGTCAGGCAAGACGCCAACCGCAGCAATAACCGTAGCTATCGCGGGGATTGGCAACGCAACATGGCAAGTTCAGGCGCCACAGATAAGGATTCGAATTAGCCAAACAGAAAACTAGGGGTGTGATTCCGCCCACTGTTACTTGAACAGAAGCTCCCCGAAGAATATTTCACGTGAAACATGATTTTGGTAATCGACACTCCGGAACTACGCTTTCGTTCTTATATGCCGTGAAAATGTTCCACGTGAAACAGATAATGAAAAACATCTAACGGAAAGAGTTTTTATTACCACCACCGCTATCCCATTCTGTGGATAACCCGGGGGATAAACTGTGCAAAATTTGTTGATAACTAGAGTGTTATTTGTATAACGACAAAAGCAGGAATATTAGGGTCTCTTGAAGAGCTCCGGTCTAGGGCTGGAGTTTCTCCGCCACCCTGCAGGGGTGCCTTCGGCGCCGCATGGATAGGGCCTGGCTTGACCTCGCTGTGAGCGGCAAGGCTAGCGCTTCGGCGCGTGGTCAAACGCATCTAGACCCAAATCGACGTGACCCACTTGGCTTGTTAGACACTTGTGCTTAGGATCGCACTAGAGCCTCGCAAGGGCTTTTAAAGCCTTGATGGCGACCCACCATACCCAGAGCGCACAAAAAAGGCGCCCTGAGGCGCCTTGCTAGCTTAAACACTAACGATAGTGTCTATGCCTGCTCATCATCTTACAGAGGGCGGATTTCCGCAGCCTGCTGCCCCTTGGGGCCATCGATGATTTCGAATTCCACAGCTTGGCCTTCGGCCAGGCTGCGATAACCACGACCTTGAATCGCGGAGAAGTGTGCGAAAACGTCAGCGCCGCCTTGGTCCGGCGTAATAAAGCCGAAACCTTTGTCGGCGTTGAACCATTTGACTTTGCCCAGTTGAGCCATGATGTGTTGCGTCCTAGATTAAAAATAAAAAGTGCAATGAACCAAGAACGCTCACACGAACCAGATTGCCGTGTGCACCAATAATACTTGTTTGATGCACCCAGGACGAACAACGGGACTTGCGCACTGCTTGTTTCAACTGCAAACGGCAGCATACCGACAGTTCTCATCTTTTTCAATTAGCTGTTTTCCCGAATGTGGTATTTTTTTCCCTCTTACCTAATAACCCGAATTAATAGTCAAAAACGAGGCTAATTTAATATCAAATCTAGCCCCTTAATCGGGAAATCTCTTACCAAACCAAGACTTTTCTACCGACGAATTAATCTTGTATTTATCATGAGCAACCTACTCTCACGTCCCCTATTTTCAAAACTACCAGAAGTGGGCACCACCATTTTCACGGTGATGAGCCATCTGGCAAATATTCATCAAGCAATTAACTTGGGTCAGGGCTTTCCTGATTTCAATACTGATCCTGCGTTGTTGAATTTAGTAAGTCAAGCGATGGCCGATGGCCACAATCAGTACCCCGCCATGGCGGGCATCCCTGCATTAAGACAGGCCATCGCTGAGAAGATTGCTGCACTCTATGGCCGTCAGTATGATCCAGAACAGGAGATCACTGTAACCAGCGGTGCAACAGAAGCTTTGCTAGCCACCATACTGGCCTTGGTCCACCCTGGGGATGAAGTGATAGTTATAGAGCCGTGTTACGACTCTTACCGCCCAGCCATTCGTTTGGCGGGCGGAATACCCATCGCCATACCCATGTTGCCTCCAGGTATGAACCACGCGAGCTTCAAGGTTGACTGGCAGCGCATACGCAATGCCGTAACACCTCGGACAAGAATGTTGATCCTGAATTTTCCAAATAATCCTACAGGAATCAATCTAAGCACGACAGATCTGGATTTTTTGGAAACCTTGGTGGATGAGACAGGCATCTTGCTGCTTTCCGACGAGGCTTATGAGCACATTGTTTTTGATGGTGGCATCCACCAT
>CAYUJC010000142.1:0-2938 GCA_964444945.1 uncultured Desulfuromonas sp.
ATAAAAAAGACAACCCGCCTCTCTGGGATTAAACTCCCGGGTGGCGGGTTGTCTTTTTATGCGTATTGTAAGCGGCTGTCCTTTCATCTATTCGAAAAACCCATTAGACCCACCTCTGCTGCAACTGAAAACGCTCCACATTCTTACCCTTATCCTCTGAACCTGGTCTGGACTCCTGCATTTTTTCCTGCAACTGCGGTTCGGCGAGAGCAAAGACAAACTGGTCGATCCTTTTCATGCTTCCGTCAAACAGATCGTTGATCCCCATGGTCGGTCGCTCCTCGTTTTTTGTTTATGCCCTTTACTTACCGCAGAGACGGAGAAAGTGTCGGGCATCGGCTGAAATTTTCTCGCGCTAGCCTTCTGGGGCTTACTTACCGGGTGGTGACGGGATGTGTCGGGAAAATCATGCAACTGCCCCAGATTACCCGTTTTCTTCTTGTCTTTATGGGTATCCAGGGTTATCTTTTTTTATCAATTTTTCACTACGAATCTCTTCCGAACGGTGATGGCATGGATAAAATCGACAAATGGCTGACCATTGATGAACTTGCGGGCTACATCAAAATGAGCCGGACCAAGCTCTACGGCATGGCCCAGCGCGGCGAAATGCCTGCTTCGAAGATCGGCACCCAGTGGCGTTTCGACCGGGAGGAGATCGACCAGTGGATGAAGGCGCACGCAACCGGCAAAGGGGGGCGAATCCCGGTGTGCCGAGCACGAGCGACAACGCCTGTTGAAGGGTGAACACATGAGCACCTACCAGCCACCCTACACCATTACCTCGGAGATCCTGAACCGGGTCGCCGCCATCAGCGAGGCCATCGGGCGGCTGACCGTGCTCACCGATCAGGCGAGGGCCTTGCGGCTGCGACGCATCAACCGTGTCCGCACTATCCACGGTTCGCTGGCCATTGAGGGCAACACCCTGAGCGAGGCGCAGATCACCGCCATTCTGGAGGGCAAGCGGGTCATCGCCCCGCCCCGCGAGGTGCAGGAGGTGAAAAATGCCCTGGCCGCCTACGACCGGTTCGACAGCTGGAAGCCAGAGTACGAAAAGGACCTGATTGAAGCCCATCGAATACTTATGTCCGGCCTGATCGACGAGGCGGGGCTGTACCGGCATGGCGGCGTGGGGGTGATGGCGGGAAGCCAAGTGATTCACATGGCCCCGCCCGCCGACCGGGTGCCACACCTGATGAGTGACCTGTTCGGCTGGCTGGCCGCCACCAACGCCCATTCGCTCATCGCCAGCTCGGTTTTTCACTACGAATTCGAATTCATCCATCCCTTCGCCGACGGCAACGGCCGCATGGGGCGGCTGTGGCAAAGCCTGATCCTGGCCCGCTGGAATCCCCTGTTCGCCGACATCCCGGTGGAAAGCCTGATCTTCGAGCACCAGGCTGAGTACTACCAGGCTATTCAGGAAAGCACCCAAAAGACCGATTCCGCCCCGTTCATCGCCTTCATGCTGCGGATGATCCTGGATACGGTGACCAGCTCGACCCCGGAAGCTACACAGGAAGTCACCCCGGAAGTTCGACTGCTCTCAGTTCTTGCCGGAGAGTTGACCCGGCAACAGCTCAAAGAGGCGCTCGGGCTGAAAGATGATGAACATTTCCGCAAGGCCTATCTGCTCCCGGCTCTGGATGCCGGTCTGATTGAAATGACCATCCCCGACAAGCCGCGCAGCAGCAAACAGAAATACCGCCTGACCGACATGGGCCGCCAGGTGGTGGCCCGGCACGGCGGCGGACAACTCGCGACATGACTTGTGACACCGAGCTGTGGCAACGCTATGACAAGGGCTGTGACACCTTGGTGGGGCAGAGTGAGGTGATGTGTAACCACATCAGTTTAGCAATTGCTTGGAATACTATTGTGACAAAAACTATCTGGGGTAACTTTGGGGGCAATATGGAAAAACCAACCAAAAAACCTAACATAAACAATATTTCATATCCTTAGACATATTACCGCCACCCCCACCATTTACACCCATAAAAAAGACAACCCGCCTCTCTGGGATTAAACTCCCGGGTGGCGGGTTGTCTTTTTATGCGTATTGTCAGCGGCTTTCGCCGCTTTGAAGGCGGCTATCCTTTCATCTAGATCACTCCAGTTTCGAAAAACCCATTATACCCACCTCTCCTGCAACTGAAAACGCTCCACATTCTTACCCCACCCTCTGAACCTGGTCTGGACTCCTGCATTTTTTCCTGCAACCGCGGTTCGGCGAGAGCAAAAGCAAACTGGTCGATCCTTTTCATGCTTCCGTCAAACAGGTCGTTGATGTCTATGGTCGGTCGCTCCTCGTTTTTGTTTATGCCCTTTACTTACCGGAGAGACGGAGAAAGTGTCGGGAGGTGGCTGGATTTTTCCGTGCTGGCACACATGGGTTTATTTATCAGGTGGCGTTGGGATCTTTCGGAAAACATTTGAGGTAGACCATTGTTGGTCACGGGAGTTTCCGTAAGAACTTAAGTGTAGCGCTTGACATTTGCACCCTCATGGATGATATATCAAGTGATAAATCGGGCGATATGAATGGTGCCGCCAGTACATCAGAGATTCATCAAGGAGAAGTCCATTGGACGAGCAATACAGTATGGCGAGGCTGGTCCGGGAGCTTCGGGAAATCACCGGTCTGACGCAGGAAAAGTTTGCTGCCAAACTCGGAGTGACCTTCCCCACGATCAACCGCTGGGAGAACAACCGCGCCAAGCCGTCGCCGCTGGCGCTGGAGAAGATCGAGAGCCTACTGCGCAGCCTGGGAGACAAGGGCGAGGCCCTGCATAAAGTGTATTTTGGGAAGGAAGCATAAGCATGGCCCAGCTTGAACATATCGAAGCCATTGAAAAGCGGCTCTGGAGCGCAGCGGATACCCTGCGGGCCAACTCCAACTACGCCAGCAACGAATATTTCCTGCCGGTCATGG
>CAYUJC010000143.1:0-2890 GCA_964444945.1 uncultured Desulfuromonas sp.
GTCCAGGGCGATACACTATCTTGTCGCCACCAAAGTAGGGAGAATGCTTTCGGCGCGAATAGATACGACCCACAAGGAGAAGGTCAAGTCCATGCTGCGCCTGTAGGACCCTGCCTGCACGCGAACGGAGCTGGGGCGAGGTGCCTATCGGTTGGAAGATACTTCTTGGTGCCTCTTTGAGGGGGCCCTGGAGCAGGGCCCCCAGGTTCTCGTCCCGCCCTTTCCGGGTAGAGGTTGTTGGGGCGCGTAATACCGCGACAGGGCAATCACTACTCCTTAACCTGGCATGAGGAACGCAGTGGCAGTTTCACACATCAGATTCTACATTGCGGCCTTTCATGGAGAATCTGCACTGCTGGCGACGACGCTCGAGCGTCTCGCAAAGGATATGGCTGCGGGCGAGCTGGATGCCTGTGTTGTTGGCAGCGATGACCCGGCACTTCGTCTCTGTGCGCAGCAGGCGGGTATTCCTTTCCATGCTGATTTGCCAGGCAGGGTCGATGAAGAACGTTTCTGGACGACGCTGTTTTCGGCGTTGGGGCCCCAGGAGGGTTATACCCTGGTGCTGCGGGCGGGTTGTCTGCCCCCGCCTTTCTGGATCAACCGCCTGTGGAGCATCGCTCACCACAACAATGCGTCGGCGGTCTTTCCTCTGTCGGTACGCAACCCAGCCAACGGTGCCTTTACATCTACCGGCCACGATCCTCACCTGGCGGTAGAGGAGATGGATCGCTGGCTCACCCACTACGGCTCGGGGATGGAGTTTGACCTTCCCGTGTTCGCGGGCTACTGCGGTTTTTTCAGCAACGGTTGGCCACAGCTTCAGGGAGGGACGGATGATGCCCTGTTTGCAGCGCAGTGGATCAGGCAGGGGGCGCTGCTGATCACCAGCGATACTCTCTATGTGGATGATAGTGCGCTGCCCGAGCAGTCCCTGGCCAAGGGGGAGTTCCTCGCCTGGAAGGAAGCTCTTCTTACCCGCCACCCGCTGACGGATGTGCGTGAGGTACTTACGGAGCTGTCGCTGCGTCAGGAAGAACCGCCGCGGGAGGTGGCGCCGGTCAGGCCGGTGAGGCTTCATATCGGCCATGGCCGGGGTGGTGGCCTGGGGCGCTGGCTCGAGGACTTCATTGAAGCGGACGATCAGCACCAGAGTCTGGTGTTGCAGCCCATCAGCTCGGGGAGTGCGATGTGCGATACCCTGGCGCTTTATGCGTCCGCGCGCATGGAGGTGCCGCTGCGAACCTGGTCTCTGACTCGACCCATTCTGTCAACGGCCCTGCGACACCACGAGTACAATTCGATTCTGCAGGAAATCTGCGAGTCCTTTTCCGTCCATGATGTGATGGTTTCCTCCCTGATAGGGCACTCCCTGGATGTGCTGGCGACGGGGCTGGATACGACCTTTATCTGCCACGATTTTTACCCAGTCTGCCCCTTGCTGTATGCCACCTGGGAGAATCCCTGTGCGGATTGCGACACCACCAGGCTCGGAAATTGCCTACGCCACAATCCTCATCCTCAGCTATTCCGGGCCGAGCCCTTCGAGCACTGGTGTGCGCTGCGCGATGGGTTCGTTCGGAGGGTGGTCGAGCAAGATGTCACTCTGGTGGCGGCTTGCCAGTCAGTGGTTCAGCGCCTGCAATCCCTGGTGCCGGCGCTGGCGCAAACCCATATCAGTGTTATCGAACATGGATTGTCTCCGGCACTGGCCGCAAGTCTGGCTCTGGCCCGCCACCGCAAGCAGGGTGGTGAACGTCTGCGTATCGTGGTGCTGGGCAGCCTTGCGGAGCACAAGGGCGCGGCCATTCTGGCGCCGGTGCTCAAGTCGATAGCAACTTTTGCCGACCTTGTCCTGTTGGGCTCCGGCGAAGACGGGCGGCGCTTTCGCGGTATCAAGGGCGTCTCAGTGGTCGATTTCTATGAGCGGGAGGATCTGGGCGCGCTCCTCGCCGAGCACGAACCAGATATCGGGCTGCTGCTTTCCCGTGTGCCAGAGACATTCAGTTACACGCTGAGTGAGCTCCGGGCGGCGGGCATTCCCGTCGCTGCGACCCAGCTGGGGGCCTTTGCCGACCGCACGATACACAATGGCAATGGCTGGCTGTTCGCGCCGGATTCGGCGTCATTGTTGTCATTATTGCAGGAGCTTCATGCCGATCGGCAAAGAGTAGTAGCTGTGCGGGAGGCTCTGCTCGGCTCACCTGTCCGTCTGAGCAGCGAAATGGTTGCCGACTACGGCAGCCTCGACAAGCTCGGCGCCTCTCCGTTCACCTTGTTGGCACCGAGCCATCCGGATATCCAGTTTCGGTCCGACGAGTATGTGACACAGGGGCATCTGCATATCAATCACCAGGCACCGTTCAGGCAGGTACTCAAGGACTTTATTCGTTATACCGAAAACAAGGTGCAGGGCACTGAACGCCTGCCCGGCATGATCAAGAAAATTGTTGGCTTTTGCCTCCGGCGCCTGACGTGAAATACATCGCCTTCTACTTCCCCCAGTTTCACCGCACACCGGAAAACGATACCTGGTGGGGCGAGGGGTTTACCGACTGGAAGCTGGTGCGCGAGGCGCGGCCCCTCTTGGCCGGTCAGCGTCAGCCGCGGGTACCCCTGGGGGAGAATTACTACGACCTGTCGGACCCGGCGGTGGTGGCGTGGCAGGCGGCGCTGGCGGAGGAGTACGGCCTGCACGGCTTCAACTTCTACCATTACTGGTTCGATGGCCGGTTGATACTGGAACAACCGGTGGAGCATTTTCGCCGCAACCGCCAGCACAACCTGAAATACTGTCTGACATGGGCCAACGAGAACTGGACGCGGCAGTGGATCGGCAGTTCGGATGTACTGCTGCGCCAGTCGCACCTTGCGGACCGAGCTATCTGGC
>CAYUJC010000144.1:0-2810 GCA_964444945.1 uncultured Desulfuromonas sp.
TTGGCTTTTCTGCTTATTGCATGCAGCTTCTTGAATATCCTTTTGCAAGAGGCTCTAGCTATTGGTCTCTTCATAATTAAATCCTTCTCTTTGCCTGTTGCGGCTCTTGAATGAACTTCTTCGTGTACAACTCTCAACTGCTTAGATGCGATTAGTAAGTTTTTTGTCTCACCCTTTCTTCTCCAATTGAATCTACTTTTACTTAATTTGGCTTTTAACGACGCTGGAACGCTTCAATTCTGATGAATAAACCAGAGCGCTTGACGTAAGCTGCTGACATGCCGACACACGGATGCGCTAAGGATAACAACCTGGCCAGAGCCTTCCACCCAGCAATACAGAGCCAAGGGCGGGGCCTCACTAACAGATGAGTTGTATCGCAACGAACATGCCAAAAACTGGTTGGCGGGATTTTCAATGGAAGAGACTGATCTTATTAAAGAATTAAAAATATGATCTTGGCTGAGAAGAAATTTCCGCCAACGATATCTGTCATACTTGGCATTACCGCCAAATATGGTGGGACGGCTAACCGCAACCTTTTGTTCAATTGCGGCTGTTATGGGCGTCAAAAGCTTGCGTTGTGCATGCGCCGCGCAGGGCGCTGGGGTTGATGTCCAGAAAGATAGCCGCCCCTTCATACCTGAAGGCCTCAAGGCGCTCCAGAATCTGGAGTGAGTTCCCCAGGCTGGTGATGGCCATCCGCTCGGTGACACTTTCCAGCTCGCGCACGTTGCCGGGTTTTCGTTGAGATTTCTGCCTTACGGCCTCCCAGGAGATCAGCCAAGATCTGCTGATTCTTGCTCCTTAACAGATGTTATCCACGACCGCGGCGTGGTAGAGATCAAGATCATGGCGGGTGTTTTCAATTATTTTACCTGGCAAACCAGGAAGATAACTGCCGGTATAAAGCAACTTCGCCCGCTTGAGTTTCTCCATGGCGACATCATGGTTGTCGAGGTGAGTCATCCTCAGCCCTTCTAAAGCAGTGAAGTAAAACTCATGTGCATCGACATAGATACGTTGCAGGTCAAGCATTAGTCCTTCTGGGTTCGTAATAACAGGGGTGAAGCCAAACTCCATGATCAGAAACTTATTGAGGGGCTGGATAAGTACCTCATCGAAGTGCAGTCGATTGGTCAGGGTCAGCGGCACCCCCCACACCGAGCGGCAGATACGATCCCAGCTGAAGGATAGGTCCAACGGCGAAAGGAGCGAACAGAACAACAATTTGTGTGTTTCGCCCGGCCAAGCGCTCGCAACCGCTTTCCCAGCGACAAACATACTGAAATGGCCCAAGGTTTGTATTTCCAGCATGGCGGCTGAGCTATTCATAGGCCTCAATCTCAATGGGGGGCGACTTAAAGTCAGCAGCAAGTGCGGTAGTACGAACGCCCTGTCAAACAGATACATCGCAACTAACGTGCCAGCACCAAGTGGTAAGCTTTGGGAATATAAGATTCTGATTTTACTGGTGAAAGCCGGAGTATGGCAGGAAGGGCGGGAACGCAGACGGCCTGATGAATCCGTCAATGGTAACATTAATGCTTTATAGGGCGGATTTGCTTTACGGTTATGTTTTGCAAAATACGCAGGGTTTTGTTATTGCCGGGTGATTCCGAACTTTTTATCCGGGCGTGCGGCGTACTGGGATTGATGCCAAGGAGGACGGCGGCTCCGCTTTTTCCTTCAATACGCCAGGAGGTTTTCAGGAGTACCTGGAGGATATGATCCCGTTCCAGCGCGGCGAGAGCTTTGACTGGCCCTACTGAAGTCTCACCTGACACCTCACCCGCTATCTCCTCTGCATTCCTGAAAATCTCAAAGCGCTCCAGAACCTGGAGTGAGTTCCCCGGGTTGGTGATGACCACTCGCTCGATGACACTTTCCAGTTTACGCACGTTTCCGGGCCAGGAGTAATCCTTAAGAAGGTTCAGGCAACCCGTTCGAGATGCTCCGAAAGGAACGCCTGCCCCTCTGCATCGGTAATTAACATGGAAAAAGGTTTGTCGCTTAGCGATTTCTGTCCGACTCCCAGAAGTTGCGTACAGGTCAGATAATATGGTCTGGATATTCGCGGCGGATTGCCTGAACTGCTTCATCGAGGCGCTGCAGAAAACGCGAACGGTCACTTTTTTTCAGCGGCGGTGGTCCGCCAGTTATCTCCCCTGCTTCACGCAGTTCTGCCAATAAGTCCCGCGTCGCAACACAGTCACCAATATTGCTTTCGGTAAACATCTTTCCGGTGCTGCCGATTACCCGCGCTCCCTTTTTCAGACACCGGCTCGCAAGCGGGATGTCCGAGGTAATCACAATATCGCCAGGTTGCACGCGCTCGGCAATCCAGTCGTCGGCCACATCCAGCCCGGCACCCACAACTTCGAGGACAACTCTTTGCCCGCCAGGAATCCGCATCCAGGAGTTGGCCACTAACGTAACCTCAAGACAATAACGGTCTGCCACGCGATATACCTCTTGTTTAACGGGACAGGCATCAGCATCTATGAAGATATGCAACAAAACAAAACCTTTCTAAGCCCCCTATGGGAAAAATAGGCGGCATTGGTGCCGCATCTTCCAGGGATCCATTATAAACAATTATTTCAGAATTTTGGGATAGGCAAGCGCCTGAACAATCCTGAGTGCCGTTGCTCCGGCACTTCAACCGCGCGGATATCCAGGTCAGAATTCAAACTCATACAAAAGGTCGATCGCAGATTGCAGACTGCTGACCGCTTCAAGGACCAAGTTCGGCAAGATTTCATAGCGCAGGATTAGTTCGTTCAGCGGTGAAAAGATGCCAACCCCGG
>CAYUJC010000145.1:0-2787 GCA_964444945.1 uncultured Desulfuromonas sp.
GAAGCGGGCTGATAGGCTTTATGCGGGACGTCTGGACGCAGGCCTGGCGGACCTTGGTCACCGGGCTCCTGGTCTGGATTCCCCTTATCATCACCATCTCGGTGTCGTGGTTCTTTATCAATCGCTTCCTGCTGGGCATGGAGCGCCTCACTATCGGTCAGGGTCAGGGGTGCCTCTAATACCACCCGCAGTTGTGGGCGCTTGGCGAGGAGTTCAGCCGAGGGTTGCAGCGCAGATCCACTGGCAGTGAAATTCGTTTCTGCCGGGGTAAAGAGTACCGGCGGCAGTCTCAGCTCTCTGCCGATGCCGATCAGTTTACCAGCTCCGCTCAATATACCCAGGGGCATCAGGGCGAGCTTCAGCGTTTCCTGTACGGCGCCAAGGAGGGCTTTGCGGATAATGGGGCCAATGGAGATGTCAGGGCTGGACAGATCGCCGGAGACGGGGATATCCAGATGAATATCTCCGTTTCTATCCCGGAGCAGGGCCAGCGCCAGAGAAAGAGGCATGCCGAGGTTGCTCGAAATCTGCTCATGTTGTTCCGCCGTCATGGCTCCCAGGGTAAAGCCGCGCAAATCAGCCTGGCTATTGAGATCGAGCTGGTTATTGTCGATGGTAGCGCTGGCGTTGAAATCTAACGCCCCTTTTTCAATGCGTGCCCCCATTTCCTTTTCCGCATACGGGGCGATTGTATACAGCGGAAAGTCGTGCAGGCTGGCTTTGAGTGAACCTGCGAGGGCGGGGTTCAGTATACTCATGGCCCCTTCGGCCTGCAAGGTGGCGAAGCGCCCCAGTTTCGCATCCAGACTGAAAGGGTTCCGGGTCTGGATTTCAGCGCTGTTGAGCTGGCGCAGGCTGAAGTTGAGTTCATTCAGGTACAGGGTTACCCCCGGGGTTACGGAAGCGTCGGTAACGCGAATATATGAGTTTCCGCCAACTTGGAGCGTATCCACCCTCCACGCCAGCGCGGGTGTGCTTGCACCCTCCTCCACATCTTGCTCACCCTGGGCATCCAGATAGCTCCACTGATCAATATTAGTGTGGCCGCTGGCAAGGCGGATCAGTTCTATACCAAGGCCGTTGAGGTTCAGCGCGCTCAGCGCCACTCTGACACCCTTTTTTTCTCCCGGCAACTCTACATCAAGCTCTGTCAAACTGAGGGTGCCGCACTGTGCCAGCGCCGGTTCAGTCTCAACCGGGCTGATTGAGGGGCGCAGCGCCACCAGACTGCTGATATCAAGCTGCCCCAGCTGAATATGCTGCTCCGTGGCATAGAAGGGATCAATCTTGAGCTGTGCCCAGGAGGCAAGGAGGCGCTGGTGCTGACGGTCGAGCAAGGTAAGCGCATCGGTTGCGAGGACCCCCTTCACCTCGATTTTAGGGGCGACATCCACTTCAAACAGTGAATTAATGCTGCCGCGCCACCTGAAGCCCTGCTGGTGCAGTGCTAATCCTGAGCCAATATCCTCTGCGTCCAATATGGGGATTTGCACGGCACCCTCCAGAGTGATCTCGGTCGTTCCATGGGGCGTGGTGGTCATTGCGCTGGTGCCGTTCCAGTTAAGCCCTGCTTCTGCTATATGCACCTGCGCGGTGGTCAGTGCGCCGCGCTCCAGGGCAACGCTCCCTTTTACATTGAGGCTGACCGCATCGTTTGCCCCCAGCTTCACTTCATGCTTCAGGTCACAGCTCAACATCCCCGCAACATCATGAATGCCGAAAGGGGCCAGAATAGGGGCCAGTTTAGCGAGGGCAAACCCATCCAGGCTTATGTGTCCTGTTGCGGTTGGGTGTGGGGCAAATAGTTGGGACTGCATGGTCAGCGCCAGGGGTGCATCGTTGACGCGCAGGTGCAGCTGCAGATCGCTGTATAATTCGGGGTTCCAGCTGGCTACATCACTGAAGCGCGCCTGCCCGATAATTAAGTCGGCACTCCAGTCTGGTTGGCGCCAGATGATTTCGGAGCTGTCGATGGCGATATGATTCCAGCCAAAATTCCACCCAGATGCAGTCTCTGGGGCGGAGTCTTCGCTTTCATCCTCTTGTTCTGCAAAGATATTCGCCAGCATGATGCCACCGATGCGGATACCGCCCGGTTCTCCTTCACCCCCCGCCACGACCTGTTCCAGCACCAGGCGCAATCCCGTGAGGTCGACATAATCGATAAAGGCGTGCTTGTTCCACAGGGGGAGATATTTCACCCCCACAATCAGGCGCTCGATGTTCAGGGTTGGCTCACCCTTATACGTAAGCCTGAGCCCTTCCAGGGCGCAGGTGGCGCGAAACAGATTCAGGTCGATGTTGTCTATTTCAGCTTCGAGGTGGGGTTGTTGGTTGAGCCAGTAGCGCGCGCCAAGCCGCAGTCCGGTGGGCAAAAAGGCAAGGACAAGGAGAAGCAGTGTCGTTATATACGCGCCAATACGCAGG
This sequence comes from uncultured Desulfuromonas sp., assembly GCA_964444945.1. GTDB lineage: Bacteria > Desulfobacterota > Desulfuromonadia > Desulfuromonadales > Desulfuromonadaceae > JAIVHC01. Next base: position 2,428 of record CAYUJC010000145.1, read on the forward strand.
ATTTTAACAAGGCGCCTGGGCTTTTCAGCTGTCTCGGGGGCAGTCGTCTGAGGGCTCTCTGGCATGGCAATGGACTCCCGCAGGGTAGTGAATCAAAAAGAATGGAAGTAGCGCAAAAAAAGTTGAGACTTGCCATAAGTATAGAGGGCTTCTATAGTTTTGCAAACGCAGTTTTAATATCCTGTGTGCGCGCAGGAAAGAGAAAAGGAGAAGAGATTATGCCTATTTCGTTTAAAGCTTTGCAGGTAACCCAGGGAGAGGATAAACACTTCGAGCGCCACATTGTACAGCGCAGTACCGCTGAGCTCCCTGCCGGGGAGTTGCTGGTGCAGGTGCACTATTCCTCCCTCAACTACAAGG
>CAYUJC010000146.1:0-2697 GCA_964444945.1 uncultured Desulfuromonas sp.
GCCGGAAAGTGACGACATGCCTCGTTCACGGTGCAATAACTGCCAGGAAATAACAGCCTCAGGAAAAATGGTCTGCGACTATTGCGGTTATTGGAAATCCGTACCAACACCAAAAACAGGGAGCTCCATCCCCTTTCTGGTCACCTTGATCATCGTTCTCTCTCTTGGTTTTTATATCGCTTCGTCGCGTTCTTATAGCGACTACTGTGACCCTTCCATCAGCCACGCGTCGGGGGGCAGCCTGATGGGCGACGGGGCTGGATATTGTTCTCCCCTGAAGGCGCGCTGACTTCGCTCTGCCCGGTTCTCAGGGGCCCGGACGTTTGCTCATTCTCAAATTCTACCTACCTGATGTTGCCCGCTTGCAGCGGCGCAGAGAGGCGCTTTCGGATATCCACTTTAAGCTTTCAGCGTGAAAAAAACTCCGCTGAATTGCCAGAACTTCCATAAATCGCAGGGACTGCCCCCGGGGCGGGGACAGTCCTGTCGAAGCACTTTCATCCGGAGAGGACGAGAAAGGAGAGAATATTGGTGCCCGAGGCCAGCACCGAACTGCTGTTTTATACAGTATCATGGAATAACAAATATAGATTAACAATCAACAAGATATAAAATTCATTGTCGCAAGCCGTTCCATCCGATAGCATGAAATCACTTTTTTTATGTTGGGTGGGATGTTGGGATGGCAAGGTTGGTTCCTGAAATGAGTGATGCAGCCGTGCGCCGGTTACGACACCGTGACGGGAAGGCGGGTGTGTATGCCGTTGGTGGGGTGCCTGGTCTGATGCTGGTGTGTAAGCCGCCGACCAGTGGCGAAGGGGTGGGATCTCGATCCTGGATACTGCGTATCGTGATTGGCAGCAAGCGCCGAGATATTGGCTTGGGTGGTTATCCTGATGTCACGCTCGCACAAGCCCGCCACAAAGCCCGTGAGCTTCGCGAGCAGATACGGCAGGGGCTTGACCCGCTGGCAGAGCGAAAAGCCCAGCAATCGGCCCTGATGGCCCAGCAGGCCAAGGCGATTACCTTTGCCGAGCTGGCCCGCGAATATATCGCCAAGAAATCTGCCGAATACAAACCCGGTTCCCGGCAGACTCAACGGCTGACCGGCCATATCGAGTACGCATCAGCCAGCATTGGCAAGATGACCATTGCTGACATCGAGCGCGCCCACATCGTAAAGATCCTTGAACCGATATGGGAGACCAAAAACGAAACGGCTTCCCGCGTCCGCCTGCACGTTGAGCGCGTTTTAGACCTGGCAGGCGTTAAGGGACTGCGTAGTGGCGATAACCCGGCCCGCTGGCGGGGGAATCTTGACCTGACATTCCCTGCGCGGGCGAAGGTGGCTAAGGTCGAGAGCTACCGGGCGCTACCGATGGAGCAAATGCCGGACTTTTGGGCAACCCTGAGAACCGCCGAGACCATATCTGCACGAGCGCTTCAATTCATCATCCTGACGGCCACCCGATCCGGGGAGGCCAGAGGGACGACATGGGATGAAATCGACCTGAGCGCAAGGCTGTGGACGATCCCTGCCGCCAGGATGAAAGCAGGACGTGAGCACAAAGTGCCGTTGTCTGATGCCGCAGTGGAGGTGCTGGAATCAATGCCCCGTCTTTCCTCTCACGTCTTCGCTGGCCCAACTGGTAAGCCGTTGTCTGATGTTGCTGTTGCCAAGGCGCTGCGCCTTGCGGGCTGCGACGCGACCGTGCACGGCTTCAGGGCCACCTTCAGGACGTGGGCGCAAGAATGCACGGCTTTCCCTGAAGAGGTTTGTGAACTGGCGCTGGCTCACGTCAACACCGATGCCACACGCGCCGCCTATGCCCGTGGCGAGCTGCTGGATAAACGACGTGCGCTAATGGCCGAGTGGGACCGGTTTTGTTTCAGTGCCACCCCAAAGCAGGCGACATCAGCGTCCCAGACGGAGCCAGCCGCGCAATGACATCACCCAGTAAAAAGAAGACCTCGTCAGACCTTGACCGCGTTGCCAAGATACTGGGAATCAGCCCGAAGGATGCCACCATTGAAAACATGGCAAAAGCGATCATTGCGCGATCGCATGAAGCTGCTGGGACTGTTCACTCTCGTCAAATTGCGAAGAAGATCACGCATGCGCCCGATAATCCGGCAGATGCCAGGTGGCTGGTGGTTCAGGCCATCGCATACTGGCGCTCAGGGAACCCACTGCCACCACCTCTGGCGCAGTATTTTGCGGATGCCTTCGAAGCAGCGCTAAAGCAGGAGTCAAAGTCCCGTGGGAGGATACTCTCCCAAGCCTTGCATCTGTCGAATCCGAGAAAAAGACCGCTAAAGGAGGAATCCAAGCTGACAGGGATTTGGATGTCCGCACTTGTCGATGCGCTAGGGGTGCCGAAAAGTGTTGCCAAAACCGATCTGGCGGAGCATTTCGATGTCTCCGAAGATACCGTTGGCCGCCACTACAAAGTCTATTGTGCCGAAGAGCCGGATGTGGATAAGCGAAGGAATCTAGCCAAGATAAGAGTGACTTCGCAGAAGAATTTTAAAAATCATCCTCTGTATCGGAAATACAAGGACCGCTGGAATCTGTCTTGATCCGTGCACAGTGAGGTGCGGTCGTAACCGCTTGCGAGTCGAAACACCGAACGGGTCCTTTGCCGCTCCCCTCCAATCTTCTAGCCACAATGCCGCATAAGTCTGCGCGACTTATGC
>CAYUJC010000147.1:0-2619 GCA_964444945.1 uncultured Desulfuromonas sp.
GCAATCCCCCGCGGCACCAAGGGCGCCGCCACCTGCGCCTCGGGCATCGCCGCCCCGCCACTGACCGCGTAATTAACCTTGCCGTTGAGGTTGACACCGCTACTTCCTTTAAGGGTGATCTTGTTGCCGTAAAGCTGCACGGTGCCGTCGGCCTTGATGATGAAGCCGCCCCCGCCCTGACCGAAATGGATGTCACCGCCGCCTTGGCCGGTGATACGGATCTCCTTGGCCGCTTGGATGGTCAGGTTGCCATCCTGCACCGTGAAGCTGGCTTTGGCCCCTTCGACGGTGACCTGTTTGCCCTGTTCGACATCGATGCGCAGCTGGCGCCCGCTGCTCTGCTCAATGTTGCCACCGGCGTGCAGGCGGATGTTGGCGGCGGCGCTCTGGTGGTAGTCGGTAGCGGCCTGGTGGTGGATTTCGCCGGTTTGGGTGGCGGTTTGATGGCGGTTTTCGACGGTTTGTATTCGGTCGTCACCGCTGCGCTCAATGAGGCTGGCGTCGCTCTGGATGTGCATGGTCTTTTTTGCCTGCAGCTGCATGGCGCCCTGTGCGCTGGCAAGGCGAATCTTATGCCCGACAGCGGCGGCATCGAGATGGAGGATGTTGTGGCCGCCGAAGGTACGCAGGGTGATCGCTTCCTGATCGATTTTATCGTCGAGACACAGCTCGTTATCAGCGGCGGTGCACCAGCGGTTCTGCTGCGGGTTGGCGCTAGTGACCGGGCTGGCGCTGGCTGGATTGGGCACCGCACCCACGATCATGGGTCGATCGGGGTCACCGTTGAGGCAGCTTAACAGCACCTCGGTGCCGTCGAGGAGTGGCAGATGCATGCCGGTCGCCTCGTGCCCTGGCGGGCCACCGTAGGGGGTGAGACGGCGGATTGGAATACTGGCTTCGGTGTGGGCGCGCGCTTCGCGCTCGAAGTGGGTGCGCACGCGGTAACGCCCGCCTTCGTCGAGATGGGCGCAGGGGCCTGCGCTCTCGATGCGGGCGCTAAAAGTCATAGGGAGTTCGGGGCGCGGTGGCTGAGCGGGGCGAAACGGGGTTTCACGCCGGATCAGCCAGGCCTGATTGGTGTAGACCAGATCGGTGCCAGCTGCCCCTGCGCCAGCCCTTTGGCTCGCACAGTGCCGCACGCGGATGGGGAGATAATCGCCGCTGATTTCGCTGCTGAGCAAGGTGGCATCGAGGCTGAAGGTGGTTCCGCAGCCAATGTCGACCAGGTTACTGGCGGCCAGCATTTGGAACGCGTCCACCGCGGCGCGCTCGGCGCGCAGCTGGGCCTGTGCGCGCGCCTCATCGGGGCCTTGAGCGCCACTGCCGAAATGGCTCTGGACTGGGTTGAAGTCTCCTGCTGGGGTGCGGCTGTGCTTGCTCCCTGCAACCGCCAGCGCTGGCTGGTTTTCGCTGCGGTCGTGGATGCGAAATTCAGTCGCTACCATCTGTTGCTGCAGTTCAATACGGTGGATGGCGGTCACCTCAAGCGCGGCGTGGGTTGTTTCCATGCCGACCGCCGGCTGATAACGGACAATCTTGCGCGCAATAAAGGGGAGATGAGTGTTGTGGTCGCTGAAGTGGAGCACTTCGACACCCTCTTCCACGCTGGACCAGTAAAAGATTCCGGCACGGGCAAGGATTCGCTGCAGAAAATCGAGATCGGTTTCGCCGGCCTGCAGGGTGTAGGGACGCAGTGGATAGGTGTGGGTCAAATGAAATTGGAGCTGTGCGGGGGAAAAGCCGTGGCGCTGGAGCAGTTCGGTGACAATCTCGGTGACGCTTTTGCTAAGAATGATGCGGGTATCATGCTGCTGGCGCAATAGAGCCAAGCGGGATTCAAGCCAAACGTTAACATAACGACGGCCGTCATGGTGGCTACCCGTTTCTTCGAGGGTGGTGACGACACCAGCAACCTCTCGCTTGATCCCATCCTTGCCGCCGATGGTCACAACACCCGGCAACCCGAGGTTACCCGTGACAGAAAATCCACGCTGGGCCAGAACTTCGATCTGAAACTTAAACGGTTCCGACAGAGCTTCTTGCCCTTCGAGGGCGGTTACTGGCAGAGAGAGCGAGCCGATGTGCAGATGTAACTGCGCCTGAGCAGCACAGACCTCCATATGCCCCTCCTTCAATGCAAATTGACAGTTCTAGAAGGAGCTAATGTATGTCAAACTTGCCGTTGATTGCAAGCAACAAAAAAGATTTAAAAAATCAAAGTCGCTTTACATTGAAAAAATCACACCACTAGTTTTTTCTTATAATTTAATTGACAATCCAAAAGTTAAAATGATAAGAATCCAAGCTCAACGCTAAAGCAATTTAATACTTTTTGATTCGCGAAGAGAGATTTCTGGGGTGAAATCTGCACAGCTTCCGCAACGCTTAATCCCCCCAGCTGATCGATATCTCTCATCGCCGATTTACAGGATTACACAACCCTATCGCAGCGCAACTTCATGATTTTACTATGATTAAATCAAGATAAGGGCTTGGGGTTTTTCAGCAGATAAAGGGGAAAGAGGTCGTCTACGCAGGAGCGTATTTCCACCGGTCAAGGCTTACTGTGAACGTATTGCATTAGAAAGTTTATGCGGTGATGGAAAAAAAGCAGGATAA
>CAYUJC010000148.1:0-2525 GCA_964444945.1 uncultured Desulfuromonas sp.
GCGACGGTTCCCGTTCCTGAACTGGGGGTGAGGATGCCGCACAGCATGCGGATAGTGGTGGACTTTCCGGCACCGTTGGGCCCCAGGAAGCCGAAAATTTCTCCGGTAGTGACCTCGAAGCTGACCTTGTCAACCGCGATGAAATCACCGAAGCGTTTTCCCAGACCCTTTACCGCAACCGCTATTTCTTTATCATTGCTGCTCATACTCTTCGCCTCCGCCCTTTTCGGCCACCACCGAAATGAACACATCCTCCAGGGTCGGCTCGACGATGCGTATCCCCACAAGTGCGATGCCCGCCTGTTCCAGGGTCGTTTTTATGGTCGCCTCCGTCTCCGGCGGATCATTGGTCACCACATGGGTCTTGTCCCCGAACAAGCCGACCGAATCTGCCGAAAAACGTTCGCGCAGCGCTGCAGTGGCCATGCGCGGATTTTCCGATCTCACCTGCAGGATGGTGCCACGCATCAACTTCTTTACCTCTTCCGGGGTACCGAGGGCCAGAAGCTTGCCCTGATCGATAAAAGCCAAACGATTGCAGCGTTCCGCCTCATCCAGGTAGGCGGTAGAAACAAAGATCGTCACCTTCTCGCGCAGTAATTGGTAGAGGATCCGCCAGAAGTCGCGCCGCGAAACTGGATCTACGCCGTTGGTGGGTTCATCCAGAAAGAGGACCGTGGGCGTGTGGATCAGGGCGCAGGACAGTCCGAGTTTTTGTTTCATCCCGCCCGAAAGGTTGCCCGCGAGGCGCTTTTTAAAGGGGGTCAGAGCGCTGAAGTCCAGCAGCTCATCAATCTTTTCCTTTCTCCCCTTGCGTGGCACCTCGTAGATGTCCGCGTAAAAATTGATGTTCTCCATCACAGTCAGATCCGGATACAAACCAAAGCGTTGGCTCATGTAACCGATCTTATCCTTCAGCGGTTCCGCCTCTTTGACTATGTGATGGCCCGCCACCCAGGCATCGCCAGAGGTGGGGTCCATAATCGCAGTCAAGAGCCGCATGGTCGTGGTCTTCCCAGCTCCGTCCGGGCCGACCAGGCCGAATATTTCGCCCGCGGCTACCTCCAGATCCAGTCCGTCCACGGCAACCAGGTCCCCGAAGGATTTGGTCAATTTCTCAGTTCGTATGCCACTCATGCTCTGGCCTTTACTGTTAGCTTGGGTGTCTATGGCGCAAAACGCCTATTTTAACGCGATGTCAGCGTCAGCCGGCATCCCGGGTTTGAGCTCCATCTCAGGGTTCGTAATATTCACTTTGATACGGTAGACCAGCTTCACCCGTTCTTCGGTGGTCTGGACGTTTTTGGGGGTGAATTCCGCTTCCGAGGAGATAAAAGAGATGCGCCCCTCGTAGGTTTTGTCCGGATATGTATCGGTAGTGACGTGTACGGTCTGCCCCACCTTGACCCGACCCAGATCGGTCTCGTTGATATAGCCGCGCAGCCAGACGTCAACCAGGTTGCCGACGGTCACCACCGGTGTGCCGGCGACCACATATTCCCCTGGCTCCACATTTTCCGACAAAACAATGCCGGTCAGAGGCGCGTGCAAAGCGGCATACCCCAGCCTGGTTTCAGCCAGAGCCAACGCTTGTTTTGCGCGCTGGACATCCGCGCGCGCCCGGTCGATCCTTTCTATCCGCGGCCCTATTCTGACCAGTTCATAGCGGGCGCTGCTTTCTCTCAAGGCGGCTCGGGCCTGTTCGATCTCTTCTGTGCGGGGTCCTTCAACCACCAGCTTCAGATTTTCCCCGACTTCGCGCAAACGCTCCTTTGCGGTTGTATATGCCGCATCGGCTTCCTCAAATTCACGCGCAGAAATGACCGCATCCTCAAACAACTTTTTCTGCCTGGCAAATTCCGCCTGCCAGCGCACATATTCTCCGCGGGCCTGTTGTTCGGCCGCTTTAGCGGCGTCTATCTCCTGCGGTCTGGAACCGGCCACCAGTTCATCCAGTTTCGCTTGCGCCCGGCGCTGCGCCGCTTTCGCTTCCTCAATTTCTTCTACCCGGGACCCGGCCTCAAGCTCGGCCAGTACCGCCTGGCTGGCTTGCAACTCCGCCACGCGCAACGCGACCTCCTGGGATAGATCCACGCTGTCCAGCACGGCTACCAGCTGGCCAGCTTCGACCCGTTCACCTTCTGAGACCAGACGTTTTTCCACCCGCCCGGCGATTTTAAAGCTCACTTCGGCATCGGTAATCTCAATGTTGCCTGAAATGGTGACAATATTCGGGTCTTTTTTGGACCAAACCCTTATGTATTGAACAGTCAGTATGGTGGCGACAATCACCACAATCGCCACCACGGCGAGTATTAGTCTTTTTTTCTTGGGCATGGTCAGGCCTCCTAGAGGGAGAAAGAGCAGTTAATTAAATATGCGTATCTACTTTCAGGGTACCTTTACGGAACAGAACAAGGTGTTCATGGCGCATCCATGGGATATAAGGCTGGTAGAAGAAATAACCCCAAGGGCAACACCCGCAATACGCCTTGAATCAACAATATTTTTTAGCACACTTCCTT
>CAYUJC010000149.1:0-2481 GCA_964444945.1 uncultured Desulfuromonas sp.
ATATCCGAGAGCACCATCATGCCATCACAAAACGATTAATTGCGCGCTCCAGCGAATCAATGGATTCAGACAGCACACTTTCTATCTTTCCTTCACTGAAGTAAGCTTCACATACACTGCCCTCACCAACCTTCCAAACCAATCGTTCCAGTCCACGCTCGTTTTTTAAAAATAGCATCGTGACATCATCAAAAGATGACATCCCAATTTGAGATATGTGAAACCTCGAAAAGGTATCTACATAATGCTCCGTCAACAATCCACTTTTATCCTCATGAACAAGAACAGACGCTGCAAGCAGCGAAAAAACTCTCTCCTTACTTTCATCATAGAGACCTGGTTCATAGCGATCCTTTGGATTACTGACGAGGTCTCGCCACCACCTTATTCCGCCCTTTAGATCAACCGAGTCATCCAATCGATTCCCAATCCATATTCCATCAATTTCGATAAAGAAGGTGCCGAGAGCCCACCCCTCAATTATCTGTTTAACTTCAAAGTGGGCTTCAAACGTACTTTCATGAGGATTCATCACAATCATGACCCATCAAGCCTCTCTCGAGCGTATTTGGTCAAATTTCTTACCTCGTCACCTACACCATCTATGCCGCTGAAATGTGCAGTACCATCATTACCGAGAGGAACATCAAGGACACCCAGAAACTCTTTCCACACCACAACAAGATGATGGGTGTCCTTTTTCTCTAAAATAATTTGATAATCAATGTCAACTCATTAGAGATCAAATAAAAAATAACAGCGACTAAATTTGGCTTTTGTAAATTACAAGAAAAATCAACAGAACGATAACAACCTCAATACCAGAGACCCATGTGTACCACTTATACCGGGGGCCACCCACAATAAACAAACACAGCGTCGACAGCACAAGAGAAAGCGGTGCGCCAAACACAAATAACCGTACTATCCAGCCGCCAAGCTCCCTGCCAATACGAAGAACCCCAGCAACATCACTTAAGATATACACCGCAGATAACGCCAATACGGAAAAAATACTAGATCGGTCAATATCTTTAATAAGTGCCTCATATCGATTAAAGCCCTCCATAAGTCATTGTTGCTGACTCATATAATCAAAAATATTGTTATCTACACGGCGCCATAAGGAATCAGAGAAGAATTCATTAGCTCGGGGCAACACCCCGGTTCCCTCCCCATACGTGTGAATTGTGACGCTGAGCTCGTCTTGCGTTACCCATCTTCGAACTATTCCTGGATGCAAGGCATGCCTTTCAGAAACAGTGACATTAACCACCTAAGAGCCACCATCAACAACTACATGGCGCACCCTGCCAACAGGCATGGCGAAACTGGTTTGTCCATTTTCTATAGGCTCACCAGATGCGCCAGGTGCTGGATGCCTTAAAAGACCAGCCACCGCATTTTCATACGAACAACCTGCCGAACCTTGAGCACAAGAGTTCGAACCATAGTAATGATGAAACCTTGGGTGCGACTCATCAAAAACAGGAACGCCATTCGCGCCATAACCAATTATTCCATTCCCCTTTTGCGCACCATCGCTAAGCTTTCCATTGAGCATCCCTGCTTCAGCAGCGCTCAACCCATATGGGTCAACGAAGTCGGTTGCATCAAGGACACCCAGAAACTGTTTCTACATTACCACAAGATGATGGGCGTCCTTTTTCTCTCACTTTTCTCTTACTCAGAGCACTCCAAGCACTCTCTTCGCCTCTTTGACGGCACTAGAAAAATTACCATATTTCCCTGTAGGATTTGGCAACTCTCTGACCTCGTAGAACTTTTCTTCTTCTGAGTCATACTTACGGACAAATTTGTGTAGTATGTAGGAGCCATCGCTATCTCTCACCACTTCAATTATTTTTTCACCAGACTCAGAAAATACTCTTTCATTTTTTTCAATCATTAGCCTTATCTCCATATTTTCAATTACCGATGATTGTTTTAGGTTCGATAAGCTCATTGGTGGAAGCATCTCTAAATGAATGACTCTGAATTTTCTGACCATCTCTTGCGACTCTCGCATCAGAGCTAACTTTTTGAATGTTTGCAGGGTCACGACCTGTCTGTGATGCGATTCGATCTGCTTGCTTTGCTGGCTGGCTAATAACAGTTCCTCCACCTTTGGAAAGTTGGTCTAACTGCTCTTGGGAAGCTAACTGCTTTTCCAATTTAAGCCCATCTGTAGATGATTTTGCCCCGCTTTCTACTCCCTTTTCAACCTTAGAGCCCCCTACAATCAGTCTGGCACCAGAACCAACTGTAGAAAATACACGACTTCCCAGCGATCCTTGCAGGACCCTCATGACAGCTTCGTCAAAGCTTTCGCTTTGCGCGGAGGCGATCGAGTTATCAACGTAACTGCGGAGGCCGTCTCCAATCTTGCCCATGAGCATCTGCGCCTCGGCGGCGGCCAACCCATACGGATCAACAAAGTTGACCGGGTTGTTACCCACATAGGCATACAGATTCAGATCA
>CAYUJC010000150.1:0-2447 GCA_964444945.1 uncultured Desulfuromonas sp.
CCCACTGGTGGTAGCGCGGGAAGATCATGGTTTCCCGGGTGGTCTTCCTGCCGTCGAAATCTTCCTTCACGGTCTTCTGCAGGTGCAGGAAGCGGCCCAGCACCTTCAACCAGGCGTCCGGCTGAAACAGCTGGTTCCACAGATAACCAGTGGCGTATTGGCTGTCATCCGGTGGCGGCGGGTTGCCAGCGCCGCCATCCAGGCTGCCCATGTTGAATGGCAGGAAGAAGGTATCCTTGCCATCCAGTTTGGTGGTCATCGCCACCTCGCTCTGGCCCACGGCAAAATGCACCAGCGCGCCACGCTTGAAGGTCAGCAGCGGCTCGGGCTTACGGGTCAGCGGATCTTTTACCGGGCGATCGTAGCGGTACTGGCGCTTGGCATTTTCCACGCTCTGCTTGAACTCGCTTTTCAACTCCAGCGTGGCCGTGGGGATGCCGTTGACGAACAACACCAGATCCAGGCGCGGGTTATAACTCTGCCCATCACTGCTGGCCTCGCGGTAATGGGGCGAGTAAGACACCTCCGGTACCACCCGCAGGCGATTGCACTGGTAGCGCCTGAGGGTGTCCGGGTTCATGCCGTGGTCAGGTTTGAAGCTGCAGGTCTCAATCTTCACACCAGGCAGTTTGAAGCCATGGCGCAGCACATCCAGAGTGCCGTTCTTTTCCAGCTCTCGCACCAGCTTCTGCACTAACACCGTTTCCGGATTGTTCGGGTTGGCCTTGGCGAATTTTTCCCAACGCTCTGGCCAGGCTTCCTTGAAGTAACCGAGAAAGTCCTCGGTATACAGCGCCGTGGTGCGGTCGTAGCCGCTGGCCGGGCCGGTCAGCCACCCCTGTGCGGTCATGGCGGTGATGATGTCTTGCTGGAACTGGTGTTCCCTACTGTCACTCATAGCTATTCCTTCTACGAATCCTCCACGCCCAGACCCAACAGGAACTCTGATACAGCGCGATATTATCTAACCCTTACCTGAAGGCCCTTCCGACCCCCATTGACCCGCATACCCTTACACACAGATAGCCATATGTAAGGATAAAGACAGGAAGTTTACATATGAAAATCCAAGTGTAAGGTTATTGGGAGCAAACTTACACTCGCTCGTCCCGCTTGCCCTAACTACGGAATAGCTGCAGGTAACGCGTAAACACAAAGACCCGATTACGCTGATAACCTGTTATTTCGTCCAATATGTCATCCTCGGTCATCTTTTTGAGTAGCGCCGAAGCGCTCTGGTGGCTCACATCAAGGATTTCGGCAGCCTGCATGGCAGTCACCGCAGGTCGCCTGTATAGGCGCTTCAAAAGGATCTGCGCATTTTCCGCCCGCTTGCCGTAACTCAATATCTGTGCATCTACCTCACGGCGCAGGGACAGGATCCCTTCAAACGTTTGCTTACCTTTACCCGCGGTTTCGATGATCGCGGAAAGAAAGAATTTCACCCAGTGCAGCAGATCGTTGGACGTTCTCACCCGCATAAGCGCGTCGTAATAGCTGGCCCGGTTTCGCTCAAAAAAATCCGAGAGGTACAGCGATGGTTTGCGCAGCAAGCCCTTGTTTACCAGATACAGCGCTATGAGTAACCGGCCAATCCTGCCGTTACCATCAAGAAAGGGGTGAATGGTTTCAAACTGATAATGACTGATGGCAATACGCACCAGCTCTGGCACGTTGATTTGATCGTTGTGCCAGAACAGCTCCAGGTCACCCATCAACTCCGGGACCTCACTCTGGTGGGGAGGAATAAATGCCGCATCGGCCAGACTGCTGCCGCCTATCCAGTTTTGCGACAGCCGAAACTCGCCCGGGGTTTTGTGCTCGCCACGCACGCCCTGCATCAGAATGCTGTGGGTGTATTTGAGCAGGCGATTGGACAAAGGCAATCGCTGCAACTCATCCACCGCTTCGTTGATTGCCTGAACATAATTCTGCACTTCCTGCCAATCGTCACGCTTTTCCGGCGCAAGCTGGCTGCTGTCCAGAACAGCCTCATCCATTTCCGTTTGGGTGCCTTCAATCCGCGATGAATTATTGGCTTCTTTGGTGATGTGCATCTGAATAAACAGATCTACATCCGGAACAATCAACGTAAAAGCATCCAACTCCGCCAAAGCGCGGGAAGCACGCTCCAGTAATGTATTGATTTCCGGATTTTCCCAGCACCATTCCCGATTAACCTTGACAGGGCTGAAGCTCTTGTAGCGATATTGCTGCACCCAGGTACCGGACTGGAATTCTTCAAATTTCAATTGCACACCTCCTGTGTACTGAACTCGCCCGCCAACCTGAAAGCATCCATGGCATCGGTTATCGCTTGCTGGAGTCGGGCTTCATTGCCATTCGGCATAACTACTCCTCCACCAGCTCAGGAGTCTGCGCCTCCAGTATCGCACTCTGCCAATCCCCATAAGACTTGCCGCTGCACTGCTCCCGCCAGACAATTC
>CAYUJC010000151.1:0-2277 GCA_964444945.1 uncultured Desulfuromonas sp.
CAGCCCTGACCGGTGGGATTCTGGGGCCGGCTTCTCCCACTTCGTCGGCAAAATCGGAGGCAAGGGGGGCTGCGCCGTCCCAAACGGCCGTGTCTGGCACGTTGGTATGCGCCGAAACCGTCGTTTCTTCCGACATGCTGTGATCTCCCCAATTACAGGTCGCCCGTTATCAGTGGCGAGGAATCGTATATTGTACGTAGGTTGTCTGGTTCAGACGCAGGCAGTTCCCGGTCGGGTTGCTGCCTGCTGCCGTGAAGCGCCTTAGTACACGTCGTGTGCAGTGTTGTAGACGTTGAATTTGCCAGTGGGTGTGATCAGCCGCTTGTCCTTGATGACATTCTTGAGCTTGCGAGTCTTGTCATCGACAACGACGATGGCGCTGGTTTCATCCATAGTGTTCCATACCGAGAACCAGACTTCGTCGCCCTGCATGTTGTACTCCGGCTGCAGAACGCGCTTGGGGCCGGCCCCCACATCCGCCCATTCCGCGATCGGCAGAATTTCATAGCCTGCATCCAGATTGTTGATGTCGAAGACCGCAATGCTCTGTGACGGCGCACCGGGATGGAGAGTAGTGTCCACCCACAGATTGGACGACTTGGGGTGAGTCTTGATGAACAGTGAGCCCCCACCCTGGCCCCTCAGCACTTGAACGACTTTCCAAGCGTGCTCGGGGTGGCCTTCAGGGTCAGTACCGATAAGCGTTATGTTCTCGTTGCCAAGAGCAGATGTTCCCCACACTGGCCCATATTTGGGATGTTTGAAGTTGGCGCCCCGTCCAGGATGAGGGATTCTCTCGACATCAATCAGCGCCTTCATCTTGCGCTCCTTGGAATCGACTACGGCAACTTTGTTGGACTCATTGGCTGCCGTTAGGAAGTATCGCTTGCTGACGTCCCAGCCGCCATCGTGCAGGAAGCGCGCAGCGTCCAGCGTGGTGATGGTCAGAGCCTCAAGGTCGCTGTAGTCGACCAGCAGAATGCGACCGGTTTCCTTTACGTTGACGATGAAGTCAGGATGCTCAAGACTTGCCACGATTGCTGCAACGCGCGGCTCGGGGTGGTATTCCTGCGTATCTACCGTGGGGCCGCGCGTATCGACGATCTTGATGGGCTTGAGCGTGGGCCCGTCCATGATGACAAACTGCGGCGGCCAGTAGCTGCCGGCTATCGCCAGCTTGTCTTCGTAACCCTTGAATTTGGAGGTTTCCACGGAACGGGCTTCTAAACCGATCTTGACCTCTGCAACGCGATCCGGCTTTTTCATCCACAGATCGATCAGGTCGATTTTCCCGTCGCGGCCAATCACATATATATAGCGAGCGGAGTGCGACAAGCGGGAGATGTGCACGGCATAGCCGGTCTCCACGATATTGATGATCTCTTTGGTGTCTCCGTCGATCAGAGCGACCTGGCCGGAATCACGTAACGTGACAGAGAAGATATTGTCGATGTTGTAGTGATTCTGTTTGCTCGTCGGGCGCTGGTCAACCGGCACAAGCACTTTCCAGGTCTCAAGCATTTGCGGCATACCCCACTCTGGCGGTTGTGGTGGGTCGGTGAACAGAAAGTTCGCCATCAAATCGACTTCCTGCTCGCTGAGGTCGCCAGAAGTTCCCCAGTTAGGCATGCCGGCGGGCGAGCCATAGTAAATAAGCGACCTTAAATAATCGAACCCCTTGGCTTGAGCAATATCGGGAGTCAGAGGCTTGCCAGTGGCGCCTTTGCGCAGCACGCCGTGGCACCCCGCACATCGCTGGAAATAGATTTCGGTGGCCCTTGCAATCTGCTGTTGGTCAAGCGCCGTCGCTACTGTGGGCTGCGCAGCGGGCGTACTGGCCTGCCCGGCGCGCTGGCTGGCCACGTCTGCCGGCTTGATGTCGGCCTTGACGCTGGTCCATTTTGCATAAACGTAGTTGACGATGTGAGCGATGTCTTCGTCGCTGACCTGGGGCATGGGAGGCATGGGTGTGTTGTAGACCTTGCCATTGACCTTGATTTCCCCTGTCAGCCCGTTGAGGATCTGCGCAACCAGTGCATTCGGTTTCAAAGCGGCCAGATAATCCGAATTGGCCAGCGGAGGAAATACCCCGGCAAGCCCCTGGCCTTCGGCTTGGTGACAGGCGGCGCATTGAGCTTGGTAGGCTTTTTGCCCCTGAGTATGCACGGCGTCGGCTGTCATGCCGGTACTACAAAATAATGCGAGGGGCAGGCCCAGCCACCAATTCTTCTTGAATTTCATTAGGTTGTCTCCTGTTATATGAAAAAAACCTGTTGC
>CAYUJC010000152.1:0-2275 GCA_964444945.1 uncultured Desulfuromonas sp.
TGGTCGTTATAGCGTTTTGAATAAAAGGTTAAGTTGACAATGGGCACATCGTCGATTTCCACCGGCTTGATCACCCACCCCCGCACCAGAGGGGGTGCTTCATCGATGTGCATGGTGATCTGATTGTGGAGCTTTACCAGTGAGTCTTCCCGGTTCTCCCCCACATAAAAGCGCACCGTCACAATCGCCATCCCTTTGTGTGACATGGAATAGACGTATTCAACCCCGTCAATCTGCCACAACAGGTGTTCCAAGGGGGTGGCCACCAGCTTTTCAACCTCTGCCTGGCTGGCACCCGGCGCCTGGACGTAAATATCCGCCAGCGGCACGATGATCTGCGGATCTTCTTCGCGCGGGGTGACCATCAGGGCCGCAAATCCCAGACACAGCGAAACGAGCAACAGAATAATCGCCGGTTTCCCGGAGAGGAAAGGTTTTACAATTCCGACAAGCAGCCCTTTGGGGGTGTCGTTATTGTTTATCATCCCCGGACTCCTTTAGCTGCAGGGTTTCGCCACCGAAAAGACCGGACAACACCTCCACCTTGTCGGCATACGTTTTTCCCGTTTTGATGTATTGGCGCTTCCACCCCGCTGGGGTTTCCACCATCACCAATTCCAACTGCCCGATCTCAATGACGGTCGCCTTGGGTATCAGGACCAGATCAACCTCTTGCAGGGGGATCTGCAGTTTCCCGTACATGCCCGGATATAAACCGACAACCTCCGGCAGTGCCGCTTTCACCAGAAAGGTTCGGCTGTGGGGATCTGCGTAGGGGATCAGCTCTTCCACTACGGCATTCACGGTTTGCGCCAGCGTGACCAACTCCACGCGGAGCTGGGCGCCGGGATGCACCGCTTGAACCAAACTTTCGCGCACATGGGCTTCCAGACGCAGAGCGCCATCGGTGCGCAGCAGCAGCAGCGGTTTCCCCGGCACGGCCAGATCGCCGGGGTCAACCAGGCGTTGCAAGATCCGCCCACTCGTCGGAGCTTTTATCTCGGTATAACCGAGCGCGATCTGAGCCTCAACCACCATCTCTTCGGCCATCCGAATCCCGGCCAGGGTTCCGGCAACCCCATCTTCGGCCCGCTTCAAGCCTGCTTGGGCCTGCAGATAAGCGGACTCGGCCTGTTCCAGATCGCGCGCGGTTGCGGCCTTGGCGGCAAAAAAGTTTTTGGTGCGGTTATAGGCGGACTGCGCCTGCGCGAACGCGGCCTCGGCCGCATGCACCGCTTGGCGTGCCTGCTCACGCTGAGAGACTGCCGTTTTCAACCCTTGGCGCGCTTGGGACAAGCGCGCCTGCAGCTGACGGTCGTCGAGGACAACCAGCACCTGCCCCGCGGCCACTACGTCACCGCTATTGACCCGCACCGCATTTACCTGGCCGGAGACCTGCGCTTCAATCCGCGCCTGGGAGCTTGGCTGCACGGTGCCCACGGCAGCGTACCATTGGATAACTGGAGTGCGCTCAGCCTGAACCGTGCGCGTTACCGCGCCAGCAACAGGTTCTTCCGGTTCATACACCCCAGGACTGATGGTGTCGGCGCCCAAATACCACAGTATAAAAATCGCGCCCACACCCACAAAACCCAGAATTAAACTGATGATGATCCATTTTTTATTTTTCATAAGGGTCACAATCTTTGCAAATTATAGGGTAACTATCCAAGGAAGGGCTTGTGGTACCCATGAAAAGGGCGTCTGTCGCCATGGACGGCGACAGTCGAACGGCCATGGATGGCCCAAAGTGTCCCTTGGAATGGGTGCCATAAGCCCCTATCGTTAGTGGATGATGAATAGCTACATTATTGGTTGAGGTCGGCTACGAAGTTATCCGTTAACATCCCGATGGCACGGGCATATTCGGCGTTGGCCTTAATTTTAGCATAAAAAGCCGCGCTTAAATGGATCCGGGCCCGGTTGCGGTCCAGCTCGGCGGCCAGGTAACGGGTGATCGTCACCGCGCCGCCCTGATAATATTCGGATACCAGCCGATACGACTCCTCCGCACTTGCGACACTGTTAGCGGCGACATCGTAGCGGGCGCTGGCGGCCTCCAGCTCCAGATATGCATTCTGCACCTCCAGCTTCACATTGAGGGCGGCCTCCCGATCGGCCGCCACCATCTGCCGTACCACCGCATCGGCTTTTCTCACCTGCGCCTGGGTGGAAAAGCCGGAAAACAGCTCCCAGTTGAACAGCACCATTGCGCGCCAGTTTTCCCGCTCCAGGTCGTACTTCATGTGCGGGTCATCCACATAATATTTGCCCA
>CAYUJC010000153.1:0-2246 GCA_964444945.1 uncultured Desulfuromonas sp.
TGGCACCGCGGCCGCCGTTTCACGCAACCCGTCCGCCAGGCGTTCGGTGATCTCCTTGAGAATCCGGCGTCCGATCTCGGCGTCCTTGGGGCTGAGCTTCAAGGTGGTAAAGAAGCCACGTGCCTGCGCTATGGAGAGCTGGGTGATATCGTCGATGTTTTTATCCGCCACGCGCACATGCAGCACCTCGGGGCGCAGACGCGCGCCGTTGCAGGTGGGGCAGGGCATGATGTCCATGTAGCGTTCCATCTTTTCGCGCAGATTGTCGCTGTCACTCTCGCGGTAGCGCCGCTCCAGACTGGGGATCACCCCTTCGAAGGCTTTTTCAAAGTAATGGCGCTGCTCCCCCTGATCGTAATAAAAGCGGATCTGCTCCTTGCCGGAACCGTACATGAGCATCGTCCTGATCTCAGCGGGCAAGTCGGCATAGGGGGTATCGAGGGAGAAATTGTAGTGTTGCCCCAGGGCATCCAGCAATTGTTGATAGTAATATGCGCGCCGCGTCACCCAGGGTTCGATCGCCCCCTCGCGCAGGGTCACTTCCGGATGGGCGACAATCTGTTCCGGATCAAAATAGTTGCGCGTCCCGAGGCCGGAGCAGTCAGGGCACGCCCCTTGCGGGTTATTGAAGGAAAACAGGCGCGGCTCGATCTCCATGTAGGAGAGGCCACATTCGATACATGCATGTTTTTCGGAAAAGCGCAGACATTCGCCGTCCACCACCTGCACCAGCACCAGCCCTTCCCCCAGACGCAGGGCGGTCTCCACCGAATCGGCCAGGCGTCCTTCGAGCCCCTCTTTCATAATGAGGCGGTCGATAACCACCTCAATGGTGTGTTTTTTGTTCTTGTCCAGCTCCGGCGCCTCGGCCAGCGCATAAATCTGCCCATCAATGCGCGCACGCACATAGCCTTCCGCCTGCAGCTGTTTCAATTCCCGTTTGTATTCCCCCTTGCGTGCGCGCACCAGGGGAGCCAGCACCAGCAGGCGCGTCCCCTCCGGCTGTTGCATCACCTGATCTACAATCTGCTGCACGCTCTGCGGTTCGATCTCGCGCCCGCAGCGGTGACAGAATATTTTGCCGATGCGCGCAAACAACAGGCGCAGGTAGTCGTAGATCTCGGTCACGGTCCCGACGGTGGAGCGCGGGTTTTTCGAGGTGGTTTTCTGCTCGATGGAGATCGCCGGCGAGAGCCCGTCGATGCTGTCCACGTCGGGCTTTTCCATCTGCTCCAGAAACTGGCGCGCGTAGGCGGATAGACTTTCCACGTAGCGGCGCTGCCCCTCGGCGTAGATGGTGTCAAAGGCGAGGGTGGACTTGCCCGAACCCGACACCCCGGTGATCACCACAAGTTTATCGCGCGGGATCTCTACGTCTATATTCTGCAGGTTATGCTCGCGCGCCCCCTTGACAATAATTTTATCGATCATGCGTGAACCTTCCTGTCCGATGAGGACATCTGCACCGCCATATTGACGGCGGCGATCAGACTCTGCGCGCTCGCTTTTCCGCTTCCGGCCAGATCATACGCGGTGCCATGATCCACCGAAGTGCGAATGATGGGGAGCCCCAGGGTGACATTGACCCCGTCGTCAAAATGGAGCAGCTTCAGCGGTATCAGCCCCTGATCGTGATACATACACACCACGGCATCATACGCACCCTGCAGCGCGAAGTGGAACAGGGTGTCAGCGCTGTGCGGGCCACTGGCCTGAATCCCCAGCATCTGCGCCTGTTCCAGCGCCGGGACGATAATCCGCTCCTCTTCGTCGCCGAACAGCCCCCCTTCCCCTGCATGGGGATTAAGGGCCAACACCGCGATGCGCGGCGCGGCGGTGGGGCAGAAATAGCGCTGCAGGGCTGCGTGTGTAACCTTGAGGGTCGCCACAATCTCTGCGGTGGTCACTGCAGTGGGGACCTCCCGCAGCGCCAGATGGGTGGTTACCAGGCACACCTTCAGGCGTGGCCCCGCCAGCATCATCACTACCTTCTCCACCCCGCAGCGCTGCGCCAGCAGCTCCGTATGCCCGGGGAATGCGCACCCGGCGGCGTGAATCGCCTCTTTCTGAATCGGGGCGGTAATCATCCCCGCCGCCTCGCCGGCGCGGCAGCGGGCGCAGGCCCATTCGATATAATCCAGCATGGCGCGTCCGTTGGCTGCACTTATGTGTCCGAACGGGGTCTGCTCGAGGTTGAGCTGCGACAGCGGCATCACCCGCAGGTTATGTTGTGGAAATTCAAGCAC
>CAYUJC010000154.1:0-2227 GCA_964444945.1 uncultured Desulfuromonas sp.
CACCTCCGGCTGGCTGCTGGGGCTGCTCGACACCGGTGCAAAGCTGCCGACTGTTGGGGCGGGGAATCGCGACGCGGCTTGAGGCCGTTGCGTCATTTTTCACCGCTAGTCGAGGCGCTTCCGATATCCGCTCAGAATAATTTCAAAGCGACCGGAAACACCACTATCTTATGGAAACAGCCCAATCCTCGAAGGTAACCAGAAGCTGGTTGAGCGCCCCCATTAGAACAGAGCAAAATCCCCACCTACCTGCCAAACCTGCCAAACCTGCCAAACCTGCCAAACCTGCCGGCCAAGGGAAGCATAATAGCGATGGCCGAAGTCACTATAGAATGACTCTCCCCGCCGTTAAAAGCGACGAGCATTATTATCGATACCACGCTGCTCTGCTAAACCAAGTCGCGTTCTTCCGCACTTATAAAAGACAACATTTCACCAGGTCGGGAAAATTTTTCTTCATCAGGACGAACTATCGAAACATACTCGTCACTCGTATAAACATCCACAAAGTCCCTTTGGCGGGCGAATCCCATGTCGGAACACATTGGGACGAAGCGGGCTTTTGCGAGCCAGCCCCCTATTTCCAGTTTCGGCATCTGTACACCGTGGAATTGAGTGTAACGTGTCAATTTATTCCATACTTTCGGTGCTGTCCTGGCAACTACAGGGTGCACATCCTTCCAGTAAGCATGCGCATCCGCCAGAGACATACCTTCAGCCACATCTCCGGCAGCGAGGAACTTGATATTAGACCCTTGTTCGGGTTTGGACGGAACCACTTTCGCAAGCCAAGCCACGCCAGCAGGACCATCAACGATTCCCTCTGCAATAGCACAAAGTTCCTCGTTGGAGGATAATTCCTTCATTGATTTAATGGCCTCATCAGCATCGCCAAACCAGAACTCGATTAGCCCATCAAATGGTGGAGGAAAAATTTTCGCCACTTCATCATCCAACTTGTCTGGAGCGACATTTACCACCAAACGGCGTAAACTTTCATCTTTACGAAGAAATGTCGAAATCGCGGGGGCTAAAACGTCAAACCAACGAGAACTAAACACGTTGTCGTTTAAACCTTCTTTTCGCCTGACAAGAGCTGTGATTCTATACATTTAGCGCCTCCTTCTGTAAACTGTTACATACCACAAACACTACATTCTCACTCATCAATATCTGATCACGCTGTCGAAGTCTAACCCAAGGTCTTCCATAATGACCTGGGTAGCATTTCGTCCCGGACCGCCCGTAACGCCACCGCCAGGATGGGTGCTGCCCCCAGTCATGTACAACTTATCGACCGGAGTTCTGTACTGGCCCCACCCCGGTACCGGTCTGTTGCCGCCAAGCTGCCAACTGTAAAATCCCAGATGCTGAATATCACTGTTTACGAGTGCAGTGTTATACCGCTGTATATCCAATGGCGTCATGAAATGTTTACCAATTATATTGTCCGGCGTGATATTGGTGGTCAACTTGCTCAGATCGTCTATAAAGGAGTCGGCGACATTTTCACCTATTTCATCCCATTTAGTTTTACCTCCATCTTTGAGATTCAGCGGGGCAAAAGCATAGATATGGACGGAACCCTTACCTTCTGGAACACGGGTGGGGTCGACGCGAAACTGCTGCACGTAACAGGCAAAATCCCTAACGGGGTAGCCGTATTCCAGCTGCCTCAAACCTTGGGCGAACTCCTCAACATTCGAATGGGAACGCTCTGTCCAAAAAAAATCATTAATGTCGTGATCCACTTTGAACTTTACAGGCTCTTCAAGCGCAAGGTGTACAGTCATAGGCTGCAAGGTCGCGTATTTCAAAACGCGGATACTTTGTTCAAAGCCGTCCGGCAACCTAGCGCCGGGAACCATATCAGGGAATACCTGAGAGATATGAAGACCTGTTACTACTGCCTTTCTTGCGGATATCTCTTCCCCTGATGAAAGCAGCACTCCACGTGCTTCATTGCCGCTTATCAGTATTTCCTTGACTTCACTGTCCAGTTTGATCGTGCCACCATGGTCTGCGAAGCACCGCAGCAGCGAATCAGCCAATGCCCCGGACCCGCCCACAGGGATACCCATACCGTATTTATACATATAGGGAAGAATGATGTAGAAGCCAAATCCCGTCCCGTTATCAAAGGGGTTCATCATTGCTTCCGATGCATAGCGTGCGAGAGCGATTTTGATCTTATCGTGCTCGAACCATTCACAGATCAGATCCCAGG
>CAYUJC010000155.1:0-2219 GCA_964444945.1 uncultured Desulfuromonas sp.
AAAGAAGCTAAAGAACTGAGCGAGGCACAATTCCGGGCGCAGGCAACCGTCTTACTGCAGGAGCGCCTGTACACAATAAAGCAGCACCTCCTCGATGTCGGCGGCGTTGACTCGCAACAGATTCTTCTGACCCAACCGAGCCAGGCGCTTACGCCGGGTGAACCCCGGGTTGAAATGCGCTTCTAACGCCTTCTACCAAAGGATCGCACTTATGTTCAGATATACATGGCTGTTGCGTACACCTCTTTTGCTGCTCTGGCTTCTGCTCTACCTCAGTGGGTGCGCCATCAACCCCGTAACGGGAAAAAGTGAACTGGTTTTCGTCCCTGAAGCCAGCGAGATAAGCATGGGGCAGGAACAATATGGCCCAGGGAGGCAGATGCAGGGGGGGGATTATACCGCCGACCCGCAGCTCGTCGCGTATGTGCGGTCCGTGGGGCAACGTCTGGCGTCCGTGAGTGACCGGAATCTCCCCTATGAATTCAACGTCATCAATGATGATACCCCCAACGCCTGGGCCCTCCCCGGCGGTAAAATCGCCATTAACCGCGGCATGCTCACCGAACTCAACAGTGAAGCGGAGCTTGCCGCCGTGCTGGGGCATGAGATCGTCCACAGTGCTGCGCGCCACGGCGCCAAAAACGTGGAGCGCGGGATGCTGCTCCAAGGCGCGATGCTGGCCACCACCATTGCAACCAACAACAGCGAATATGCGCCCTTTGCCATAGGGGGTGCCGGGTTGGCTGCACAGCTGATGACCCAGAAGTACAGCCGCTCCGCCGAACTCGAAGCGGACTACTACGGCATGCAGTATATGGCCAGAGCCGGGTACGATCCTCAAGCGGCCGTGGAGCTGCAGAAAACCTTCGTGCGCCTCTCCGAGGGGCGGCAGAGCAACTGGCTCGACGGCCTGTTTTCCAGCCACCCTCCATCCATGGAACGGGTGGAAGCCAACCGGAATACCGCCGCGCAACTTGGGCACCGCGGTGAGCTTGGCGTCGAGCGCTATGCGGCGGCAATGGCGCCCCTGCGCCACGACCAGCCTGCGTACGAAAAATATGCCCAGGGGCGCAAAGCCCTGAAAAAAGGGGAGCTGGAAACGGCGCTGCAATATGCGGAGGCCGCCATCGCGCTGCAACCGAAAGAACCGCTGTTTCACAGTTTACGCGGCGATATCCGTCTGCTACAAAAGAACTATACCGATGCCATCACGAACTTCGATCGCGCCCTGGCGCTGGACCCCACCTATTTTCACTACTACCTGCAGCGCGGTCTTGCCTATGAAAAACTTGGCAAGCCCCAACTGGCACAGGCCGACCTCCAGCGCAGCATTGACTACCTCCCCACGGCTCCTGCGCTGAACAGCATGGGGCAGTTGGCGCTGTCTCAGGGAGACACAAGGGCGGCTAAAGAATATTTTGCCGGGGCCGCGACATCTCAGACCCCCATAGGGGCGGCCGCCAAAAGTGCTCTGGTGCGCCTGGATATAGGGGATAACCCGCAAAGGTATCTCCGTCTTGGCGCAGGTCTGGACGCGCATGGCTATCTGATCCTCCTCCTTGCCAATGGCACCACTGAACCTGTCACCGCCATCGCGATTCAGATCAACTATGTAGATAGAAACAACAACCGCCGCAGCAGCATCCTGCAGATAAACCAGATCGTACCGGGTTCCCAGCAGATACGCTTCCGTACCGATATTGGCCCGCTGCCAGGGTTGGAACAGGTACAGGCGCGTATTACCCACGCCGCCATAGCAGGACCATAGCAGGAAGGTAGCGTAAATATGGAGTTGATAAAGCAGATTACCGGGCGGGGATAGACGAGACTGTGCATTTGCACAGAGCAAAACTGTGCATTCTGGAGCAAAAATATGCGCGCGTCGCCCTATTACCCGACTGACTTAGTAGGTAATGTATCAAACATCGAATCCGGTTGTGGCAGATCGGATGCGATCTCCTTTTTTCCTATAGCAGGAAAATCAGTACGACCAAACAGCAGCAACATACAAAAAAGCCGGCGCGGATGCCTCCCTGCCCGGCTTTTTTGTTGTTTGTCTCCGCTCGCTTCCCGCCATATATTCAATCTCGTTCCCATGCTCCCGCGTGGGAATGCATATCGAATATCCGGACCACCGCGAAAACCTGGACCACCCCCCTTTCCGCTCCGCTCTGAAGTGGTCAAGGCGGGGGAGCGCAGCTGCGGAAACGGTGCCGCAC
>CAYUJC010000156.1:0-2218 GCA_964444945.1 uncultured Desulfuromonas sp.
TTATGTTGCTGCCCTTTTGTGCGGGCGTTTTGTTGGCTGGTGTTGTTGCCCTTCGATCTTTCTTGCCTTTCTAAGTATGCTACTTACGTGCCAAGTTTTATTAATAAACTCGGGCGCAAAACCCTTTCCTGCATAACCAATTGAAATCGTTCATCTTCTTCCCTCTTTAAGCGAACAGAACAATCTTTCGATTTCTATTTCAGGCTCCTGCGGCAGGGTAAAACCAGGCGGCGTGTATATTTAAACTATACGGCTGAATGGTGTTGACAGAGGCACGACAGGAGACTTTTGCCGCATAACATACTGATATTACAGGAGTTATTTTAAAAAACTCCATGTGTATGCAGAGGATATGCACCAGATATAATAGGTATGGGATGTATATAGCAAATATTTATGGAGAAGATATTTATGAGGGGAAGCAGCAGCGGCTGGGGAATAGAGCCAGATCCACACGGAGCACAGACACCTGTTTATGTGCTATTCTCTCGCGATCTTGCATATGCCGCGCTGCTGCACTTGCGTAGCCGCGCCCTTTATTCTTCCCTAACAGCGAAAGAGAATTCAACATGAGCGATTTGCCAAGTTGCCCAGAGTGTAATGGTGGATACAGCTATCAGGATCGGGAGATGTTTGTCTGCCCGGAATGTGGGCACGAATGGAGTGCGACCCCACCGCAAGAGGAAACAGGTGGGCTCACCGTCAGAGACGCCAACGGCAATCTGCTGCAGGATGGTGACAGCATCAGCGTTATTAAAGACCTGAAGGTAAAGGGTTCCTCTTCAGTAGTAAAGGTGGGGACCAAGGTGAAAAATATCCGGCTGGTTGAGGGAGATCACAATATTGACTGCAAAATCGATGGCATCGGTGCCATGAAGCTCAAAGCGGAATTTGTGAAGAAGCTCTAGCCATCCCACGGCCTCCGGTGGTTTTGATTTTTACCCCCGCGGTTGGATCAGGCGCAAAAGCGGGAAGCACCTTGGATGGCACGTAATGCCGGGTAGCCACAACCCTTGCCTGGGGGCTACGGAGGCATTGAAGTGGCCTGAAGATGTAGATCTTCGCTGAAAATGTACACCTTCAGGCTTTTTCTGCCCCATATGTAGATAAAGCCCCCTCTATCCTTCGCCCCAGAGCTTTTTCAGTGTCTTCGTCAGGATGACGCTATCTATCCCCATGCCGAGATAACCGGTTTGACCGTAGGTGTCGTAGAGTGCGATCTGATTGATGAGTTCGCGGATTTCAGCTTCCCGCGCGCGAAAAGGGGTCGGGTCTTCGAGAATGGCGAAAACCTTGGCGGCGAGGAAGTCGGGCAGCTCCTGCTCGCGCTGCGCCGCCTGAGTCGTACGTCTGAGTTCTGCAAAAATATCCATCGCGATTATCCCTTCTGCGGCCCCTGCTGCGCCTCATGTAACCAGCGCAGCGTCCGTTTTATATCTTCGTGGTCGTAGGCCCATTTACAGCAGCCGGCTTCGGCGTAGACGTCGTACTCGCGCACCTGCGCCAGCAGCATCTCTACATGATATTCGCTCTCTGCATATTGGTGTGGATTGCGTGCTACCTCCAGCACCGGGTCGGCCAGCCATTGGGGCAATTCTCCGTGGATGTGCTGCTCCAAGGTTGCCTCTTCCAGTTCTTTAAATAGTTGATTCATAGCTTAATCCCTTTCACGCTTGACGTAGTTGTTGGAGAATGTCGATTACGCGCTCCCAATCCACCGCTGGAGTCAGATGACACCAGGACAGGCGCAGCGAACTTTCAGCCAGCTCAGACGACAGTCCCATGGCCGCCAGCACGTGGCTGGGGGTGCGGGTGTGGGAAGTACAGGCAGAGGTGCTCGAGATCGCGATCACATCTTTCAAGGCATGGATTGCCTGATCGGAGGAGATGCCGGGCACCGAGACATTCACCACGTGGGGCAGACAATGGGCTTCGGCTCCGTTTTGAATCACATCAAGGCGCGCCAGTGCCGCCAGCGCCTGGGCCCGAAACGCCCGGCAACGCTCCCGCCGTTGTTCCTGTTCGCGCAGGGCGAGCTTCGCGGCTTCACCAAGGCCGACGATGAGAGGGACCGGTAACGTGCCCGGCCGCAACCCCTGTTCCTGACCGCCGCCGAACATCAGCGGCTGCAGAGGTGGCAGGGTGGCGTTGCGCTTGCGCGCGATGAGCGCCCCCACCCCCTTGGGGGCGTAAATCTTCTGCCCGCTGCTGCTAACCA
>CAYUJC010000157.1:0-2209 GCA_964444945.1 uncultured Desulfuromonas sp.
AAGGAATAAAACGGTGCATCAAAAAAACCAGCATACCAGTATGAAGACGGTCTGAGCGAGTCGGGCTATGTTGGACGGATCAGTATCTCTCCCTCGTGATGCCACTGGATGGCATCCCTATGCTCAGCGCTTGCCCAGTGCTGGACATAGGGATGAAATTGCGGGCAGAAATGGTAAAGTGTGCCGCAGTCCCCTTGCCCCAAGTCTGTGCCAACATTTAGCCGTTGGCCATCCTACCTGATGGAAGTGCTGCCATGATCGACCTGCATTATTGGACGACGCCCAATGGGCACAAAGTCACGATATTTTTAGAGGAAACCGGCCTGCCCTACCGCTTGATACCGGTCAATATCGGCAAAGGTGAACAGTTTCAGCCCGATTTTCTGGCACTGTCGCCCAACAATCGAATTCCCGCCCTTCTCGACCACGCACCCGCCGACGGCGGCGTGCCAGTGTCTGTGTTCGAATCAGGAGCCATCCTGCTTTATCTCGCAGAGAAAACCGGACGTTTTCTTGGTGCAGACCCGCGTGTAAGGGTCGATACGCTGCAATGGTTATTTTGGCAGATGGCCGGCCTGGGTCCCATGGCGGGTCAGAACCATCATTTCAATGTGTATGCCCCAGAGCGCATCGAATACGCAATCGATCGCTATGTGCGCGAAACCGCCCGCTTATACGCTGTGTTGAACAAGCGCTTAGCCAATCGGGAGTTCATCGCGGGCGAGTATTCGATTGCCGACATGGCTTGTTATCCCTGGATCGTTCCGCACGAGCGTCAGCAGCAGAACTTGAACGACTTTCCTCACCTTAAGCGTTGGTTCGAAGCTATTCAGGCACGCCCAGCCACTCGGCGCGCCTACGAAAAGGCAGCGGAGATTAACACCGCCCCGTCTGTGGCCGACGAAGAGTCACGCAAACTGCTTTTTAGCCAGGATGCGAGGACCGTGCAATGATTCTTCATCGCCTGACCTTGCCTTTATGCGCGTTAGTCTTGGCAGGCTGCGCCAGCTCCCCTTCTTCTAATATTTCTTTGATTCCCACTCAGATTGCGGAACAAACCCAACGGGACGGTGCTTTTACCCAACCTCTGAAGTGGTCTCGTAACAAACCCGATTGCAAGGGGGAATGTCCAGCAATCCACGTTGACTCCCTGGTCTTTCCCGGTAACCCAAAGCTGACGGATCTGGTTGACCATGCCTTGGCCGTCATGACGACCTTGGATGACGGCAAGACCTTACCCTATGACAGTTTGCGAGGCTTCGAAAGCTATTTTTGGCAAACTGCGGGCGGCCGCGACCGAGTGGATTTGACTGCTCGCGCCCGTTACCGAAATCAGCATCTCACAGTATTGGAATTGAGCAGTTGGCGCTATTTGACCGGGGCGGCCCATGGTATCTCCGCCACCCAATTCCTCAATTGGGACAATCACAACAACCGGGTTCTATCCTTGAATGAAGTGCTGCTGCCCGGCAAGCGAGGCGATTTTGAACGTCGTCTGGCCGAAGCCCACCGCCACTGGCTCACCGAGCAGCCAGGCGCTCAAGAAGACCCTGCCGGCTGGCAGCGCCTCTGGCCCTTCCAAGCCAGTGACAACTTCGCGTTGACCGATCAGGGAGTCGTCGTCAAATACGACACTTACGCAATCGCTCCCTACTCTTCGGGGCAGCCCGAGCTACTGCTCCCCTACCCCGTACTTCAAGACATCCTCCAGCCCCGCTACCTGCCCAGTACCCAGGGCCGTTGAAGGGAGGCTTCCCACCGCCGGGCCGCCCCAAGGTGGGAAGAGCCCCCTTGGGGGGCAGCAAGTCAAAGGCGAAGCGTGGGGGCCAACCCCTCCCACCGCCGGGCCGTCCCAGGGCGGGAAGACCCCATGGGATGCGACAAATCAAGGGTGGGGCGCGCGGAGGAAGCTAGCACCCACGCCGCCAGAGAGCGCCACCAGGTGCTTAGGCTTCCCATGAGGCTCAAGAAAACTCAAGGTGAGGAACGTGGAAGCTGTTGCTCCAACCATGATCGTCTTGAAACTGCATTGCACTTCAATATTTCCAGATGTCTGAACGACGGTCGGGGTCAAAGTAGCGGCTGGTCCCCTG
The DNA here is from genome assembly GCA_964444945.1 of uncultured Desulfuromonas sp. Classification (GTDB taxonomy): domain Bacteria; phylum Desulfobacterota; class Desulfuromonadia; order Desulfuromonadales; family Desulfuromonadaceae; genus JAIVHC01. The sequence continues at coordinate 2,094 of CAYUJC010000157.1, forward strand.
CTCTTTCGATGAGTCATCAGCCGTTCGAGAGGTTTCTTGGCTGGACGGCTGAGGCGCTTCGGCTGACGGAGAAGCTGTGGCAGTGGCCGCAGTGCTTCCGGCCGCGGTTTTCCGAC
>CAYUJC010000158.1:0-2178 GCA_964444945.1 uncultured Desulfuromonas sp.
CGACTAACTGGTCGAGGAGCTTCAGAAAAAAGATACTTCCGGGAGAGGTTGGCTGACGACGGCCAAAAAACTTTCCCACGAAGTGAATCACCACCTGAGCGAAGAAGAAAAGAAATTCTTCCAGGTGTCGGGAAAAATTCTCAGCGACACCCAAAAACGCAGCCTCGCCAAACAATACCGCAAGGACTACACACGCATGCTGAAAGTGCTGCGTCAAACATGATGCCCATGCCCATTTTGCGTGCTCCATTCATCTGGTGTTAACGGCAGAAAACCCGCCCCAGCCTTTGCCAAGACTGCCGCAATACCTCCTAGCCGTTTGGTAATACCCCTGTCATTTCCACCTTGCCAACTGTCACATTCGTGCCATATTTATAGGCCTACCCCACATGGGCGCTGCCTATGCGCGAGATAGAAAGGTTCAGAGCCAAAGGTGACGACGGCAATACCTACCTCATCACTGTGTACGAAAAGGCGCCTTCCCCTGAAGATGATGAGGCCAAAAGGAAGAACGGACCACTCCGCTATCTCACGGAGAACGGCCTGAAAGTCAAACTCTGCCCCAACGGACGTTTTCAGATACTTTCAACCGGGGTCATGCTTACAAGAATGTGAGGAGGATGCAGTCCGCCTTCTCTCAGCAAGGCTGCTCGATCAGCTGCATTTTCAGTCAAGGAACACGCAGGAGCACGCGAACTTGTCAGGGGATGGCTCGGGATGCTCCGGGGCATGGTAGACCTCTGAGAGGCACATTTATGCTGAAAGAACTTAGTCGCTTCCGTGCGCTGTCAGAAGACGGTGAAGAGCACACCGTCATTCTCTACCAGCGGTACCGGATCAAGATCAGGATCAACAAACAGCGCACTCTGCCTACCACGCAGGAATACATGACGTTGACAGGTCTCGAGCTGAACCCCGTCCAGGGTGACCCAGAGGCATTCACAATCATCCAGACCAATCAGATCATTCGCAGGACCTGATACCGACCTTCCGGCTGGAGCTGCGAGTTATGCGCTGTATCCATCGACAGTCACCGAAAGCTTCAGATGACGATATCTACCAGATGGGATGGTCCTGCAGAAGCTTACCTGCGAGCGAGAATATCATCAGTGGTTTTTGGGCCTGATTGGTGTCGCGAGCGGGCAGACTCCCGGTTGCCGCCGGCAAATTTATCCATGCACGGGTTGTGCTAGAGTGTTTCGGAAATTTTCAATTGAGGTGAATAAAATGAACTCCACAACAACAAGAAAAGGAAGCTGCCTGTGTGGCGCCGTCCAGGTCACTGCCACACCTAAAAGCAACAGCGTGGGTGCTTGCCACTGTGTAATGTGTCGAAAATGGGGCGGTGGTCCCCTGCTTGCAGCGGAGTGCGGCAGCGCGGTGAGCTTCGAAGGCTCGGAGCAAATCACGACTTACAGTTCTTCGTCCTGGGCTGAACGCGGATTCTGCCGCAAATGTGGCACGCACTTGTTTTTCCGCCTGGGGGAAGGTGGACATTACTCCATACCCGTAGGTTTGTTTGACGGCGCGAACGAATGGGAATTCACAGGGCAGGTGTTCATAGACCAGAAACCGTCGTTTTATTCTTTTGCAGAAAAAACCAAAAACCTGACCAAAAATGAAATTTTTAATTGGCACGCTGGCGAATAAGATACGACCCTTTCCAGCATGCATATTACGGGAGCGCGGGTATCGGTGTTTTATCGCCGCACCTGAGCCCCTGCTTAATCCGCGCGAGACGTTCGCTGCAAATACCACAAAAAAGGGCTTAGCGGTTAAGCCAAGCCCTTAATTTAAATGGCGCACTCGGGAGGATTCGAACCTCCGACCGCCCGGTTCGTAGCCGGGTACTCTATCCAGCTGAGCTACGAGTGCGTAAAACACTGTGTCGAGGGCGCGTACTATAGAGATTGAGGCCCTGTTCGTCAACTATGAATCTGCCTTTTTAGTGCCTTTTTTCAAAGAGCGGCTGATCAACCTGCGTAGCTCACCGGCGCGACCTTCTCCGAGTCGTGCCCTGGGTCTATTTCTTCGCGGGCGTGCGTCTTGGCCAACAGCATATACAGGCACGGCAAGACAAAAAGCGTAAAAACTGTGCCGATCAGCATGCCCGCCACCAGGATGATGCTGTTGCGCGCTTCCGCTCCGGCGCCGGTCACCAGCACCAAAGGGAAGTGG
>CAYUJC010000159.1:0-2171 GCA_964444945.1 uncultured Desulfuromonas sp.
CGCATCTGCTGGGAACGCTGCGGGTGACGCGGGCGGCATGGGATCATCTCGTGGCTTCGGGTAACGGGCGGATTCTCAACACGGGTTCTGCCTGTGCCTTTGGCGTGTTGACGCCACTGGGATATGAAGTGGCATATTCCGTCGCAAAATCCGCGTTGTTCGCTGTTACCCGTCAGATGGCAGGGGAGGGCAAGGCGCACGGCATCCATGCCAACCTGGTGTTGCCCTGGGCGTATTCGCCGATGGCGTCCAAGGATCTGGAAACATCGCCGCTGGTCAAGTTCATGGAGGAAAACCTCGACCCTTCCAGGGTGGCGGCTGCCTGTCTGTATCTTCTGCACAGGGATTGCCCGGTCAGTGGTCAGTTTGTGTCGGCTGCGGGCGGCCGCGTGACGCGGGTAATGTTCGCAACCACCGAGGGTTATACCAACCCCGACCTGACGCCGGAGGATGTGCGCGATCACTGGGCCGAGATCGAGGGCTCGGCCTCGGAGGGCAAATTGGAAGGCGCGCGGGAACTGGCGGACCTGGCCGATGAATTTCGCCTGATCCGCAAGGCGCTGGCCTGAGCCGACAGGCCATAGGGGCTGCGGAGGGGCTATAAGCTGTAAGTGAGACTCTGCAAAAGCGACGTTTTCCCAGGGCTCTTGTTTAAAGCTTATGGCTTACAGCTGTTTTGCAGCAATCTCCAACCCCCGTTCAGGCAGAGGCAGGGCGGTTTTGTAGCGCACCTGCTTGAGAGCGAAGCTGGAACGGATATTGGCGACACCGGGAATGCGCGTGAGATGGTCGAGGATGAAGCGCTCCAGGGCGTGGATATCCGGCACCACCAGGCGCAGCAGATAATCGGCGTCGCCGGTCATGAGGTAGCACTCCATCACTTCGGGGCGTGATTCGATGGCGGCTTCGAATTGCTGAAGCACGTCCTTGACCTGTTTTTCAAGGCTCACCTGGATGAAGACATTGAGCCTGAGACCGAGTACTTCGGGGTCGAGGAGGGTAACGTAGCGGCGTATCACGCCCAGTTCCTGCAGGGCTCTGACCCGGTTGAAGCAAGGGGTGGCAGTGAGGTTCACCGCCTGCGCCAGTTCCGCGTTGGTGACGCGCGCGTCCTCCTGGAGCTTGTTGAGGATGGCGATATCGGTGCGGTCGAGTTTTTTCATCGGCTTGTTTCCGGTGGTTTTGGTGGCGTCTGGTGCGTGGATGGGCTATCGCTTTTTACCCTCTCCCTTCAGGGAGAGGGCCGGGGAGAGGGTAAGTATGCTCCACATCTACCCCATAAAGATAATTATCCTGTATTTTCATCATTAAAAAGAAAAATTTCCTAATTTCGCTCTATCCGACACGAACTTCAGAAGAAAATTTCCCGTCCCCACCAGTAAGATGGACCTGTGTCCTGACGAGAAACGAACATGACAGCGCCTCCCAACATGATGCCGGTGGCTGCATCGACTGATCCCCGCCACGATAGCGATCCTGCGGAAACCGCGGAGTGGCTGGAGGCCATGGATGCGGTGGTGCGTCATTGCGGTGAAGAGCGCGCCCAGTACCTGTTCGATCGCCTCGCGGAATTTGCCGTCACCCGTGGCGTACAGTCGCGCCGCACCCTGCTTACGCCCTACCGCAACAGCATCCCCCTGGAGGAGCAGCCACCCTATCCCGGCGATCTGGATATCGAGGAGCGGCTCGCCGCTGCGCTGCGCTGGAATGCCCTGGCGATGGTGGTGCGCGCCAATCGCGCCCAGGGCGAACTGGGTGGACATATCGCCAGCTACGCGTCCGCTGCGGATCTGTTCGAGGTGGGGTTCAACCACTTCTTCCGCGCCGCCGATGAGCACCAGGGCGGCGATCTGGTGTACTTCCAGCCTCACTCCGCGCCCGGTGTGTATGCTCGCGCCTATCTGGAAGGGTTTCTGAGCGAGGATCAGCTCAAGCACTACCGCCAGGAGATCACCGGCACTGGCCTGTGCTCCTACCCCCATCCCTGGCTGATGGCGGATTTCTGGCAGTTTCCTACCGGCTCCATGGGCATTGGCCCCATCAACGCCATTTTCCAGGCCCGTTTCATGCGCTATCTGGAAAACCGCCAGCTGTTGAACACGGACGGTCGCACCGTGTGGGGCTTCTTTGGCGATGGCGAAATGGATGAGCCGGAATCCATCGGCGCGCTG
>CAYUJC010000160.1:0-2117 GCA_964444945.1 uncultured Desulfuromonas sp.
GATGCTCTGGGCTGCCGGGGTTTGCGCAACCGCGACCAGTTCCGCCAGCGGCACCATCTTTCCGTCCGCCGTAGCCAGCGGGATCTGAGTAAGGGTGGACATGCTGCTGCGGCTTTCCCGCGGCAGAATCAGTTTAATATGCAGAGGCTGGCGTTGATCCGGCATGTGTAACGTGACCGACGCATCTCCCCCTACCGCCAGTTTAAGCGTATTGACGATTGCCATGGTGGAAACCCCGTGCAGGGCGGCTTTTTCCCGATCCAGCGTAAACACCAGTTGCTCATGGGGCATGGCCGCCATGTCGTCGATATCCACCACGCCGGGTTCCTGCTCCATAATCTGGCGCACATGGTCGGTGGCAGCGATCAGATCGGCATAGGAATGATCCGGGGTGCCGTAGATTTCGGCCACAATGGTGGCCAGCACTGGCGGCCCCGGCGGCAGCTCGACAATCTGGATCCGCGCGTTATTGCGGCGCGCGATCTCCATCAGATCATTGCGCAGGCGCAATACAATGGTATGACTCTGCTGTTCCCGCTCCCCCTTTAGCGCCAGCCCCACCCGGATATCCGCCATGTGGGAACCCTGACGTAGATAGTAGTGGCGCACCATGCCATTAAAATCCATCGGGGAAACCGTCCCCACGTATGAAGTGAAATTATTCACTTCACTGACCCGGCGCAAATAATTTTCAAATTCTCGCACCACGGCGTCGGTGGACTCCAGAGTTGTCCCCTCCGGCATATCAATCACCACCTGGAACTCGTTCTTATTGTCAAACGGTAGCATTTTAAGCGGTACGATCCGAAAATATATCAGAGAGACGGAGAATGCCATCAAGGCAATAACCGTGAGCAACAGCATATAGCGCTTGAAGCGGGATTCCAGAAACGGGGTCACTATGTTGCGATAGGTTCTGAAAACCCAGGACTGCGTCTCTTTTTGCGCCCCAGCGGCGGACGAATCCCCTGCCGGAGCAGCTGAAATGGGACGTTTCTTCAGCAGCGCGTAGGTCATCCAGGGGACGATGGTCAGAGCGCACAGGGTTGAAAAGATAACCGTCATCGGCACATTGATCGACATCGGCGCCATATACGGCCCCATCATGCCGGTAATGAAGAACAGAGGGACAAAGGAGATGATGATGGCAACGGTGGACATGATTACCGGCGGCAGCACTTCGTTGACGGCAAAGAGGGTGGCGAAAAACGGCTTGCGCTTGCCCATGAAGATATGGCGTTGAATATTGTCCACGTTGGTGATGGGATCATCGACCACCAGGCCAAGGGACAGAATCAAGGCGAACAGGGTGACCCGGTTGATGGTGTAGCCAAACAGATAGTTGACAAACAGGGCAAGACTGAAGCTTACCGGTACCGCCACCGCTACCACCAGCGCCTCGCGCCAGCCCAGGGCAAACGCCAGCAGCACCACCACCGTAAACAAGGCAAACCCGAGGGAGAGGAGCAGATCATTCACCTTCTCCTGCGCGTTGCGACCGTAATTTCGGGTCACCTGCACTTCCACATCTGCGGGGATGATTTCCTCTTTCAGTTCATCCAGCAGGGCCAGAATATTTTCTGCCACATCTACCGCATTGGTGCCGGGCTTTTTGGCCAGAGAGAGGGTTACCGCCGGATATTCCGCGGGCTCCTCCTCCAACTGGGCATCCTGTCGATAGCGGAAGGAGTGGCCGAAACGGGTATAATTTTCAGCCTCCGCCGGGCCATCGGTAATGGTTGCCAGATCACGCAGGTAAACCGGACTCCCGGCATGGACGCCGACCACCAGTGACTCCACATCATCCACCGATTGGAGAAACGAATTGGTACTGACCTGAAAATTGGTGTTAAAGCGGTCAACATGCCCGGCGGTAACGGCCACATCCGCTCCCTGAAGCGCCTGCTGAATCTGGAGCAACGAGGTACTGTAACCATTCAGGCGCTCCGGCTGTACTTCAACGCGGATTTCACGCTCGCGCCCGCCAGTGATGAAGCTCTTGGAAATATCCCGGATTTGAGACAGGCGCCACAACACCTCTTCACCGATACGGCGCAGTTCATGGTCGTTATAGCGTTTTGAATAAAAGGTTAAGTTGACAATGGGCACATCGTCGA
>CAYUJC010000161.1:0-2046 GCA_964444945.1 uncultured Desulfuromonas sp.
CTCTATCTTGACCTGAAGACTTGTGACCGTTGCATCGGAACTGACAACGTTCTTGATGAGGTTATGCTGACGCTTGCCCCCTCCCTTAAGCTTGCAGGTTACAAAGTTGAGTATAGAAAAGTTGAGATGGAAACAGCGGAGCTTGCCGAGCAGTATCGATTTCTTTCCTCCCCTACGATCCGTGTGAATGGGCAGGACATCTGTAAATCGGTTGCAGAAAACAGCTGCGGCTGCTGCAGCGATATCAGCGGAACCGATGTTGACTGCCGGGTGTTCGAATACAATGGGGAAAGCTATGAAGTGCCCCCAAAAGAAATGCTCGCCGAATCCATTCTTCAGGCTGTATTCGGGCAGTCTGAAACCGGCTGTTCCTGCGGTGGCTATAAACTGCCGAAGAATTTGAAGAACTTTTATGTCGGAAAGAAAAGCAAGTCAAAATGCTCCTGCGGGGGCAACTGTTGCTAAACTTATTAAGGAGGGTGTGTTTATGGCACTGTTTGGAAAGAAGAATAAAGCGGAGAGCATGAAAAAAGCGGAAAGTGCAAAAACAGAGGGCGCGAGCGTAAAAGTTTTAGGCAGTGGCTGCGCTAAGTGCAATCAGCTTGAAGCGGCGACAAAAGCCGCATTGGAGCAGCTTGGGATGGATACGACGATCGACCACGTGACCGACTTCTCACAAATTGCGGCATATGGAGTAATGACTACTCCTGCCCTTGTGATAAACAAAAAGGTTGTGTCTGTAGGCAAGGTACTAAAAACCAATGAGATTATAGAAATATTACAAAAACAAGGAGGAAGATAGGATGAGAATGTTAGCAGAGTTTTTCCCGGAGTTTGCCGAGAAGCTTGACGAGATTGATGAAATCTATGCCTCAAAACGTACGATAGACGAAAAGACCTACCAATTTATCTGTTTTGCCCTATCTATCAAGGGGCGTTCTAAACCTTGCGTTTTGAAACACTTTAAGGGAGCCCTGGAAGCCGGCGCCACAGTTGAGGAGCTGACTTATATCCTCGCACTCACCATGCGTGAAGCGGCGGGTGCAGACGATTGTTGGACTCACGACGTGATCGGCGATTGGAAGGAAGTTATTGCAGGAAACATAAAATGTGATTGCGAGAGATAGCTTTTCGCAAAGCATAGAAGGGCAAGGTGATTTTCCCATGTGTAAACCGAAGGTTGCATTTGTCTGCGTTCATAATTCTTGCCGAAGCCAAATAGCCGAAGCTCTGGGAAAGCACCTTGCTTCCGATGTGTTTGAGAGCTTTTCTGCCGGTACGGAGCTAAAGGATCGCATTAATCCCGATGCGGTTCGCCTTATGAAGCAGCATTACGGAATTGATATGGAAGCAACTCAGCGACCCAAATTGCTCGAAGACCTTCCTGCAATAGATGTGGTCGTAACAATGGGCTGCAATGTGGAATGTCCATATCTGCCATGCAAACGCCGTAGGGATTGGGGTTTAGACGATCCCACCGGGAAACCCGATGATGAATTTATTGCTGTGATAAAGACTATTGAAACAAAAATCCAAGCGTTGAAAGCGGAACTTGATTAAATGACATCAAGATAGCTCCGACTGCAGGTGCTCCCGAACAGGAATCCAAACTTCACATAGGCATTGTTCGCCTCTCCAAGCGCCTTCGCGACAACATCACTTGACGGCTCTATATCAGGATCTCTGAGTAATTGTTCCTTGTTTATTTTCATACCATAAAACCTCCCAGTAATCCTATCAACTCAACCTTACTTAGACATCAATGATCCAATGCTTGTTTCAAATCTGCAATTAAATCCTCTGCATCTTCCAGACCGCATGAGTATCGAATCAAATCCGGGTATACGCCACACGCCTCTAACTCCGCATCGTTCATCTGCCTGTGGGTGGTGCTGGCAGGATGCAAGCAACATGTCCTGGCATCTGCAACATGGGTTTCGATGGCTGCCAACTTCAGGGCTTTCAATACTTTCTCAGCGGCGGTTCTTCCACCCTTGACACCAAAGCTGACTACACCGCAAGAACCGTTGGGCAAATATTTCTTTG
>CAYUJC010000162.1:0-1684 GCA_964444945.1 uncultured Desulfuromonas sp.
TGGCTTTTCTGCTTATTGCATGCAGCTTCTTGAATATCCTTTTGCAAGAGGCTCAATTGTGTTGAATTAAGTAGCCAGGCTGGTCCGGCCCTGAGATGGTTCTGAGATAGGTTCCTATGGAGGTTTTTATGGTGCTCACTTGGTGGATTTTCTACCACCTCGTTAGCGGCAAACGCTCTCGTAAAAGTACTATGAAATGCTTATGAAATTCATTTATGTATTCTCAACGCTCCTTGTTTTATTACTTGGCACGCTTCTGATCTTACGATTACTGGATAGGCGTGCTGAGCAAGCTGAATGGGACAAATTGTCGTCCTTACAGCCTCCAAACCCAGCGCGGTACGACTCATCAATGGTGGCAGATTTACCCGAACCAGCACGGCGATTTTTCAACTTTGCCATTGCAGCAGGAACGCCCTTGTATACAGTTGCAGAAATCGATATGGGGGGACAGTTCAGCCTTGGCTCTCAAGAAGAACCTGACTACCAGCTTATGCAAGCACATCAGATCCTCGCAGCGCCTCATGGCTTTGTATGGCGCTTGAATTTACCAGGTATCATCCCGGTGTCTGGTTCCGATTCTGGACGATGGACAAGATTTAGAATATTGGGCTTTATACCAGTGGCACGGATGGGAGGTGACTCAGATCATGCCCGCTCTGCCTACGGACGTTACGCCGCTGAAGCAGTGTTTTGGACCCCTGCTGCCATATTGCCGAGGGCAGGTGTGACGTGGGAAGGGGTTGATGAGCATACCGCTCGCGTTACCATCACCCACGGAGAGCTTTCACAGGCAGTCGATGTAACAGTGAACGCTGAGGGGCAACCTATTGAGGTTTTCTTTATGCGTTGGAGCAATGCAAACCCAGAAAAATCACATCGCCTACAACCGTTCGGTGGTACTCTATCGGACTTCCGTATTGTCCAAGGCTTTAAATTACCGTTTAGGCTCGAAGCTGGAAACATGTTTGGCACAAATGAGTATTTTCCTTTCTTCAAGGCTGAAGTTAGGGCGATTCGTTTTGCCAGGGCGGAGAAGTGAAATTGTTAAATTAGTTATGATTATAGGCGCATCAGGCACTGTCAGACATCAGGTTCCCTTCATCCCCTTAGTGGCATTTCTGCTGATTACTTTCAGTTTGGCTTGGGGAATCCTGGCCCGACGCACAACCTTACGATACTTTCTTCTTCGTGACCGCTGCGATTCTGGTTGTCTGGATCAATCGAAGAGCTATGTTTCTCAGAGAGGGCGCCATCACCGAGGTTATTCCCCAGGTTGAAGATGAGATGACGCCGCGTGATTCAGGAAATGGCACAGGCAGAGGTTTGTGGGCGCCGAAATGGAAGAGGAAACCTGATGTGTAACTAGCCAGGCTGTAGTGTGCCGTCGTGGGAGTGTAAGAAATGGGGGTCGGACCAAGCCAACTAGCTGAAGTTGAAACAATTAAGTGCAAAATAACGTAGTTTTTTGGCCAATAAACTGGGTAGAATTATGCAGATAGTCTGATCGGTCCCTGAAGCCCTACCCTGGAGTCCTCTGCCCAGGCGCTTTTTCGCAGCAACACCGCCGCTTCAGCATCCAGCACAATGGTTACGTTTCGATGTTGCCACAGGGCGGAAGCAGGCAGGGCTTCATCTATTGCACTGTGAAACAGCTCGGCCATAATGTGCGCTTTATTGCTCC
>CAYUJC010000163.1:0-1673 GCA_964444945.1 uncultured Desulfuromonas sp.
TCTTCTCTGCTGAGGTTAAAGCTGGGCGCCTGCCGGAGAACCTCCTGCCGCTGCAATCCGGAGTCGGCTCCATTGCCAACGCTGTCGTCGGTGGTTTAGCTAATGGGCCATTCTCCAACCTGTCCGTGTTCACCGAAGTTCTGCAGGACACCATGCTGGATCTGTTTGATTCCGGCAAGCTGGATTGCGCTTCATCATGCTCACTGTCGCTGTCTGAAGAGCCCGGCTTCCCCCGTTTTCTTGAAAATTGGGATAAATACGCGGACAAAATCACGCTGCGCCCCTTGTCTATCGCCAACGCTCCAGAGCCGATCCGGCGCCTGGGCTGCATCGCCATGAACACCCCGATCGAGTTTGACATCTACGCCCACGCCAACTCCACCCTGGTTGGCGGTACCCGCATGATTAACGGTATTGGAGGTAGTGGCGACTTTCTGCGCAATGCATATCTCTCCATTATGCATACACCGTCAAGCCGTCCGAGTAAAACTGACCCCAACGGCATCACCTGCGTAGTGCCGAAGGCTCCGCACATCGACCACACCGAGCACGACCTCGACGTGTTGGTGACCGAGCAGGGGCTGGCGGATCTACGGGGGCTGGCACCGAAAGACCGGGCCCAGAAGCTCATTGATGTGTGTGCGCACCCGGAGTACCGCCCGATTCTGCAGGACTACTTCGACCGCGCTTGCAAGGAAACCTTGAGCAAGGGCATTGGCCACGAGCCGCAACTGTTCGACCGCTGCTTCAAGATGCAGCAGAACCTGGCGGTGAATGGAACCATGAAGATCAAGAACTGGGATATCAAGGTTGATTTGTGTGAATAATGTAGCCTTTCACCTCTGAAAAACATTAACCCCCATACCTCCAAAAAGCCGTTATGCACTTCCTGCATGGCGGCTTTTTGGGTTCCGGGCTATCAACAACCTGCCAACCTCCACCCAACCCTAAAACACCTCCGACCTTTTAGGTTTGATGGCCATCAAGTAAATAATTTCATAGATCCCCGCATTCAACTCCAGCAGATAACTTCCAAATCAGACCCCAGCATCAGTTTGACAAAAATAGAACGCAGTCTTTTTTTATTAGCTACCCAAAGAACATTTGTACCAGCACTACATCCTCCAACATCTATTTGCACATGTGCGAGGTCCGATAATAAGTTTTATCAATCTTGTTATTTCAGGTATTTACGCTATACTAACGCTGGCGCTTGCGGTGACAACTGCAAACCTTTACCATAGTGCGCAAGCGCAGAGGCAACTTAATTTCTCTTGACATGAATTATCACATATATTATACGTGGTTTCAAAACATGGTTTTAGTTTCTCATTTTTTACCATATATGTACTGAGACTTAATGTGCCTGCGGTTTAAATTACAAGTCGACGTGCTAAAAACATGCGTACCCAGGATCATCGCTTTTGCGCATGTTTGGAGCTATGCTCGATGAACCCCAAGCTGAAAACATAAGAATACCCGCAAAGATTATTTATATGTGCCTCGGCACGTGACCCTGAGCTCGGAGACCGGGCTGATGATGTAAACTTTTAAATCGTATCAAGGAGGAAGACAAATGTCAGAATTCGGTAGTCTTGAAACTCGTGTACGGCGCAAATCCCTGCTCGACAAAGTGATGTCGGCTGAGGCGTGCGTGCAGTTCTTCAAACCCG
>CAYUJC010000164.1:0-1521 GCA_964444945.1 uncultured Desulfuromonas sp.
CTGTGGTAATTTCACTGGGATTCTGTGTAGCGGACAGATCAACAACCGCCATAATAGTGGCGGCACGCCGCTCTTCAGCGGGCAGGTGCTTGGACACAGGACGCATAATATTTCTCCGTAGTAAGTAATTGATTACTCACTATAACCAAAACAGGCGCTCCGTCAAGAGAAAAAGTCTGCGCCCACAGCCCTGGCAGACGAGCCTGGTGCAAAAGTCGTCATCCACGTGAAAGCGGGGATATAATTTTTAAGCTAACCACAGGTTTGCGTTCCCACGCGCTGCGTGGGAACGTGTGGCTACCGTATGCCGTCTCTAAAACCGTCCTTACACGTTACCGAACTTCACGCCAGTAGTTATTCGCAATGGCGATGGTTTTAAATTCTATCGCCACCAACTCCGCCGCATACATCAGCAGCTGAGGGTCATCTTCATATTTTTTTCTTACTGCCTGTTTGATCTCAGGATCCTGCTGGATCGTCCCTATGGTTTTCCTGATTATTTTAATCGCCAGCATCCGCCCTTCCAGGGGCGTTTTGGTGATCAGACTCGGCATATAATCTTCGGTATCTTTCTGTTCTGCCGCATATACGATCTGGGTCAACCCGCTTCCTAAGAGAGTCAATAACAACAACGCCATTAATGCTTTTTTCATGATACTCCTCCTATAGGCTGTAGTGATCTGCACCAGTTGTGGGCGCTGGTGGCAAGCACAATGTCTGTATTTCATAATTTTATGGCACCTGCAGTTTTTCCCGCACATATTCCCCAACCAATATTGCGGTTGGGTACGACACCTCTTCTTCTGTCTGTGCGTGCAACTTGAGGGTTTCGGCAAATTCTGCATACTCTGGCTTGCCCGTTTTTTTGGCCACTGCAGTCAGCTCTTCCAGTGCGACGACGATGGCCTTGTGCTCCTCAAGCATCTGCGCAAGCTCGGCCTTGAGCTTATCCGTTAACTTGAGCACCTCTTTCATCTCTGGGGTTACCCTCCCTTGCGCCAGATCAGGTAGCAGCCCGAGGGGTGGCAAAGCATACTCCTCCTCCTTGACGAAGTGCGGTTGCAGCAGCGCCGCAACTGCCTTGGCGGCAACACCGAGTTCGCCCGTTTCCTGCGTAGCTTTGTGCAGCGTTGCGTGCAGTTCTTCGTGTTCAACCTTGAGAGCATGGGGAATTTTGAATTGCATCGCAGATTCCTTCTGAATATAGTCTTCGGTATTTTTCTGTTCTGCCGCATCCACGGCCGCGGTAACCCCGCATGACATAAAAGCCACTACCAACAACGCCATTAATCCTTTTCTCATGATACTCCTCCGCCTGTGTGCAGTATCTGAACCAACGTGTGCGCTGAAGTTGTCAAAGCTTTTTAATCAGCTGGCGTGCGGCGGTCTGAACCGGATCCCAAACGGGGGAAAAGGGCGGAGCATAGCTAAGGTCAAGACCGATCAGATCCTCTGCTGTCATCTCAGCCGTCAAGGCGGTGGCGATAATATCAATCCGCTTGGCGGCACCTTCCATCCCCA